>JBEBGH010000211.1:0-9401 GCA_040081565.1 Pirellulaceae bacterium
TCGCTCGCGTTACGGCCGATAAATTTCCGGCAACATCCAGCCCGCCTTCTGTCGTAATTTCTTGCCTTTTTTCGGGAACGAGGCAGACTTGATCCGGCTTGGTTTTGATTGCAATCGCAAGCATGGAATCTTCGACCGCACATTCCAGATTTAACGGTACATTGACCGTCCGACGCAGCACCTCCAAGTCGCGGTCCTGGATATGGCGACGGTCTTCTCGCAGGTGGACCGTGATCTGGTCGGCACCACCCAGCTCGGCCAACATCGCCGCCCATACGGGATCGGGCTCTACGGTTTTGCGCGCTTGGCGAATGGTCGCCACATGGTCGATATTGACTCCCAGTTTGGGCATTAGCTTAATTCCTCGAATTCAAATTTTGCACCGCAATTGTTCGCTGCTGTAATCAGGGGCTCCACACTCTCTCCAAATCGCTCTTTCAATTTAATCACAATCGAATTCGCTGCGGACTGATTCTCAACGAAAGCTGCGAGTGTCGGTCCCCAGGAACTTTGGACAACTCCCGGTACGCCTTGATCCCGAAACCATTCGGCAACCTCTGCCACTTGTCTACTGTGAAAGGTTCCTCGTTGAAACTCGCGATAGTAATTACCGCTGCGTGTACCAAATTCGTAAATTGCTGCGGCGAATTTGCTGAAGTCCTTGGCAAACAAAGCTGGAACGATCTCTTGATTGAGCAATTCCTCCATTTCGGTTCGTTCTGCACTCGTCGTTGACACAATTCTATCAAAGGCCTGCAGCTCTTGAACGCCATGCAATCCGGATACCTGCGGAAAAGAGACAACCAAGATGGGCCAATTGGGAAAATCGATACGCAGGGCTAATGGAGAAATCGGCCGTTCCGATGTGATGCCGCGGTCGACCAAAAAACCGCCCTGAAAAAAGCCGAATGTCCCGATCGCCGAGCGCATTCCGCGTCCCAGCACAAGCGCGAGTTCTTCGGGCTTTAGATTTTCGCGTCCCGCCAGAACTAGCCAACCGGCGGCAATCGCAAACGCCAGCTGCGTCCCGCTGCCAAATCCTGAATGTTGTGGTGGCTGCGAAAGAACTTCCAACGAAACCGGCAGCTCAGACAATTCGGGAATCGCCAGACAACGGTCACGCACCCATTCGACCTTCTCAAGCAAATTATTTGGACAGGAAATGCCAGAATGCCCTGGCGACAAACGCACTTGAGTCTGTGGCCAATCGACCATCAGCCCACAACCGCCAAAATTCACTGGCAGGGAATTACCAACCGACAATAGGCCGCAATGAATTCTCGCGGGTGCCGTGACCTTGATTGAACGCCGTTCGGTCATACGCGATTGGGCGATCCTGTTACGAGCAGACTTGCGTAATGTCTCATCAACAACGCCATCGCCTCACGGTCGCGCGGACCTCCGGTCTTCTCCACGATTTTTTGCAAGCTGGGCAACTGGCCGTCGATTTCTTCGCGAGGCAGGAAATCAACTCGACTGATGAGGATGCAGGCCTCCACGACGGCATTCAAGCCACGACAAAGCCCTCGCGGTGGGCGGCCAAGATGTTGCTCAACGGTTTCACACGTAATGCTGATTCGGTTGGAGCTTTCGTCGAAGAATTTGGTTTTGAATTCGAACGCTCGCAGATACTCCTTCAGCATCGGCGCGCTAACCACCGTCGCCAATTGCAACGGCGGAAGTTCCGGCCATTGATGCGTCACGGAGTTTACGAAGAGTAGGGCATCGTCAATCAGATGCACAACGCCTTCGCCGCGCCGCCGTAAATTCTCCAGTGTTTGCGAACCCAAAAAAGGCCTCAATTCGAACGACTCGAACGACTTTTCTACGAACGGCCCCATCGGTGAAATGTTGGGGCTGCCGTTTTCATTCGTCGTGGTGACGATCGCTTCGATAATCATTGCGTCCTCAAATGGCCGAAAAAACTTGGACCGGTTCATGCATTTGAGGCTGGTCCAACCCCGCACGTCGAAAAAATTCATTCAACATTGCTGCTCCACACTGAGTCAGAACAGATTCCGGGTGAAATTGCAATCCAAACAATTGCCAAACTCGATGGGCAACGGCCATGATCGAGCCGTCGGCCAATGTCCCACCTACCTCGAAACAATCTGGCAGCGTGGCAACTTCGGCGCAGAGACTATGATAACGCCCGACTTGCAACGGCGAAGGCAACCCTTGAAACAATTGTGTCTGCTGATGAAATAAAGTGCTCGCACGACCGTGAGTTGGTTCTGCCGATCGGATGATCTTGCCGCCGAAAGCTTCAATTAAGACCTGATGTCCGAGGCAGATTCCCAACATTGGAATTGTCGTGTGCAATTCTCGCACGAGTTCAAGGCAGACGCCGGCATCTTGTGGACCCTTTGGGCCGGGGGAAATCACAATCGCTTTCGGCCGCAGTTCGCGAATCTCAGCAACACTCAGCGCATCATTCCGCACGACTTGAGTAGGCAAACCGAGCAGTCGAATGTACCGCGCGAGGTTATGGACGAAGCTGTCGAAGTTATCGATTACGAGAATCATCGACTTTCCTCCACAATCAAGGAGTCGTCTTTTTCGACAAGCGGAGTCGTGTGCGGCGCAGAAGGAGCCGAATTTCGCAAACAAGCTCGCAGCACAGCCGCCGCCTTCGTCCAGGTCTCCGCATATTCCTGTTCCGGTTTGGAATCAGCCACGATCGCCCCCCCCACTGGGAGTTGCCACCAACCGGCTTGGGCGGTTACCGTGCGGATCAAAATATTGAAGTCACAATCGCCGGACAAGCCAAAGTAACCCAGCGATCCACAGTACGCGCCGCGCGAACAGCCCTCCAACTCGGCGATAACTTCCATCGCTCGAATCTTCGGAGCACCGGTAACCGATCCGCCTGGGAACACGGCGGGAATGATTTCCGTCGCCGTCACTTCCGGTCTGATTCGTCCGCGAATCGCCGAGACCAGATGAAAAACCGACTCATAACTTTCCACACCGCACCATTGAGTAACCAAGACCGACTCGTCTTCGCAGATCCGCGAAAAATCATTGCGCATCAGATCCACGATCATCGTGTTTTCCGCACGCTCCTTCTCGTTGGTCTCAAGTTCACGAATGACCGAAATATCGACCATTGGAATTTTCGTGCGACGTCGAGTTCCCTTAATCGGTCGCGTTTCAATCTCTCGGCCACGAAGTTGAAACAATCTTTCAGGAGAAGAACTGACGACTTGAAAATCACCCCCGTCAAACCAGCCTGAAAACGTGCTGGGATTCGACTCGGCCAGACGATCGTAAAGTCCAAGCGAATCACAATTCGCCTCCAGCAAAATTTGTTGCGAGAGGTTGGCTTGAAAGATGTCTCCCGCGCGAATGAACTCGACAGCACGTCGAATCGCCGTCAAATAATTTTCTTGCGAAAAATTGCTGTAGCATCCCCCATCTAAGGCAGAAAATCCGTTTGGGATAGGACGTCGTTTGTTCGGCGGCTGCACTGCGCGACGGCTTGGAGCGCTCGTCAAGCGTTCCAAGAATTGTGACGCCCGGCCTTCCGCACGATTCTGGCGATGACTTGATTCAGTTTCGGGGACGCCTTGGCTAATCAGCCAACACTCGTCATGTAAATGGTCCCACGCGATGACGACGTCAAAGAGTCCGAGGCATAAAACCGGGATCTTCACGGCTCCATTTGGAACTTGCGGCAACACCTCAAAGCTCTGTCCCAAGTCGTATCCCAACAGCCCCGCCCAACCACCTTGGAACGGCGGCAAGCCCGGGACCCGTTCG
Organism: Pirellulaceae bacterium; assembly: GCA_040081565.1. Taxonomy (GTDB): domain Bacteria; phylum Planctomycetota; class Planctomycetia; order Pirellulales; family Pirellulaceae; genus BJ22. The sequence goes on from JBEBGH010000211.1 coordinate 3,763, forward strand.
GTCTTCCATTGATTGAGCGACGCTTGGACGGCGGCTAATGGATTGGTTGTTGGGGCCGTTAAGACTTGCACTTCGACCGGGTCAGCAGCCAGAAAGGAGAAGCGGCCCAAGACTTCATTCCGCAAGGAGCTTTCCAAGAGCAGGCAATACGGCAAGTCAGCAAGGCGTCGCAAAGCCTCACGCGGCGACATACCATCCGCAATTTTCACAACTACTGGCTTAAAGGTCACTCGCAGATGATCCTAACGACAAAAAAGGAACAATTGGCGGCTCGTCATTTCGTTCACCTATCATGACAAAACCAATGGCATCTCAACAGGGCCAAGTGTCTAGCCAACTCCAGTGAACGAGGCATTTTCGGCAGTTCCGGTTTCACCAATCCGACTGTTGGTTGAAAAATTTCTGGTTCCAGTGAACCATTCACCGCGATTGCAGTCCAATCGTTTGGCAAGCATATGGTTCTTGATGCAACCGCGGGCACTACGAAATCGCCGCTGTTGGTCTATAATAGCCGCAACGGGCGGACCAGCCTCTTTCGACTAGAGAATTGTCGAATTCAAAAACCCACAGGAAACCAAACCACAGTGCATGATCGAGACCGCGCTCGAGGCGTCAATCAGGAAATCGCTATCCTAGTTCGTGTTATTTTGGACGGCCAGGACATTTCCGGAGACCCACTCGATGAACTCAATGGATTGGCGAAAACTGCGGGTGCGAATCCATTTGGTAACCTGATTCAACGGCGCGAAAAGCCTGACGTCGCGTTCTACATTGGTTCCGGGAAAGTTGAAGAGCTGAAACGGTTGGTCGAGTTTCATGCGGCTGACTTGGTGATCTTCGATAACGATCTGTCTCCCGGCCAAACCCGAAATCTTGAAAAGGAACTAGGGGTCAAGGTTGTTGATCGCACGGAATTGATTCTTGATATTTTTGCCACTCATGCCCAAACGGCTGAAGCTCGCCTCGCTGTCGAATTGGCTCAACTTGAATATTCACTGCCGCGACTCAAACGGATGTGGACCCACCTTTCGCGGATCAAAATGGGCGTGGGGATGCGCGGTCCTGGTGAGAAGCAGTTGGAGGTTGACCGTCGACTCGTAGAAAAACGAATTCACGAACTGAAAAGCGATCTCAAAGAAGTTGAGGTTCGCAAGGAACGACTGGTTCGATCTCGCTCCGGGCGTATGACCGTTTCGTTGATTGGATACACCAACGCCGGTAAAAGCACACTGATGAACGCCCTCACTGGTGCCAATGTGCTGGCTGAAGACAAGTTGTTTGCGACTTTGGATACCAGAACCCGACGATGGGATTTGCCGAACTGGGGACCGGTGCTGCTTAGCGATACCGTCGGTTTTATTCGCGACCTTCCGCACCATTTGATCGCCAGTTTCAAGGCCACGTTGGAAGAAGCCAATCAGGCCGACCTGTTGCTTCATGTCGCCGATGCGAGCAGCCCCGCCGTGATCCAGCAGATATCCAGCGTCTACACGGTGTTGCAGGATTTGGGTATCGACGAAAAAGACACGCTGCTGGTGCTCAACAAGATTGACGCATTGCCGCCGGGCTCAGAACTGGAGGCGTTGTTGTTGCGGTATCCCAACGCGGTGCCAATTAGCGCGAAGACCAAAAAGGGTTTCGACGAGTTTCACAAAAAAGTCAGTGCGACTTTGAGCCGAAATTTTCGCGATGTCATTGTGGAAACGGATGTGGGCAACGGGAAACTGATTGCTTATCTCGCTGCTCACGGCGACGTCATCTCCCAACAGTTCACCGAAGAAAAAGTCATCGTGCACTGTCGCTTGCCGCAAAAGTATTTGGGCACGATCGATTTGCAAAAAGCCACCGTACGCGAGGCGAATGGATCGCCTGCAACGAAAGATTCTGCCGGCACCAACGGCCATCCTGGGCCTTCGCGCCAGGGCGGTTCCCAATCCGATCGGATTTTAGATTCGGACATCGAAGAAGTCGCTTAAGCGGAAGGACGCCGATTCGTGAGCCGCCGAAACCTTGACGGACTGCGCGTGGCCATCACTGGAGCGACGTCAGGAATCGGCCGTGCAATTGCCGTCGAACTCGCGCGTCGTGGCTCCAAATTGATCGTGAATGGCAGACGCGCTGAACGACTGCAGCAACTGAAGGAAGAAATTGAATCCTCTGGCGGCCAGTGCCAGGTTGTCGTTGGTGACATCACTGAACCTGCCACTCGCGTACAAATCATCGAGGCTTGTCGTAACCAATGGCAGGCTGTGGATTGCCTAATCAACTGTGCGGGGATCGGCGCGATGGGGCGATTTGACGAGGCGTCGGAGCAGAGGTTAAGGCAGATTTTTGAAGTCAATTTCTTTTCCGCAGTGGAGTTGATTCGATCCGCCTTGCCGCTGTTGTCCGCCGGTCGCCAGCCGATCATCGTGAACGTTTCTAGCGTCTTGGGGCATCGCGCCGTTCCCTTTAAAAGCGAATATTGTGCGAGCAAATTTGCGATCCATGGCATTAGCGACGCCCTGCGGGGCGAGTTGCAAGAGCCGAAAATCGATGTGTTGCTAATCAGCCCGAGTACCACCGACAGCGAGTTCTTTGACTCGGCCATTGAAGATCGAATGCAGCGTGATTGGAAGGGGGCTCGAGCCATGCCGCCGGAACGTGTCGCGGTGGTTGCCGCCCATGCAATCCGTCTTGGCCGCAAAGAAGTTATTATTTCGATGGGTGGGAAAGCCTTGGTCTGGCTCGACCGACTGGCTCCAAGTTTTGCGGATTATCTAATCGCCAAATTCGCCAAATGACTTTTGACGTTTCGTCGGAAACTTGTCTCGTCCGAGCTCAGCGGCGACTCAGTTGAAAATTCTTGCTCTGCGAAAAGAACTTGACTGGATTGTCGTACACGACCTTTTTGATCAAGGATTCCGCGTGACCGCGGCGTCGCATTTCAAAAATCAGGTCGGGGATCGCCGTCGGCTTGCTTGGCCCCCAGTCGCCCGCCGAATTGGCACATAACCGTTCTCCGCCGTAACGCTCAATCATGTCGGCTGCTCGAGCTGGCGTGCATTTGGTCACGGGATACAACGTCATCCCCGCCCAAAAGCCGGCGTCGAGAACCGGGCCAATGGTGTGTTCTTCGACGTGATCGACGAGGACTCGTTCGCGCGGAATCTCGGGATGATTCGCCAACATATCAAGGATCATTCGTGTCCCTTGGTACTTGTCCTCCAGGTGCGGCGTGTGGATCAGAATCATTTGCTGATACTTCGCAGCCAACTGGAGATGCTCTTCAAAAATGGTGGCTTCGTTTTTCGTGTTCTTGTTGAGTCCGATTTCGCCGATACCTAGAACGTTTGGGCAATTCAAGAACTCGGGAATCATTGCGATCACTTCGCGGGACAACTTCACGTTCTCCGCTTCTTTGGCGTTAATGCATAACCACGTGAAGTGTTGAATGCCGAACTGTGCGGCTCGCTTGGGCTCAAAATCGGTGAGTTGGCGAAAGTAATCACGAAAGCTGTCGACACTGCCGCGATCGAAGCCCGCCCAAAATGCCGGTTCACTCATCGCGATGCAACCCATTCGCGAGAGCGTCTCGTAATCGTCAGTGGTTCGCGACACCATGTGAATGTGGGGATCGATGTAGTCCAAGACTTAGTTTCCTTTCGGCACTTCCAATGAATCAGCGAACAAGATTCCATTATGTCAGAATTGGGCCTTGAATCAAACGATGGGTATCACCTGCGAGAGTTTACGCCGTCGAAATGAAGTGATAAAATCCGATCCCGTGTCGTAGGTAGGGCTGCGTCGGAATCACCTTCAGAAAAGTTTTGCTCCTTGTGATTGAAAACGAAGTCGTTCAGCTGACGCTTTTGCAAATTTCGGACCTGCATTTTGGTCCAGCGTTTCATCCAGAAGTTGCTGCGGCTGTTCTCGAAATTGCTCCCACTTTGAACCCTGACGCCGTGATCATCAGTGGCGACCTTACCCAACGCGCGAAACGAGAGCAGTTTGAGGATGCTAAAAAGTTTCTCGGGCAATTGCCGGGCGTTCCCCAACTCGTAATTCCCGGCAATCACGATGTGCCGCTGTACCGCGTCTGGGAACGCCTTACTAATCCGATGGGATTGTATCGAGAAATTATCGCGCAGGACCTGAACCCCGTCATGAAAATCAAGGGCGCGATTATCGTCGGCCTGGACTCAACGGCACCGCATGCAGCCATCACGAACGGGTTCATCACCAAAACCCAGTTGGAACATTCTGCGACGGTCTTTCAACGTGAGCCGGAAGCAAAGGTGCGAATCGTCGTGGCGCACCATCCTTTCGCGCCCGCGCCCGACCTGCTGCACGACAAACGAATGCCCAACTCGAAGCGGGCGATTCAACAATTTGTCGAATTGGAAGTCGACATGATATTGGGTGGTCATTTGCATCGCGCCTACATTGGGAATTCGTTAGACTTTTACCCAGGCGTCCATCGGGATCGCGGCATCATCATTGTCCAATGCGGAACGACCACTTCTCGCCGCGGTCGAGGCCGCGAGTCAGAAAAAAACACGTTGAATCTAATCGAGATCCGACCCAGTACGATCGTCATCCATCACTTCATGTACTTTCACGAAACGGAACGATTTGACCGCGTGAGCTTCCACGCGTTCGTTCGCCAAGCTGGCCTAAAACCATGACTACAAATCGAAGTTGCCGGTAATCTAATCCAGGATTTCTCATGAAAACGAATTCATTTGGATGTTTCTTCATCACACTGAGTTTTTTGATGGTCAGTGCCGCAAACTGTTTGCAGGCTCAGGAAGCGAACTCGGTTAAGGTCTTCATCCTTGCCGGCCAATCGAACATGGAGGGGAAGGGACGCAATAGCCTGCTCAATCACCAAGCGACCGATCCGAAAACCAAAGACATATTTGCGCACCTGAGGCAGGACAACGAGTGGATTGTCCGCGATGACGTGTTCATCAAGTTTCTCAATCGCCACGGTGGCCTTACGATTGGATTCGGATCTCCAAATTGCACAGGTCTGGAATTGGAATTCGGAACTGCGGTGGGCAATCACTTCTCGGAGCCTGTGCTGTTGGTAAAGACAGCTTGGGGTGGCCATTCGTTATGCCAAAAATTTCGTTCGACTTCGGCCGGGATGCCCAGCGATGAGATCTTGCAAAAGGAATTAGCGCAGGCCCAAGATCGCGTTCGTCGCGAAAACGAAAAGAACAAAAAAGACCAACCTTTGCCAACTCTGGAAGACATCAAGGCTCCTTACGGCTCGTCTTACCGCGAAATGATGAAGGAAATCGACGACGTTAAGAAAAATTACGAGACGTTGTTTCCGGCACTGAAGGGAAAGAAGTTGGAAATTACCGGTTTCGTCTGGTTCCAAGGGTGGAATGATCAATACGGCGGGGAGCACGAGTACGCCTCCAACATGGAGCATTTCATTCGTGACGTTCGTCAGGATCTCGGCGTGCCACGGTTGCCGTTTGTGATTGGCGTGATGGGACAAAACGGATCGAAACCGGCTGAGGGAGCGATGAAGGTTGTGCAAACGGCACAGTTGGCCATGAACGACATTCCAGATTTCAAGGGAAATGTGCGGGCGATCCGTACCGACGTTCTGGTCGACAAAGCAGCAGAGGAACTCTATCCGG
>JBEBGH010000553.1:0-2433 GCA_040081565.1 Pirellulaceae bacterium
GGCCTGGTCCGGGAAACGGATGACGCCAGACCAGCGATTCCGGCAGCCCTAATTCCACTCCTAACCGGCGGACTTCGTCCTTGAAGAGATCGCGTAACGGCTCGATCAACTCGAAACCCAATTTATCGGGCAAACCGCCGACGTTGTGGTGCAATTTAATTGTCGCCGCTGGCCCGTCGACCGCAGCACCGCTTTCGATCACGTCGGGATACAAAGTACCTTGGGCCAGGAATCGAACGTTTTTGATTTTGACCGCTTCTTCCTGAAAACACTCGATGAACGTGTGGCCGATGCGCCGACGTTTTTCTTGTGGCTCCGAGATGCCCTTCAGTGCCGCGAGAAAACGGCCCTCAGCCTGAACCACATGCAAATCTGTTTTAAAGTGATTGGTGAACTCGTTAACAACCAACTCCGATTCGTTTTTACGCAACAAGCCGTTGTCAACCAAAATGCATGACAATTGGCTGCCGATCGCGCGATAGATCAACGCAGCGACAACCGCTGAGTCGACCCCGCCGCTCAACCCGCAAATGACGCGGGAATCGCCGACTCGTTCCCGAATTTTGGCAACCGCTTCCTCGGCGAAATTATCAAGTCGCCATGATCCCCTGCAACCGCAGATTTCATACAGGAAATTTCGCAGCAGTGTTTTGCCTGCGGCCGTGTGGGTTACCTCAGGATGAAATTGCAGACCGTAGACTTGAAGAGTTTCGTGTTTGACGGCCGCGATTGGGCACGTGCCGGTCTTGGCCAAGGGCACGAAACTCTTGCCAACTTCCTGGACTTGATCGCCGTGGCTCATCCAGACTTCGGACTGTTTTGGAAAACCTTCGAACAACGGGTCGCTTTGGGAGACCTCGCAAATTGCCCGACCAAATTCTCGCGTGGGTGCATTCGCGACTTTGCCCCCTAGCGATTCACAAGCCAGTTGCATGCCGTAGCAAATGCCGAGCACGGGGATGCCAAGCTGAAAGATTTCGGGATGGCACTTGGGGGCCGCTTTTTCGTAAACGCTGCTCGGCCCGCCTGATAAAATTAAGCCAACTGGTCCGTGTTTTTCAATTTGTTCTGGACTGATGTCGTGCCGAACGATTTCACAATAGACATTCAATTCCCGAACGCGACGTGCAATCAGTTGTGCATACTGCGAACCGAAATCGAGGATCAGGATTCGTTCGGTTTGCGAGGAGACTTGGTGTGCCGCGTTTTTTTGTGTTGAAGCAATCGACATAGAGTTTCCAGTAATTCGCTGACCGTCGACAGCTTCATCCAGCCGCACACGATCCGCTCCTCAAAACGCAGAATTATAGAGCTTGGGGCAGTTTTACAAAAGGCTTGCGAACCGCTGCGAAAAACGGCCATTTGGGCCTGCGGCATTGAACATCCAGGGTGGGTCGGCTACCGTACGAGATTCACCTGTTGGGGCTGTCGTAAACTTAGGGAGTCTGGAAAGCCGCGATGAATATCCTGATCACGAATGATGATGGAATCTCTGCGGTGGGCATCCGCGCATTGGCAGCCTTCCTGCGAAAAGAGCACAAGATCTTCATCGTCGCACCGGACAACGAGCGCAGCGGTGTTAGTCAATCAATCACCTATCGACGACCGATATTTGTCAAGCAATTTGACGTCGACGAAGAACAAACCGGGTTTGGGGTCAACGGCTTTCCCGCTGATTGCGTCAAACTGGCGTTGGCAGAACTTTGTCCCTTCAAGCCCGATTTGGTGTTCAGCGGAATCAACAACGGACTCAATGTTGGACTGAACGTCGGCTACAGCGGCACGGTCGCCGGTGCCCTTGCTGGGGCAGCCATGGGCTTTCGCAGTGTGGCCATTTCAATCGAATCCAACGACAACCCAGACAACTTCTCGCGGGCCATCGAGTTGGCGTGGCCGATTTGTGCCAAGCTTATCGCCGACGGACACGCCTTCGGTCATGTCATTAACATCAACGTGCCTCTCCAGGCTCTAACTCATCCGCACGAATGGCTCGTGGTGCCGATGAACCCCAATCCGATGGGAACCAGGTTCATGCATGGCAATGATCCAAACGGACGCCCATTCTTTTGGCAGACGAACGATCCCGCTCCTGTTCCGTTAGCTCATTTGACCGATACGGAAGTGGTTGCCGAAGGAAACATCTCGGTCACGCCGTTGACCCACGACTTGAGTTTGCATACAGAAATTGCCCGCTTTCAGCAAATTCTGTATCGCGATAACCCGCTGGCCCCCAAGCCGCGGCAGCACAACGTACGGTAGCGGTTACTTTTACATGGGTTCCGCGCCACAACATTGTGCTGCTGCCGAATCGACGATTTACTGAGTAACAACTTTCGTTTTCAAAATCGCTTCGACAATCGTTTCGAGTTGGGTGTAATCCACATACCCGGAAGTTGAAAAACGAACACGCCCAGAACGGTCCAGGAACATAAG
>JBEBGH010000554.1:0-2420 GCA_040081565.1 Pirellulaceae bacterium
AGGCGAACGAACCGATCGCTCTGCTTAGTGAGTAATCGCGTCGTGATCGTCGTCATCCTGGTCCATCATTTCGTTACTCGGGTCGCCGCCCGGTGTCGTCAGATGATGGGTGATTCGGAGCGCATGGTAGGCCACGCGTTGCAGCCAACGGAGAGCGTCAAGTCGTTGGGTTAGCTCGTCGACACTGGCCAGATCAACAATCCCACGTTCGATTTGCTCTCGCCGCAAAAAATTGTTTTGTTGGTGGAGTTGCGCGGAAAGCAGGGTAAGTTCACGATGGGAATTAAGCAAATCTTGCGAGTCTTCGCCACCGGTCATTTCAAGAGCGCTTCGGAGGCGGCCAACAAATTCGCGGTATTCAGCTTTTGACCAGGCAGATTCCAATCGATCGTGCTTCCGCACACGGACGACCAACCGTGAAAGATGGTCGAGGATATGAACGGCTTTAACTTTTTGCTGAAAGCCTTTTTGGACGGCAATCGGGTCATTGATCTGATTAAGATAGAGTCGAACGTCGCCGATCGCAGATTCCACGTCGTCAATCTTTGACCAGCTGCCGGCAACGTTGTCTCGGTTTTTGGCAAGTAACTCCACCAGCGTGACAAACAAAGCTTGCGAGATTTCTCGTAACGCGCGAAGCACGTTTTCCATCGCGACCGGTGGATTTTTGAGCAGCGACGGTTCCAATCGCTCGGTTAACGGGTTTTTCCTCGGCGGAATGAACCAGATAATCAACTTTGCAAACGGTTGCGTGAATGGCAACACAAGCAAAACGCCTAAAGTATTAAACAGAGTATGGAAGGCTACCAAGACTAATTCTGGGCTGTTGGTTCCAGAATTTGGAAACAAGTACTCGGCGAGTTGCAAGTAAAACGGCAAAAAGAAAAACGACCCTAACCCAGTAAAAAGGTTGTAAATGACGTGCGACAGTCCGGTTCGCCGCGCGTTGACGTTGCTACCGATTGAGGCGATCAATGCGATATTGGTTGTGCCTATGTCCATGCCGATGACCATCGCCGCGGCTTGAGGCAATGAAATATTTCCAACATGCACCGCGGTAATTGCTGCCGCAACACCCGCGCTCGACGATTGTGTGATCAGTGTGATTGCCACACCGAGCAGCAGCAAAAGAAATCGGCCCGACAAAGTGTCTTCTGGGAAGTTCTTGGGCGTTAAGATGTCGCGGTACGCTTCCATTCCCGATTGCAACATCGCGATGCCAATAAAGATGGCCGCGAATCCAGAAATCGCATAACCGATCGCGGTAATTTTTTGATTCTTGATCAGCCGCATCAATGCCCCAATGAACAGCAATGGCATTGCAATCAACTTCAAATCGAGGGTAAAGCCGAGCAAGGCGACGATCCAACCCGTAAACGTTGTCCCGATGTTCGCTCCAAAGATGACCCCTAAAGCCTGCGGAAACGTCAGCAGACCGGCACCAACAAATCCGATCGCCATTACGACCGTCGCTCCGGAGGATTGAATCAACGCCGTGACAACCGTCCCTGTCAACGTTCCTGTGAGCGGTGTCCTGGTGAACGATCCTATCGTCCGCCGCATCGTCTCACCAGCCAAACGGTTAAGGCCATCAGACATGACGTTCATTCCCAAAATGAACAGTCCCGCCCCGCCCAGTACTTCCAATAGTCCGTTCATGATTGGCTAACGGTTCCCTTCGACTTCAAACGAAGCGCATGCCACAACGACAGCACATCGGCCCGCCATTTCGGCAACACCCAAGTCATCAAAAGCGTTTCCAAATTGGTAAGCGTGACCGCGATCGCCGCAACTCGAAATGGCCACACGGTGTAGTCGAGCATCAAAAAGACGATTCCGATCAAGACAAAACATTGCGTTACTTTGGCGGCATAGGTGTGATAACTGGGAATGCGTCGGTACTTCCACAATCCTGCTGCGATGGTCACGAAGTAACTTGCAAGTGCCATGATCCACCACGCCGCCTCCTGGAGCATCACTTCCGATTTCAACCACACCATGCCAAACAGCATTGCCCCATACAGTACCGAATCGGCAAAGCTATCCAAACGCGCACCAAAATCGGTTCGTTGGTTCAGCCATCGCGCCAATCGCCCGTCAATCCAATCCGAGACATTCAAGACCACAAAAACATTGACAAACCAACCCACATTGCCGGTCCAAGCCAGGTAAAACAAAGAAAACGAGCCGATTAACCGTGCAAAGCAGATGACGTTAGGGATTGTGACAATACGGTCACGTGTTGCCGCAACTTCTTGGGGATTTTTATTGGGCGGGGATTTTGTATTCAATCGGTTGCTTTCCGTTGACCAGTCATTTTTATTTTTTGGCTTTTGGCTTAATGCTGTCGCTGTCCCATTCCCAACATTCTCGCCTCTTAATCTTAGGCCTGCCTAGTGCCTAGAACAAATACAAATTTT
>JBEBGH010000015.1:0-32877 GCA_040081565.1 Pirellulaceae bacterium
CCATTGAGTACGTCGTTCCCAGCATCGCCGCGAATTTCGTCATCTCCGTCGCCCCCATTTAACGAATCGTTACCGGCCTGACCAAAAAGCCTATCGTTGCCGGCGCCGCCGGAGATGGTATCGTCACCGCCACTTCCGCCGATCAAGTCATCGCCCCCTGCACCGTTGATGGAGTCATTTCCGTTGCCGCCGGAAATTGTGTCGTTGCCCTGCGAGCCTTTGATCACATTCCCTCCGTCCAAAGCGTTAATCCGAATCGACAATCCCAGAGCCTGAAGGTCCGGCAGGCTCAAAAGTGACAAATCGATATTCGTCGGCCCCGGTCCACTGCTGACTTGGAATTCCTCAAAGTTCTTGGCACGGGCCTGCAAAATCGTTGGTGTCGAATTATTGATCAACAACTCATTCGTGGTGGCGTCGCGGTCTGCTGTCGCTTCCGTGAAGGCGAGCTGGCTGACGATATCGACTCCGCCAACACCTCCGTCCAGGCGATCGATATCGTTGGCTACGATTCGGTCGTTCCCCGCGTTGCCATTTAGTTGATCGATGAACGAATCACGTCTAGCCTCTAACCGATCATCGCCATTGCCACCGTTCAAGACACTTGGACCATCAACATGAACAAGGAAATCTGCTCCATCGCCACCTTCCAGCAAATCGGCTCCATTGAAATCGAAAAGCCGGTCGTCTCCCGCATCGCCGCGCAGGATATCGTCGCCATCGTCCCCTTTGATATCATCATTTCCGGCATCGCCGTTGATCAAGTCGTTTCCGGCATTTCCTCGCAGAACATCGTTACCCCCGTCCCCCTTGATCACGTCGTTTCCAGCGCCGCCTTCTACCGAGTCGTCCCCTTCTCCGGCGATGATCGTGTCGGCAATACCGCTCCCAATGACGGTGTCCTGTCCAAATCCAGTATCAACCTTGATGCTCGTAATCCCAAGTGCTGCCAACGCCGTCGCTGAAAGCTGCCCAAGGTTGACGTTGTCGTTCCCTAAACCGCCACCAACGTCAATCTTCTCGACGAAAACGGCATTTGTCTTTTCATCAAATACATTCGCAGGCAATGTTTGCCGTCGAACCATTACTTGGAGCACCTGTTTATCTGCGTCAATCAAGCTGTCCCCCACAAGGTCAGTTGGATCACGTGTTGTCGAATAGAACACGGAATCGATCCCAAGGCCTCCATCCACCACGTTCTGGCCAAATCCACCACTCAAGGAATCGTCTCCATCGCCGCCATTCAGCACGTCGCTTCCATTGCCCCCAGCTAAAGTATCCGTCCCGGCATCGCCACTCAACACGTCATTCCCTTCGTCGCCGCGCAGGACATCGTTGTTGATACCGCCATTGATCGTATCGTTCCCATTGCCGCCGTTGATGATGTCGTTGCCGTCTTCCCCATTCAACGAATCGTCGCCGTCGCCGCCGTTGATTTCATCCCCCGCAACGCCGCCGTTGATGATGTCGTTTCCTGCCTCACCATCGATGAAGTCTTTCCCTTGATCACCGACGAGCCGGTCGTTGGCTGTACTGCCAACAATCGTGTCACCACCCCCTCCGCCATTCACAATAGTTGGTATTCCGAAGGCCGATCCAGTTCCGGCGGAACCATTCAGGGCCACGAGATCATCGCCCCCGAACGAGTCAATTCGCAGTGATTCAATACCGGTAATTGAGACATCAAGGTCGTTGTCGCCATTCAGGTTAATACCGTTCGAGCCGGCCACAATTTCATCTGCACTAACCGTACCGCGAATTTGAAGTCGATCAGCGAACCCAAAGCCACCGTTGATGAAAATCTCGACTTCGCGAATTCCGTCAGGCTCAAAGTCTTGGCCTTCGCCAAAATCAAGGCCATCCAAAACGATCGTGTCGGCACCTAAGCCAGCATTAATCCTGATTACTCCGATCGCAGCAACGAATTGTCCCACTTGTACGTCTTGAGAATTTAGGGTCAACCCAAGTATTGGATCATTTTTCAAAATGATTTTGTCAGCAGCCGCGTCACCGGTAATTACAAGCGTGTTGGTAAGGGTTGGTTGATCGAATTCAATTTCAAACGTAACCGCCAGCATCGAACGGTGTTCAAGCGCACCGAATGCGAAGGCATTGACTGATTGGTAAGTCTTCCGTGTCTGAAGTCTTTTTTGTTTGCGTTTCATTAAGATCACCAATGGGAATGGAATACGAAAAAGGGTACGCGACAACCGCAATGCGTCATCTAAGGGCTCCACAAAATCCGCCGCTGCCAGAATAGTCAAAGTCCGGAAGAAATTCAGCAAGAATGACGCGAATAGACACAGAAATGTTGGGAACGGCTTGGCATTTGTCGCGATTGCCTGGCATTGCTCGTCGTTGCCTCTATCGGGCAGATAGGCGGAGGTGGTTTCCAATTTCAGATGCAACGGAGGTAACGGCCGATCTGTTCGGGGGGAGTCAGACGCGGCCGGTGGTTAAGAGCCACTTGCAATTCAGAAACGCGAACGAAGCGGTCATTTCGCCAAGCAAGTCATTCGCCAAAGATTCGTCACCTCAAGTTCTGGCAACCGACGCGGTCATTTGGTCAAAATCAATTTCCCTTGTTTGGTGCGGCGGAGGCGGTAGATTTGGCCTTCGTTTTCAATCCAGACTTCATCGCCGCAACGGACGAGTGAATTGAAACTGATGATCTTAGGCAGATTCAGCTCAACCGCTTGATCGTCGCGGGATTCTTTTTTCGTGTCAGTCATGTCCTTTTTTCGTTCTTTGTTATGACCAACGTCATGGAAGCCCCCCTTCTTTTCCAAAGGACACCCTGCCGAGGTCCTCTTGCGACGATTGAGAATCTGTTTACAATTTTGGTTGTTGAGACTGAATCTCAACAACGATCTGGCCTAATTCTAGGCCATTCCGACAACGTAGCAAGCCATCGCAGGTTTCTTGGGCCTTTCTCTGGTCCGGCCTTCTAGCCAGCAAAGTTCGGATTTGGCGTGTGACTATCGAGATCACGCCTCGGAGGTGTGGGAGATTATCGAATCACGCCTCGGAGATGCGTGCGACTGTCGTGCCTCGGGGATGTGGGTGACTGTCGAAATCACGCCTCGGAGATGCGTGCGACGTAGCGAGCCCCGGAGATGTGGGGTGACTGTCGAACACTCCGGAAAGATCTTTTCCTGACTTAACGCGGAGGCATCAAAAAATGTTGCGGCAACGGCTTTCCAAATCACACCAAGCGAAACGAAATCATTCTTCCATTCCAGGAAAGCCACGGTCCGGATTCACCTTGATTGAACTGCTGGTCGTCATCGCAATCATCGGGATCTTGGCCGGCCTTTTATTGCCGGCGGTGCAAATGGTGCGAGAGGCTGCGCGGCGAACGGCATGTGCGAATCATTTGCGACAACTGGGGATTGCGGCGCTCAACTACGAATCGTCGCATCGCAAGCTTCCGGCGGCAGGGTTGTTTCCCACCGTGACGGCGACCGGTACGCCGTTGACCATAGGTGCCAATCGCAGCCCGTGGTCGGCGCAAGCCCTCGTCCTACCGTACCTTGAGCAAGTCAACCTCGCCTCGAATATCGACTTCAAAATCGGTTACGCCGATCATCCGGCGGTAAGCATTGGCGGCAGCACCGAACAAATATCCTCCTTCCGAATCCCCACGTACTTGTGTCCCAGCGAAACCAACGATCGACGTCGTGGCGAGGGGACTTCGCAAGTCCATTATCCGCTCAACTACGCCGTCAACGCCGGAACGTGGTTTGTGTACGATCCCGTTGCCATGCTTGCGGGTCCCGGTGCAATGTGCACGAACCGGCGCCTGGGGCTTCAAGAAATTACGGATGGCTGCAGCAACACGTTGATGCTGTCGGAAGTGAAAGCCTACACACCCTATTTTCGAAACGCGAACTTGCCCGCTCCGCTTTCGATTCCGAATTCAACAGCCGATGTCATCGCAATGGGTGGAGATTTCAAGTCGGATTCCGGGCACACGGAATGGGTGGACGGCCGAACGCACCAAGGCGGTTTTACTTCGACGTTCACTCCCAATGCCAAAGTGATTTACACGCACTCGGATGGCCAGAAATACGATGTCGATTGGACGAATCGACAAGAGGGTGTTGGCGGGCTGAATGACACCTTGGCCACGTATGCCGCGGTTACCTCGCGAAGCTACCATCCGGCGGGGGTCAATGCTTGCCGCGTCGATGGTTCGGTCAATTTTGTGAGCAATTCAATTGACCTTTCCGTTTGGCGTTCGTTGTCGACACGCAACGGCGGCGAACGATTTTCGGATTCCGGGAATTGACCAGGCGATTAAATGTCGCCGGGTCATTCAACGACATTTACTGTTGCCCTTGCGTTACCGAATCGTAATGGAGCTGGCCAAAGAGAGGATTTCGTTAATGTCCTTCGCGTCCTGGGTCTGGAAGGTGATCGAGTTGGTCACCTTTTTGCCTTCGTCCGCGACAAGGACGATGTTTGAGTCGAGCTCAACGACATAATCGCCATAGGCAGCATCGCGACGGGTCTTGTTGACGACTTTGAAGTTACCCGTCGGCAAGTTCGGGTCGCAAGAAACCATCGGGAACCGGCAGGCGTACAGGTCATCGACAAACAGGGTGACGGTTTTTGCGCGGCAATCGACCTCAGCAACGAATGGGCCGGAGACTTGTTTTAACTCGGTCCCCGGGACAAGATCCAAGGGGCTCGTGATTTTATCGCGATTCACATTAAAGACTAGATTCGTCGACGTCTTCCATTTTTGGGCAATCGTATCAAGCGTGTCGTTGTCCTCAATAACATAGGGGCTGCCGACCATCAGATGTTCGGCTGAAAAAATTACTTTGGCAGCCAGCAGGTCCAGAAATTCATGAAGCTGATTGCGTTCTTCGACAGCCAAATCCTGCACGCGATAGTAGGGAGTCAAAATCTCTAGTGCTTCGCGAAACTGCTGCTCGTTGCACAGTTGTTCGGCTTTGGGAAACACATTGGCGATCGGCTCTGTTGGCAGGACGGGTTCTCGGTTTCCCTCCAGCAAGTTCCCGAAACCGTTTTCGTTTTTCTTTTCAGCTGGCGGGTTATTGCCGGTACCGAAATCGTTGGGGTTCGGCTCAATCGGTCGCAGGTTTCCTGGCGGCGGTGCAGGAGTTGCGGTGGGGAAATCGGGCTTCGTTGTTTTGGCCGTAAATGACTCGAAGGAATTGGCATTCTCCGAGCTTTTTGCTGGGTTATTCTTGGTGATCAGGGGATCAGCGTCATTTTTTTTCGTCGTGTCGTCGGTCTTTGGTGGCAGCAGGGGTGGGTTGCCTGGTGGACTAAAGGACTTCGGCTTCGGCAATGCCGGCATCGTCATCTTGTCGGGAAACACTTCGGCAAGTTTGTTATTGCCGGTCGACGATTTCATCGTCATGTCCGGCGTCGAAACCGTGAGTTCGGTATCGGGGGAGATCTTCTGTTCCGGCGAAGTGATGACTTGATAAACGCCGTAGGAAACTCCCAACAGCAGAATCGCGACGATCATATTCTTGGATGAATTCACCTCTGTCCTCCTTGACCGAGTATCACTTGCAATCAGTTGTCGAATCGAGCCCGCATTGCCTGTCCTGAGACGGGTATGGCAGGTTGTGCTTTTGAGGCGGTGAGCGCGATGATTGAATCCGCCAAGTCGCCTCGGAAGACCGCCAACTTTAATCAAAGCGGCGTTCATTCAAAAGGTCAAACCTGGGCGTGCTAGCGAAGCGACGAGCGAACGGCTCAAGGCGTTTCGGTTTGGGAACGCAGTCGTTCACGAATCAACTTCAGTCGTTCCGCGATCTGCTGCTCGAACCCTCGATCAACAGGATGATAGTACTGCCGGTCGACGCCCAAGTAATCCTGAGCGGCGATGCCATCGGGGGACTCGTGCGCGTATTGGTAGCCGATACCATGCCCGAGACGTTTTGAGCCCGCGTAATGTCCGTCTTGCAGATGGATGGGCACTGGCAAGACCGATTGGTTCCGCACATCCTCACGAGCGGCTCCGATGGCCAATGTCGCGGCGTTGCTTTTTGGTGCGGTGGCCAAATACAAAACGGTTTGAGCCAACATGAATTGGCATTCAGGCAGGCCGACTTGTTCGCAGGCCTGGAAACAGCTCACGGCCAACGGTAGAGCACTGGGATCGGCGTTGCCCACGTCCTCGCTGGCGGCGATCACTAGTCGTCGGCAGAGAAAGCGGATGTCTTCGCCCCCTTCGATCATTCGAGCTAACCAGTAAATCGCGGCGTCTGGATCGCTCCCCCGAATGCTCTTGATCAAGGCACTTGCGCAGTCGTAATGTTCGCTGCCGGTCACGTCGTAGCGTTGGGCCCGGTACAAGGTCGCCGCGGTGATCGAGTCGCGAGTGAGATGTACGGGTTCGGATTGGCTCAACACGGCCGTCTCAAGCACGGCCAGAGCCTTGCGCGCATCGCCGTCGCAAATTTCGATTAACGTGTCGAGTGCGTCCGGATCGACGGTGATTTTCAGACGACCGAGCCCTCGGACCGGGTCGGCGAGAGCCCGCTCAAGGACAGTTTTAATTTCGGCTGAAGTCAGTGGGCGGAACTCCAGCAATTGGCTGCGGCTGACCAGGGCTGGGTTGACTGCGAAGAAGGGATTGCTGGTGGTCGCCCCGACGAGATTTACGACTCCTTGCTCGACGTCGGAGAGCAAAGCGTCTTGTTGGGCGCGGTTAAAGCGATGGATCTCATCGATAAAGAGCAGCGTTCCACGACCCGACGCGGCGAGTTCATCGCGTGCGGCCGTAAGGACCTCGCGGAGTTCTTTTACTCCGTGCAGGACTGCATTCAGCTCGACAAACGTGCGTCGTGTCTCCTGAGCCAGTAACCGGGCGAGCGTTGTCTTGCCAGTCCCTGGAGGGCCGAACAACAGCAGCGAGCCGAGGCGGTCATTTTGGATGAGCCGTGGAAGGATATTGCCGGGAGCCAGCAAGTGCGACTGGCCGACAAACTCGGCGAGGGTTCGGGGCCGCATGCGAGCGGCTAGCGGTTTGGCTCGGTCCTGATTTTCTCGCTCGGCGGCTTCAAACAGATTCATTCGCAGACTCGTAGGCGTGGCGTATAAATATCCGCCCGCGATTATATCGGAAAGGGTTAACCTGATCACCCGCGACGACTCAAGAGTGCCAATGGTGATTCGCTGGGCGGACGGAAAAAGGAATAGCGCGAGTTTTTGCAGGAGTCAGCCAAAGGGAATTTTCGAAACGAGGTTTTGCAAGTTCCCCACAAAAATGTCCAACCATTGGGGTGTTTGCGGCATGCCGATTAGAGGCATTGAAGCGGATTTATGGAAAAAAATTCTATTGACCGAACCCGGAATACCGAACTATTGTTGAATAAGAGGCTGTCATTTTGGACGCCGATGGAGGTCCCATGTCCGACAAACCGGAACAAACGGTTCAGCGTTACTTCGCAGGGCTGGCCGAAAATACTTTTAACTCAGAATTGGGGGTCGTCGATCCACCGTTGGTCGACTATCTGACTGATCTTCTCGTTCGCTTCATTCGTTCGGATGTCGTTCATCGAATCCGCAGTGTCACCGGACGTCCGTTGATGTCTGTCAGCGAAATGCTGTCCGAGGCCCCGGAACGAATCGGTGAGGCTCGTCGCGAGTTGTACCGGCATGTGGGCGATTTCACTTTGTTTTGGGCGGGCGTTTATCCTGAAGCCCTGCGTCACGGCTCGGCCGCCCAAGACCAATTCACTGACTATTGCACCCACGGAAAACGTTCCTATCACATCGCCAGCCAACTGGATGTTCAGGATCTGGCGCGGCTGGATGAAGCCCTGTTGCTGGAGCGTCTGAGCGAACAGTTTGAGCTCTGTTGTTACGGTTTGCGTGAGGTGCGCCGTCATTGGGAAGAAGGCGACGGCGGGCCCGGCAATGTGATTTTGATCGGTTAGGACTTTCGCGACGATCGACCAACAAAAAAAGCCGCCAGTGATTTAGCTGACGGCTTCGTTGTTTCTTAGAGCTGCTTTTTATACTTTCCAGATAAAAGCATATACCCGTTACATTCCGCGGCTTTACATTCCTCTGCGCTCTTTGGGAGCTGGCTCGGCGCTAACCGTTCGCCTGGCGGCAGCGCGAAGTTCCAGGCGTTGACCCCAGAGGTAAAACACAAAACCGGCGATTAGTCCAACGGCGGCTGAGGAAACGACCGCCGCCGGGCTCGATGTAAAGGTTGAGTTTTGAGTCGCCGCTTGTGTGGTGAGAACCAGACCCACAAGGCTGATCAGCAACCCCAACGTATCAGAGAAAATCTCAGCCAGGTTCATTTTGAGTTGAGCCAGCAACAGCAACTTGGTCAGGACGAGTTGCAAGGCAAAGCTCACGACTCCAGCGGCCATCAAGGCAAACGCTGCCCAATAAAACCAAGGCACGCCCATGTATTCGGCCAATTGGTAGATCGGATCGAGCAAGCCCGCCGAAATTTCTTGGACCGTTTGACTTTGGTTCATTTTGGCACTGACCTCGCCGATTTTTTCGTTGACCGCCTTGGCAGCATCCTTGGTCATATCCTCTTGAGGCAGAGCAGCCCAAGCAAAGCTTGAAACGGCAAGCAATCCGACACACCACAATGGGATCATCAATTTACGCATCGACTTTTTCCTGTTTGAAAGACTCCAATGACACCACTTGCTCACATCGAGCCTGAACGCCATTGTTCACCTGAAAACGAATTCGCAAAGGGGAGCAATTTATTGGCAACGACACTTGGTTTTCGGCTAGAATGCCGTAAATGCCGAAGAATTCTCGGTCGATTGCCCTGCTTTCGGGACACTTGCCACTCCACTGTCGAGTTAGTGTACGCCATGGTGGGATAGGATTATAGCCCTACGCGAGCGAAGAATACTTCCCGTTAGCTTCCGCCGCCGAGAGTTTACGTCAGGTGTTTTCGATCGGCTTACCATTTGTGAAAATTGATGCAACGCTTAATAATTCCGCTGCACAACTGTCGGTGAAGTTAATGAAACCAAGTATTCACCAATTCTTCCGCGTTATGGTTTTGATTCCAAAACTCGACGCCAAATTGCTGGTCATCGCGCTGGTGACACTGACATGGCACCTTTGCCTGCACATGGCCGCTGCCAACGGACAGTCGCCAACCGATTCACCACAAGTTGAAATTGATCCGCAGTTCGTTCCAGATGATGCCTCTGCTTTGCTATTCGTTCGTGTTCCGAGTTCGACCGACGGGAGTTTTGGCGATTGGTTTCCCATCGAGGTGATCGAGGCGGCAGGCCAGAAGTACCTCGGGTTTAATCCGCTGAAGTTGGAGTCGGCGCTGCTGGTCGTGGAGAAGCTTGACGTTACTCGACCGCCAGCCGTTGGTGTCGTACTGCGATTCCACGAAGATACGCAATTGAAATTGGACGGAGTCGAACGCCTTGAGGAAAACGGCAAAATTTATTATCGCGGCATGCCGGGCGGCATGTCGGCGATTGAAGTGAATTCGCGCACGATTTTATGGGGGGCAGAAAATTACCTGGGAGTCATGCTGGACGCGAATGGGGCGGGCAACCCGCTTCTTCAGTTGTCCAAGACTCATCCGCCAACCGCGTTCACAAACCTCTATTTCGACTTGGCGTCCAATCGGGAGTTCTTGCTCTCGTTTACTAAAGACATCGCCACAGACACCCCGCCTGAGCTGAAGTTTCTGCTGCAGTTGCCGGAATTGGTCGACCAAATGGTGGTCCGTCAACAGCTATCAGCCGACCTGGAAGTCGATCTGCGCTTGATCGCTGGAGATGCGGAAAAGGCCACCAAAACGGCCGAGATTTTGCAGGCCGCGCTGTCGACCGCCCAACTGGCGTTACTGCCTGCCGCTAAAAGCGCATTGGACGTCGATGATCCGGTCCAAGCTGCCGTGTACCAATATGTCCAAAGAGTTTCCGCGCGTTTGCTGCAAGATCTCCAACCGGTGGTGCGCGACCGAGAGTTGTCTATTCGAGCGAAGCTGCCGGTGCAACTGGCAAACAATGGCGTGCTCCTAGGTTTGCTGCTACCCGCCATTCAACAAACGCGCGAAGCCGCTCGTCGCGTCAACGCGATGAATAATCTACGGCAATTGGCACTGGCGATTCAAAACTATCATTTGCAGCACGGACATTTGCCATTAGGAATTCGCGACTCAGTGGGCCGTCCATTTTTGAGTTGGCGGGTGGAAGTACTGCCCTTCATGGGCGAGGAAGTACTGTATCGAGAATTTCGGTTAGACGAGAGTTGGGACAGCGAGCATAATGCGAAACTGATCGCCCGGATGCCGAAGGTCTTCGAAAGCGATGGCCAGCCAGAGGCCGGAACAACACGATATCAGGCAGTCGCGGGGGACAAGCAGCTCTTTTGTGGCCGCATCATTGGCTTCCCTGATATCGTCGACGGAACAGCAGCAACGGCGATGCTCGTCGAAACAAATGCACAATCGGTTACAATCTGGACTCGACCTTACGATATTCAAATTGATCCCTCGAACCCTCTTTTGGCAGTTGCCGGGGCCCGTTCGAACAATGGGTTCCTCGCGGTGATGGCGGACGGTTCCTGTCATACGATTAACGACAGCATCGATCCGGTCATCTGGTGGGGGACGACGACGTTTGCTGATCGCGACGGCAATCTTTTTCAGAACCTGAAGGAATGATGGAAGAAAATCTGGCAATCGAAACGGAATCTTTGACACGTTTCTTTGGCGCTCAATGCGCGGTCAATCAAATCAATCTGCGAGTGGAGCGAGGCACGTTTTATGGGTTTCTCGGGCCCAATGGAGCCGGAAAATCTACGACGATCAAAATGCTGACGGGTTTGTTGCAACCAAGTGGCGGCGAAATCCGGATCTTGGGCCTGAACCCTCGCGACGCGAAGTCGGCAATGGCGATCAAACGTCGGATCGGGGTCGTGCCCGAGGATTTGGCGCTGTTTGAAAACCTAACCGCCAGTGAATACCTGACCTTCGTCGGTCGCATGTTCTTGCTCGATCGGCAAACCATCAAACAGCGGGCAGGGGAACTGCTCGCCGCCATGGCTCTGGACAAAGAAGAAAAGAAACTGGCGCTTGAATATTCTCATGGGATGCAAAAGAAATTGGCTTTGGCTGCCGCGTTGCTGCCTAATCCGGACTTGTTGTTTCTGGACGAGCCCTTTGAGGGCGTCGACGCGGTGACGTCGCGCGTGATGCGTGACATTCTCGCCAATTTTGTGGCTCGCGGCTCGACGGTTTTTTTGACTTCGCATGTTCTGGAAATCGTCGAGAAGCTATGCACGCATGTGGGAATCATCTCGGGCGGTGAGTTAGTGGAACAAGATTCCCTGGCGAAGCTCAGCCAAGGTCATTCGCTAGAGCAGTTGTTCCTGCAGAAGGTCGGTTCGGCCGCAGACGGCGCGAGCCGGTTGAGTTGGCTGGAAGAGGAGACCACTCCGTGACCTTTGCTCATTTGCGCACGGTGATGTGGTTGCGTTGGCGGCTGATGGTTAACCAGTTCAGCCGAATGTCCCTAGTCACGCGACTTGTATCATGGACGTTTTTCGTTGGCGCATCAATTTTCGCCTTCTCTAGTTTTATCGGTGCCTGGTCGACGGCGGCGATCTTTCTTCCCGATGAGTTGCCGCAATGGCTGGTGTACTTGTGGGATGGGTTGATCGTGATTTATCTGTTGTCCCACATGGCCGGATTGATCAACGAGTTGCAGCAATCTGAAACCCTTTCGCTCGGCAAGTTCTTGCATCTGCCCGTATCGCCACGAGGCGTGTTTCTGTTGAACTATTTCAATTCGACTTTCAATCTGTCGTTAGCGACCTTTTTGCCCATGATGCTCGGTGTAAGCTTCGCGCAGATCGGGCGCTATGGTTGGGAAATGGCCGCTTTGATTCCACTCATTCTGGCGTTCTTTTTTATGATCACGGCCATCACCCATCAGTTCAAAGGTTGGTTGGCCTCGCTCATGCAAGACAAACGGCGGAAACGAACGTTGATGGCGGTCGGCACTTTGGTCATTGTGCTGATTGCGTTGACTCCCGCAGTTTTAGATCGCACGTTCATTGAGAGAAAATCGTCGGGGAGCAGGTTCCGTCGTGACAGTGCGGAACTGGAAATGAAGTTGGCGGCAAAACAAATCTCGGAAGCCGAATTCGCCGAACAAAAAGAAAAGCTGGTCGTTCAACGTCAGCGGAATCGCTCGGAAAGATTGAAATCGCTGGAGCGTTGGGGTCAAGTCGCCAATCATGTGATTCCCGTCGGCTGGTTGGCTCGGGGAGCTGAGGGCATCGCACGCCGCGAGTTGGCAGTTCCCCTGCTCTGCTTCCTGGGAATGACGTTAATCGGGTCGTTTAGTTTGAGTCGCTCCTTCGGTACGGCGATCAGTTCCTATCGCGGCGTGAATAGCGGCAAGAGCCGAGCCGCGCGAACTGCGCCCGCGGTATTGATCACTGGAACGGGAGCGACGGGCGCTCTGCCCGACAACTGGCTTTCGCGATCGTTCCCGTTGCTTAGTGAGCATCAATCGGCAATCGCCATGGCGTCGTTGCGCAGTCTTTCGCGAGCGCCCGAGGCCAAACTGGCAATCATTTTTCCGTTGGTTGCGCTCGCGATTATTGGCGGTTCGTCCCTGCTGCGTGAAAAGTTTGGCGTGGAGGTCAGAGCGTTGACCGGCGTGGGGATTTGCTTCTTCGTGATGATGGGGATCACGCAGTTGATTCAGAATCAATTTGGTTTTGATCGCGAGGGTTTTCGCTTTTATATGCTCGCGCCGCTTAAGGAACGTGACATCTTGATTGGCAAAAACGCGGCCTTGGCCCCGCTGGCTTTTGGGATGGCGGCAACCGCACTGGTGGTCATTCAGGTGATTTCACCGCTGGAGTGGAGTCACTTCGCGGCGACGTTCTTTCAGTTGGGGACAATGTTTCTCGTGACCAGCTTGGTCGGCAATTTAATGTCGATTGTCGTTCCGATGGCGATGAAGTCGGGATCGCTCAAGCCAGTGAATTTAAAGATGGGTGGGGCGATTTTACAAATCTTGATATTTCTCCTGGCGCCTTTGGGCATCATGCCGGCGCTGGCACCACTCGGAATTGAAATTCTCGTCGAGCGATATTACGGACAGCAATGGCCCATTTATCTGATTGGTGCCGCAGGTTATTTCCTGTTAATGATTCCGATGTATTGGTGGATCGTCAGCAAGGAAGGCGAGCTTCTGGCTGAACGCAAGCAAAAAATCATGGAAGCGATCAAGCAACATGGAAATTAAAAAAGAGGTGATGCCTGGCACCACCTCTGTCGAATTTCAAACTTGCCGGCAAGTGTCTTTAGCGGATCGAAAGCGTTCCTGAGTAGGAATTGCCGCCAATGCTCAACGTGATTTTTGAGCCCACATTAAGGTCGGCGACACTGTTGCCTTCGGTGGTGTCAATGTCGATGATTCCGCGTCGCAGCGAATTAACGGTAAAGGTACCCATGGTTACCGTTGCGCCGTTGGCAGCAACAGCCGTTACCGTGCCGACTTGGCCGGGTGTTCCCAGCTCGAGTTGGAAATTGAATTTGCGGCGAGATCCGCGTTCTTCGTAACGGGCAACAGCTTTGACGCCGGAGAGGCTGGTTGCCATGCGGACGCGATCGCCGTCTCCGCCACTTTGGGCGAAATTCGATTGGGCAGGAATCGCCACAAATGCGACGGCCAAAGCCAACAGACAAAAGATGCGGGTAGTAATCATGATGTTTCTCCAAATCAGGTTTCGTTGGTTTCTTGGTTGGGCTATGACCGGTTGACGTTGGTCACCAATTTCCTGCAATGAGGAGCGGATTTCGCGAAAACATCCGCCAACTTTTTTCGAAAATCCATCGAAGTTCGTTGTTTGCCTGAAAAAATTGCTGATTTGCCAACCGCCGCCGCGATAGAACCTGACCTATAGACAGTTGAGGGTCGAAGCGGTTTCGATAGACTACTGAACCAATAGGCACGTCATCCTTAGGCAACGGCAACGCATCCATGGAAGAAGATCAAAAGCCGGCATCGAGATTCCTGCTGCCCGTTCAAAAGGGTGAGTGGTTGGCGTCGGTCACTGCCTTTGTGTGGTTCTTCTTGATCATGTTGAGCTACCAGTTGTTGCGTCCACTGCGTGACAGTCTGGTGGGTGAGTTGCCAAGTCAAGAAAAGAGCGTCCTGTTCTTTGCGACGTTTGTGGCAATGGTTGTCGCCGTACCGCTCTATGCACAACTCGTTTCGCTGCTGAATCGAAGGAGTCTGGTGCTCGTTCTGATTACCTTCTTTGCCCTGAATCTCGTGGGTTTTGCCTTCTGGAATTCAAGTGGCGGTGGCGTTTGGCTGATCCGAATTTTTTTCGTGTGGGTCAGCGTTTTCAGCCTCTATGTGACGTCCCTGTTTTGGAGCGTTCTCACTGACCTGTTTTCGAATGACAAAGGCAAGCGGTTGTTTGGGCCGATCGCCAGTGGGGGAACGACCGGGGCAATCGCGGGTTCCTCGCTTGCGATGTATGCCCAGCAAATTGGTTCGACTCGAATGTTGATCGTGGCCGCCGTCGTTCTGCAATTAGGAATCGTGTGTGCCCTCAGTCTGGAGCGGGCAACCCGGTCTTGGCCGAATCAAGCCAGGCGCGAGCCGTTGAGTGGCGGCATTCTTGAGGGTCTCCGCGGGATATTCGCTTCGCGATATTTGCTGCAAGTCTCATTGTACATCGCTTTGATCAGTTACTTTGGTACAACCTTCTACATGCAGTTGACTGAAATCGCCGCCCGAGAGATTACCGACCGTGAGGTTCGCGCCGCCTTTTTTGCGGGACTAAACTTAAAGGTTCAACTGGGGACGTTGATTGCACAATTCTTCATCGTCGGGCCAGTCATGCGCCGCTGTGGTCTGTCGACCGCACTGATGATTTTGCCAGCGGTTGCCGGAGTGTGTTTCTTGATCATGGCGAACTCAACGTCATTGGCGGTTTTTGGATTGATCGACGTTGTTTCGCGAATTGTCACTTATGGTTTTGCGGTTCCAGCTCGCGAGGTCTTATTCACGGTCGTGAGTCGCGAAGCAAAATACAAATCGAAGAATGTTGTCGATACGATTGTGATTCGGGGTGCCGATACAATCGCGAGTTCCGCGTTTGCACAGCTGAAGGGTTTCCTGTCGCTGCCCACAATCAACTGGTTGCTATTGCCAGTGGCCGTCTACTGGCTGTACGTTGCCTTCCGCCTTGGTCGAAGCCACAGTCAGTTGGCAAACGACGCCGCTAGAAATCAAGCGGATGCCTAAGAGTCCACTTCGCAAGCAGTCGTTAACTTTCGAACGATAATGTGCCCGCTGGTTCCAAATCGCTCACCTCGGTGCGGAAACGCGCACTAGCATTTTAGGCGTAGTTCAAATTCTCAGCATTTTTTGGGTGTGCCAATAATTCGGCGCACCGGTACATCGATTGCACCCATCTTCTAACAATCGCGAGGAAATTTTTGTAGTTGAAATAGGGGATGGCCATGTTATCCGAAAACACCATTGACGTTTTGCCACGACCAACATTGGGTCCCCTAAATACGCAGTCATTGTTCAGCCATTCACCGAGGGAAATTGAACGCAAAGCGATTCAGTCGCTGGAGCATCATTCGCATTTCCGCGGCCGCCATGTGTGGTTGCAATGCACTTGTCGGGAGGGCAACTTATATTTGTCCGGCAAGCTCCCTTCCTTCCACCTTAAACAAGTCGCACAAGAAGTCGTGCGGCGAGTGGAAGGTGTTCGCACCGTTGTCAACGAAATCGTTGTTGCCAGCCCTGAAGGTGAAATTGGTTGCGAGTGTTCACGCCTGCAACCCTATTTTTCGAGCCAGCACTCGAACCCGCGGTAGACAGCGTCATTCGTCGTCGGACGAGATTACTTTTTGAGTTGCTGAATGGCGGCCTCGAGCACGGCGTCGCGAGTTGTGAGATCTTTGGCTGAAGTCGCGACCTTGATTTTTGGGTCGATGCCTCGGCCCTCAAGCAATGTTCCCTCAGGAAACAGGTCTTGCCAGGATGGCAGATTTACCGTCACGCCGTTGCCGAGATCATGTGGTTTCGGGTTTCCAGAACTGCCAAATGATCGCTCGCCAATCAGCGTGCAATTCTTGGTCTCCCGCATCATCAGCAGGAATGATTCGTTGCTGCTCATGTTTGTGGGACCCATCAAAACCAAAACCTTTCCCCCGAAATGTTTTCGTTTGGGGTTTGGCTCCACGATGCGGTCGAAGACCTTGGAGAATCCCGACGGATTTTGCGATTCTCGATTCTTATGCTTGGAATAAACAATCGGCATGTCGGTAAAACAACCAGCGACTTGACGCGCCAACAACTCGTTGCCGCCTCCGTTGGGTCGCACATCGATAACGATCGCTTCATCCCCCGCATGTTGGTCAATAAAGTCGAGGGCTGGAACGATGCTGGCTTCGTCACCGCCCCAACTTCCAATCAAAACGTAACCCGCGCCGCTTTCCAATTTGCCCGTGGCGACAACGTTGTTGTGTTGCTTCAGGTCACCCATGTACTTACTTAAGATCCGACCGTTGAAATTGGGGCTGGGCCATGATTCGCGGTAACTCGAAAGTTGAAAGCCGTTGTCTTGGATTGACACGTGAGTGTCTTTTGCGACCGACAGCATCTCGGCGGCCGTTCTTGCGAACGCGGCGGAAGTAGGAGCATTCTTTAGCTGCCCTTGAAATTCATCGAAACGGGAATTCCAATCCACCTTCCGTAAATCAACATAAGAGTATTGCTCCAAGATCGCCTTTCGCAGAGCCGCAATCGCTTGTTCGTTTTCCGCCGGTGCGGGCGTTTTGATTTTTGCGTTTTTCTCTGCAGTCCGAAACGAAATTGGGTGAATGCGAGCCGGCATGCCCGCGGCATTGCGAAAGTTCTGATTGGATTGGCAGTTGATGCTCAGCGAATATTCTCGATTTTCTTGCAAGCGAACCGGAATCGAAAACGTCTTGGAGTCGATCCACTTGGGTTTGCCGCCGAGTTCGGGAAAGGATGGCCCCCCGCCGCAGACGGAAAAGCCATCTTGCTTCATGGCCTCGCTGAACTCAATTCGAATTTCGGTAAGTTCAGAAGAGACATCGACGTCGGCGTGGTCGGGAGTTGCCCGCACGACTTGCGGTGCCTGGCCCATCGCGATTTGGCCGGAAGTTGAAGCCAAAATTACTGAAAGAAGGAAGAGCCACCGAATTTTCTTTTTGCCCATGGTTCAAGCTTTCTCAAATGCCCACGAGAATACTATTGGGGAATCTGATTCTAACCGATCCGAAAAGTCACGTACATGTTTAGATCAGCGCAATCCTCAAGCGCTCGTCGCATCGCGATGTTGTCTTTGGCGACAAGGAATTTTCCATGCAGTGGTTTCGACTTCGACCGACCTTTCAGCTGGAGTTAATCGATAGCCGGGAGGTGGTGATCGAGAAGTTGAAGATGTTCCACGGCCAAGCGAGCAACAGCGATCATTTTCAACTGTTTGGTGAATACGGCGAGTTGCATTTGCCCGCACGGGAGCATCGACTTTGGTCGCCCCATTTGTCTTTTTATGTGTTAGCGAAGGACAGCGGGTCAACCATTCATGGTCGTTTTGCACCCAGGGTTGATGTTTGGACGGTTGTCTGGATTTCGTACTTGCTGATGATCTTTACCGCGTTTTTTTCCGGCGCTTTGGCAATCTCCCAGTGGCAGCTCGGGCAATCATTATGGGGCCTGTGGTTGATGATTACTGCGCTTTTAGTTTGGGCCCTGATTTATGTTGTGGCACAAGTGGGACAGCAGTGGAGTGGCGACCAGATGCTTGCGCTCCGTGAGCGACTCGAGGCGATGCTTTTGGCTGCTGGAATTACCCGAATCTAAGGCGTTACCAATAGTCGCCACAGTAGACGCTTTCGCATGGACATTTTTCGCACTGCCTAAAATCGTCGCGGGCTATCCTCGCGGAATCCGCGACATAGGATGATCTAGGGGGTGGGACGCTCATCCAATTCGGTTTGCACTATTTAATGCAACTTTGGATGAACGTGACATCGAATCGGGGTGACGAACGTGATAAAAACGAAAGAGGCAAACGATCGATCTGTTTTACCACCCGGGCCGTCTGGTCGTTGGCTGCCGACGTTGCGGTTAGTGCGAAACCCGCGTAAGGCTTTTGAGGGTTGGGCCAAGCAGTATGGCGACCCATTTTTCATCAACGCGCTGAACGGTCCGGTGGTCATCACGGGTCGCCCGGATTTGATTCGCGAGATTTTTGCTCACGAGCCCGATGAGATGGGGTTGTTTGCGACGGGAACCGTGAAACCGATTCTTGGTGAAGGTTCGTTGTTGATGATGGATGGGCAAGCTCATCGTCGCGAACGAAAGCTGTTAACCCCGTTGTTTCATGGCGAGCGGATGAAAGCCTACGGGCAAACCTTCCAGCAAGTGGCGTTGCAACATGCTGCTGGATTGTCAGTGGGTCAGAAATTTGTGGGACTCGATCTCATGCAAAGCATTTCGCAAGAGATTATTGCCCGGGCGATTTTTGGCGGACAGGATGAGCAGACCGTTTCCGAAATGAAGATGGCCGCCGGGCAATTGGCCCGCAACAGCTCACCGCTGATTTTCTTTTCCAAACGAATGCAGTTTTCGTTTTTTGGACTTAGTCCATGGGACAATTTTCGTCAGGCGCAACGGCGGCTATTTGCTGCATTGGACCGGGAAATTCAAATTGCCAAAAAATCGGTCGCCGAACGGCACGACATTCTCGCGTTGCTCTTGCGGGCCCGCTATGACGACGGCAGTTCAATGGACGAATCGCATTTGAAGGACGAGTTGTCGACGCTCTTGTTTGCCGGTCATGAAACGTCCGCATTGGCAATGGCCTGGGCAATGTATCACGTGCATCGCCATCCGCAGGTCCTCCGCGAGCTGCGAACAAGCCTGGACGCCGGAGATGACTCGCCGGAATCGTTAGCGAAGAATGCGTATCTGAAGGCGGTGATCCAGGAGACTTTGCGATTGAATCCGATCGTTACTGAGGTCTTGCGAATGCTCAAGACTCCGTTAAAGCTCGACCGCTACGAAATACCGGCTGGGATCGCAGTTGCTCCTGCTGCCGCCCTTGCTCATTACAACCCGACCACTTTTCCAGAACCGGACAGTTTTCGTCCTGAGCGATTCCTTGACCGGTCTTATACGCCGTTTGAATATCTGCCATTTGGCGGCGGGCATCGCCGCTGCATCGGCGCGGCGTTCGCCAATTACGAAATGGCGGTCGTGTTGGGGACGCTGTTTCGGCGATACGAATTTGAGTTGCTCGAAAAACGAGAAGTGGTAGCCGTGCGCCGCAACGTCACCATGGGACCGTCAACCGGAATTTCCTTGAAGTTGATTCGTAACCGCACAGCAAGTTGATTCGGGATTAGGACTCAAACAACCAGCCTTGACCGGACGTTGGTGTGGGGCGGCGAAAGTGAGCGGTGGAAAGGGGCTGGCGTTCTTCGTCCAAGCCGTACCGTCGGGCGAAAATTTCGAAAGTGCGTCGAAGGTGTTCCGCAATTTCGCCAGTGCCCCTCATTCGTACGCCAAAGCGAGAGTCGTAAAGCTCTCCTCCGCGCGTTGCCCTTATCCTGGCCTCGACCTTGGCCGACTGGGTTGGGTAGGTCCGCTGCAACCATTCCATAAAGACAGGTTCAACCGACATGGGCAACCGCAACAGAATGTAGGCGGCAGCACTGGCCCCGGCTTCTTTGGCTTGTCGCAAAATCTCTGGCATTTCATGGTCCGTCAAACCGGGAATGACGGGCGAAACCATCACGGTCGTCGGGATTCCGGCCGCACTCAGTTCGGCAATCGCGCGCAGCCGCGCTGCAGGACTGCTGGTGCGAGGCTCCATTACCCGCGTCAGGGATTGATCCAGAGTCGTGATGCTGATCGCGACTCGCGCCGCGTTAAATTGGGCGAGCTCACGTAAAAGATCAACGTCGCGGGTAACGAGCGCGTTCTTGGTGATGATCGAAATCGGTTGCCGGGCCTCCAGGGCAACGCTCAAGCATTGGCGAGTCAATGACAACTTGCGTTCGATCGGTTGATAACAATCGGTAACGCCGGAAATAACAATCGTATCTGGCTGATACCCGTCTCGCGTCAGCCAATCGCGAAAAAGTCTAGGAGCCTGTGGTTTGACAAAGATCTTCGATTCAAAATCGAGCCCCGCACTTAAGTTGTAATACTCGTGAGTCGGTCGGGCATAACAATAGGAGCAACCGTGCAAACAGCCGCGATAGATATTGAGGCTGTAACGAAAGGGAATGTCGGGGCTGCTATTTTCGCTGATGATGGATTGGGCGTCGTCAATAAAGTATTCGGTCTTCAGCGAACGGCGATGTTCAACTGCATCCGTATCGTGTTCCAAGAATTCCAAATCCTCTTCCAGCTCGATCTTGGTAAATCGGTGGATTGGGTTGATTTGGGCCCCACGCCCCTTGCGAAGTGCCGGAGAGTTTTCGCTGCCGTTGTTGTCCATTCAATCAAAAATAGCGAAAACTGCACTCGGATGCAGTGGGGCGACAATATCGGCCTTCGTTCTCATCTCGGACGAAGCATAAACTTTTTTGTTCCACAAAACCGTCAGGACGGGCGTTTGCGCCGACAGGCCATTGCCAATGAGAGCAAGCCGATCAACAGCACCCCGCTTGGTTCAGGCACCGCCCAAATCAATTCGGTCACTTGTGTTTGCCATTCATTAGTGCCGCTGGCAAATTCCTGAATGGTCCAGAACCGTCTCGGATCGTTGGGATCGACCTGGATCGCCGAGTAGTCGCCCCAACGATTTCGGCCGATGCCATCGAGTCGGCTGTAATTGCCCAGACCGGCGCGCAACAATTGCTCCGTGCCCCAGTTCAAATTGACGCCATCGAAAAAGCCAGCAATCGCATACGAACTGACAAAACTTGAGTTGTCTGATCCGGAAAAAGCGACAGCAATCTGGCCCAGTTCATTGACAGCGATCGAGGGATAATAGCTCCACAAATCCGTATCCGCCAGCGGAATTGCACCTTCGTATTCCAAAGCGTTCGTTGCCGCATCGATCCGATAAACGACGCTCCGTGCGATGCCCGCGTTATCAAACGTATGTACGCCCCAAATCTTGCCGTTCACAATGACCGGGGTACCACTCATCCGACTGTCACCGGCGTCGATGTCGTCGTTTGCACCCGATTGCGGGGCGTTAATATTCCCCATGGCCCGATTCGCGGTCGCCACGAATCGGCTCCCCGTCAACGTCGGAGTATTGACTGCTCCGGTCAAGGTCGATACTTGAAGATTGGTACTGTTGAATCGGGAAACCAGGTAAGCGGTATTGGGAGAGCTGTTGGAATAGTCATAGGCTGCGTGGAGCGTGAAGCCGTTCGTATTGACCAAAGGAGTGGCTGGTGCGGCAACGGTATCGACGAGATACTGGTTGCCCCCGATTCCAGGTGCCCCAGCTGTCAGGCTGGCTTTTGGAATTGACCAGACTGACACGGAACTCGTAGTGCCACCCGCGAGCGCAAACATATTGTTGGCGATCGTGACCCAATTCCCGTTGACTCCCATGACGGGGTAATCTGCCCAGCGGAGATTGTTGGGATCGGCATCGATGCGAAATGCCCGCCAGTTTCCCGAGCTGGGGTCGTTGCCCGTTGTTACTCCAACCAGAATGCCGCTGTTCGTATTGCCTGCTGAATCAACCGCGGTCGAAAACCAACGTCCACTATGTCGGTCGTATAAAATTCTCGGGTCGAAAGAAAAAGAGCCTTGGACGGTTCCGCCCCCTCCTGCAGCCAATGCCGAATTCCAAAACGTGTTCAATGAACTGGCCTCTTGTTGGGCACCTGTTCGATCGAAACGGGCGAACCGTCCGTTGATCAATTCAACATAATGGCTTGGTCCGATTGCACCCATTGTGTCGGGTGGAATGAAACCACTTTGGGTTCGAGTTGATCCGCCGAAATTCGCACCCACCAAAAACGGAGGGGCTTGAGCAAATCCATTTGTTGCAAGTAAAGCGGCCAACAGAAAAACAAGACTACGAAAGGCAGTGGTCATAACTTTGCCCCCTAGGCCAACAGATTTTCGAATCAAACGCAAAACACGTTATCAATTTCGCATCCTAGTTCGCCGTGAAACAGCTTGCAAACATTTTTACGAAGAATAATTTTACCCAATTAGAACACGGGTTTTTAATAAGCAATCGCGGGCCACGGGCTCGCCTACCTCGTCAAATAAGCTGATTTTGGCAAGGACGATTTATAAATCGTGCGGTGGACGAAACCGAAAATCTTTTGCCCGATTGGAAGGGCTGTCCGTCCTTGGGTGGTGAGAAGACAGGCCTTCACCGACCTGGTCCATCTCAAACCGTCTTTTGATTCGTCTATTTCTTTTTCGATTTGCCAATATTTCGCGAGATGAAATCGGCTTTGCGTTGAGTGTCAACCGTGCCGTTGGGATTTGAATTGGTTGCGTCGCGGAGAGCGGCGCGACGCTTTCCTTCAGCCGTCACTTGCGCATCCAGTTCTTCCATGATGAGGATTTTGGTCGTCACCGAAACATTGGAACTGGCATTTTCTCGGCCGATCGCGCGGTTGTTGAAAGCGCGACTTAAATAGGGAGCACCGGTCAAAGGCACACCTCGGCTGACACGGCCGTAGGATGACTCATTAACACCACCCAGACTAATCGTGCCGCCATCTGGGACAGACACAACGGTGTTGACGTTAAACACAGAAACAACGGGTTGCTGAACTGTGATCCCTTGTCCACCACCAATTCCGGAGAACTGAGCGGATGCGATTGATGGACACACAACCACGATTGCAAGCCCGAACATCAAAATTCGTTTCATGACACTATTCCCGTTCCAACATTTTAGATTTGCCCGCTCCGAAAATTGTATTCGATACCCGGCAACCCAGTCCAAAAGGATTTCGACTGCGGAACGAGTTTTTTGCAGCTTTTGCCGTTCTTAAGGAGTGCAAAAGTGGAGCAATATTCGCCCGAACTACTGGCTATGGGTCGAAATGGGATGGCTGGGAAGTTTGAGGGTTATCAAGCCAAGGGGGCACCAGCAATCGGCTGTTCTCGCGTAAAACCTATGGCTGGCTGGTGGCGGACGTTCTGACGCAGGGATTACGGAATTTTCGAAAGTCATGCTTTTCGACAAAATTCGGCAAAAACGGTGTTTTTTGATCCACTTGCTTCGGGTGCCAAGAAAATTCCGTTAGCGGTTGACGAAGTTAAGCAACCATCGTATCTTGGTCGATTCTTCGAATTTCGCGGAGCGGTCGTGTTTCCTTCTGAAATACGCCTTCCGGAAGTTGTAATGCCATCGGTGTCGATGGTGTGTTGAGTTTTCACTTTTGTTTGGAAATTGGGAGGCATTCGTGTCTGGCCAGGGTCATGAAGTCATTCGAATTCGAATGGAAGCCTACGACAACGCTGTGCTCGATCAGAGCGCACAAGAAATTGTCGACACGGCCAAGCGAACGCATTCTGAAGTGCACGGACCGATTCCACTGCCAACTCGAATTGAACGTTTTACCGTTCTCTCGAGCCCATTCATCGACAAGAAAGCTCGTCAACAATTTGAAATTCGAACTCACAAGCGTTTGATCGACATCGTCCAGGCAACTGCGAAAACAATCGAGGCTTTGAATAAGCTGAGTGTTCCCGCAGGTGTGGAAATCAAAATCAAGGCAACAACGCGTTAGTATTGTGTTGCGGTTTTTGGCGATGATCAAATGGTCAAGAGGTCTGGAAATGGCTTTCCGACTTCGGTTACCGAATCAAGTTTTCGGATTTGTTTTTGGAATTAATAAGCATGGTATGGAAGCCGCAGGGATAAGCCTGCTGAACGACCGCTCGGTTCGCATTTCGCTGAACCGGCAGTCGAGGCAGTTCCTTCCGTGCGGCAACTAACTGAATAAGGCGAATGAGATATGAGTAAAGGCATACTTGGCCGCAAGGTCGGGATGACCCAGGTGTTTGATCGGGAATCCGGTCGGGTGACATCTGTCACAGTAATTGAGGCGGGCCCGTGCAGCGTGCTTCAAGTCAAGACTGTTGAAAAAGACGGTTATTCAGCAATTCAGTTAGGATTTCTCGACAAAAAGCGTCCAGCAAAAGAGACGCGTTCCCGCAACAGTCAAGCCAGCCGAGCAGAGCGTGGCCACGTTGCAAATCTCAAAAGCAAGCGAGCAGAGCGTTTGGCCAAGGCCGGCGTTGAAGTTGCCGCTAAAGCCGGTTGCGAACCAAAGCGTTTGATCCGAGAACTGCGATGCGAATCTGCCGCTTTCTCGGTCGGTCAAGAACTCAAGGCTGATGTGTTAGCAGACGTCAAAGCTGTTGACGTTATCGGCATCACCCGCGGGCGTGGTTTCTCCGGGGTTATGAAGCGACATGGTTTCAGTGGCCAGCGTGCAACCCACGGCGTGAAGAAATGCCATCGCCATGTCGGTAGTACTGCTTCGCATGCTTCGTGGCGAGGTGGTGGTCGTCCGAAAAAAGGTAAACGATTGCCCGGGCAATACGGTAACGAACAAGTGACGATGCGTAACCTCAAGTTGGTGCGAATCGATACGGACATGAATCTGCTGTTGGTCCAGGGAGCGATCCCAGGTCCTACCGGTGGTTACGTCGTGATCCGTGAAACGAACAAAAAAGGCTAGTTAAAAAGGTACG
This sequence comes from Pirellulaceae bacterium, assembly GCA_040081565.1. Taxonomy (GTDB): domain Bacteria; phylum Planctomycetota; class Planctomycetia; order Pirellulales; family Pirellulaceae; genus BJ22. The sequence continues at coordinate 24,726 of JBEBGH010000015.1, forward strand.
ACGGAAATGGCTACCCTTCCGCTATTTGATAAGGCAGGAAAAGAGATCGGTAAATACGAGATCGATCCCTCTTCCATTGCCGAAACGATCAACGCTCAATTGTTGCACGACGTCGTGGTGATGTACCAGGCGAATCAGCGACAAGGGACGCGAGCGACCAAGTCGCGCTCGGACGTTTCGGGTTCGACCAAGAAAATGTACAAACAAAAGGGTACGGGTAATGCTCGTGCCGGCAGTAAGCGATCCAATATTCGCCGCGGTGGCGGTCATGCCTTCGCTTTGCGAACCAAGGATTTCTCCTATCGCTTGCCCAAGAAGGCGATGCGATTGGCGACTCGGATGGCGATCGCTGGAAAAATCAAGGACAACCAAGTGCTCGTCGTTGACGGCTTTGGATTGACCGCGCCCAAAACAAAAGATGTAGCCAGCTTCCTCAAGGCAGTTGGTTTGGCAGGCAAGAGTGCCTTGATTGCCACCGGCTCACACGATCCAGTGGTTTACAAGAGTGCCCGCAACATTGACAAGGTTGACGTATCTTCGGTGGCTGACTTGAACGCCTGGTTGGTGCTGCGACCGAACCGCGTGGTCTTCACTCGGGATGCTCTGGATCAACTTAAAAACAAAGCGAAATCATAACGGGAGTGCAACCGCGGTTGGTTGGCGACTCAGTGTCGGCCGACCAATTGGGTTGAGCCGCAGAGGAAATTGAAATGGCGAACTTTAAAGGCAATAAATCGGCTGAACGAAAGCTCAAGCTCGAGCCGCATCAGGTGATCTTGCGGCCGCTGGTGACCGAAAAAGGCGTGTATCAATCGGAATCGATGAATCATTACGCTTTTGAAGTCAACCCGTTGGCAACCAAGACTGAAATCAAGGCAGCAGTTGAGCAGTTGTTCAACGTGAGGGTAGACAAAGTGGCGACGCAAATCCGCAAGGGTAAAACACGTCGCTTCAAAATGCGTGTTGGAAAAACCCGAGCCAGCAAGAAAGCAATTGTGCGGCTCAAGGGCGATGCTCGGATCGAGTTCGTCTAGTCCAGTGGCGCGAATGGTTGAGATTCATTTAGGACAAAAGTAATGGGCATTCGAAAATACAAACCAACATCGCCAGGCCGACGTGGCGCAACCGTGAGCGACTTCGCGGAATTGACTCCGGGCGCGAAACCTGAGAAGTCGTTGTTGCGACCTCAGCGCCGCACCAGCGGTCGAAATAACCAAGGCAAGATCACTGCCCGACATCGTGGCGGTGGTCACAAGAAAATGTACCGCGTGATTGACTTCCGCCGCGCCAAAGATGGCATTCCGGCAGTGGTTGATTCGATTCAATACGATCCAAATCGCAATGCCCGTATCGCGTTGTTGAAATACCGCGACGGCGAAAAGACTTACATCTTGGCACCTGAGGGCTTGAAGGCCGGTGACAAGTTGATGAACGGGCCGAAGGCTCCGCCAGTGGTCGGCAATTGCATGTCGCTGAAGGAAATCCCTTTGGCTTCGGAAATTCACAATATTGAAATGCGTCCTGGTCAGGGTGGTGCAATCTGCCGTTCGGCTGGTTCGTACGCAACTTTGATGGCACGCGAAGCGGAGTGGGCACAGATTTCATTGCCCAGCGGTGAAATTCGCCGAATTCCGGCGACTTGCCGAGCCACGATTGGGAAAATCGGAAATGCCGACGACATGAATATTGTCTACGGCAAGGCTGGTCGCAAACGTTGGCTTGGTCGACGTCCACATGTTCGCGGTACGGCGATGAATCCAATTGACCATCCGCACGGTGGTGGTGAAGGCCGAACCAAGGGTGGTCGCCATCCAGTCAGTCCGACTGGCAAACCAGCCAAGGGCGGCGGCACTCGTAAACGCGGCAAGGCATCGAATTCGGCAATCCTTCGCCGTCGTCGATCTCGCCGCTACGGGCAGCTGAAATTGCGGTAGTCCAGTTAGTTTTATTGCCGTTTGTTGACAAGAATGTCTACGAAAAGGTCATGAAGATGGACGCGACAGGGAAAAAGGAGCCAATCAAAACTTGGGCTCGATCCTGCACGGTCATCCCGGAGTTTGTTGGCCATACCTTTATGGTTCACAACGGCAGAATGCATGTGAAGGTTTACATTACAGAAGAAATGGTCGGACACAAATTCGGTGAATTCGCTCCCACGCGGACCTTCAAGGGTCACTCGGGTGCGAAGAAAGCCGAGCCGGCCAAGTCCTAAGGCGCGACCCGTTGTTGGTCTCGCATTAACAGTGATTGATTGAATTAGTTGATTGATTGAAAAAAGAGAAACAGTCATGTTTTCAGCAACCCATCGATACGCACAAATCAGCCCGCGAAAGGTCCGGCACCTTGCCACTCTCATTCGCGGGAAATTTGTGGACCAAGCCTTGGATATCTTGAAGTATCAACCACATCGCGGAGCGCGAATGTTGGAAAAGGTCGTGCGAAGCGCGGCAGCGAATGCTCAAGATCCAGACCAGAATGAAGGCAAGGTAGCCAGCTTCAGCGAACTGCTGGTGACTGACGCCCGAATCGACGGTGGGCCAATGTTTAAACGAATCCGTCCGCGAGCTCGCGGGATGGCTTTCGGAATCAAGAAGCGGATGTCACACATCAAAGTAACGGTTGAAGAAATCTAGTCGAAGTATCAATTGGAACGTTAGGAAACTCGCCAAACACGCGACAGGACTTGAAGTTTATGGGTCAAAAAGTAAATCCAATTAGTTTTCGAACCGGGGTCATGATGGGCTGGAAAAGCCGTTGGTATGCCCCCAAGGAAGAGTTTTCCACGCTCCTCTTGGAAGACAAGAAGATCCGTGACTTCATCAAGAAGCATCCGACTGGAAAATACGCGACCGCGGGAATTGATCGAATTGAGATCGAGCGAACTCGTGATGAAGTCAAAGTGTTGATCTTCGTAGCTCGACCAGCGGCGATCATTGGCAAAAAAGGTCAAGACATTGAAACGCTGACCGAAGAATTGCAAAACCTGACCGGTCGACGAATCAATTTGAAGGTTCAAGAAGTCGGTCGCCCAGAAATTCATGCCCAACTGGTCGCCGAGAAGATCGCCGAACAGTTAGCGAAACGAGCCAGCTTCCGCCGCACCATGAAACGGGCTGCGGAAGAAACCATGGACGCCGGTGCCAAAGGCATCAAGATCCAGTTGGCTGGACGATTGGGTGGAGCTGAAATGGCCCGCCGCGAAAAACAAACCAGCGGTTCGATGCCGCTTAGCACCTTGCGTGCAAAAATCGATTATGGGTTCACTGAGGCCATGACCGCTCAAGGTCACCTGGGTGTTCAGGTCTGGATCAATCAAGGTACTTACGGAGACGAATCCGATGGCGATGATGCCCAAACGGGTCAAGCATCGAAAAGCCCAAAGAGGTCGTATAAAAGGTAACGCAACTCGCGGTAACCGAGTGGTGTTAGGCGACTACGGACTCCAATCGCTGGATGGCGGTTGGTTGAAGGCACAAACAATCGAAGCCGGGCGTATTGCTGCACAGCAGTACATCCGCGGCGAAGGGCGTTTGTACATCCGTGTGTTTCCTCACCGATCGATTACCTCTCGCCCACTCGAAACTCGAATGGGTAAAGGTAAAGGCGAGCCGGCAGCCTGGGTGGCCACAATCCGTCCCGGTACCATTTTGTACGAATTGGGCGGCGTTACTGAACAGCAGGCCAAGATGTGCTTCGCACGTCTGGCGCACAAACTGCCGTTGACCGTTCGCATGGTGAAACGACGTTCGCATTAAGAGCGGTCGGAACACAGTGGCTTGCGGTAGTTGGCAGATAAGTTGAGTTGTATTCAATCAGTTTGTTGGTGGTGTGATGAAAGATCGAGAAAACAGCGCGTCCGAGTTGAGACAAATGAGCGATGATCAGTTGGGTGCCAGTCTCCGTGAGGCCAGTACCAAGCTGTTCAAGTTGCGTGTCCAGGCACAAACGGATCGTTTGGATGTGCCGACCGAGATCCGCCGTAATCGCCGATTGATTGCCCGCATCAAGACAATCCAGACCCAACGTACCAGTGCCGCTGCTCAAAAGACTGCCGGTAAAAAGTAGTCGAGAAAAACGAAACACAAACCGAAGTGAGAGCTTCGACAATCCAAGATAATTTCAAGAGTTGATGGTGAAAAATGCCCAAGCGTGAATTGATCGGAAAAGTGACCAGCGACAAGATGCACAAAACGCGCGTCGTGGAAATCGCTCGTAAAGTCCGGCATCCAAAATATGGCAAGTTCGTTCGACAGCGGACGGTTTGCCATGCTCACGACGAAAATAACATTTCGGGCATGGGTGATACGGTTCGCATCGTCGAATCCCGTCCCCTCTCCAAGACCAAACGTTGGTTGCTGACTGAGGTGGTGACGAAGTCCACGGACGTCGACATCCATGCCATTGCCTTGCAAGGCAAAACGGCCACTGAAACCAACGAAACTTAATTGCCCGTATTTGAACGGGGGGGACCCGCTCAAATCCAAACACAAAACATTTGAAACATTCAGCCAAACACAGTTAGGTCCGAGTCATGATTCAACAGGAAAGTCGATTGCAGGTTGCCGATAACACCGGCGCTCGTGAGTTGATGTGCATCAAGGTTCTCGGTGGTTCACGCCGTCGGTTCGCTGGTTTAGGTGACGTCATCATTTGCAGCGTCAAGAGTGTGATTCCTGGCAGTGAAATCAAGAAGAAAGCTGTGGTTCGGGCGGTGATCGTGCGAACACGGAAATCAACCCGTCGAGAAGATGGCAGCTACATTCGCTTTGACAGCAATGCAGCGGTGATCATCGACAAAGACAACAATCCTCGTGGCACTCGTATTTTTGGCGCCGTCGCCCGCGAGTTACGAGACCGAAACTTTATGAAAATTGTCAGCTTGGCCAACGAAGTTATCTAGGACCAAGGTGGAGTTTACGAAAACAATGAAACCTCGATTACAACAAATTTATTTCGATCGAATGCAGGCCGAACTGGGCCAGGCGCTCGGCATCGACAATGTGATGGCCGTTCCCCGATTGGAAAAGATCGTCATCAACATGGGCGTTGGCCAGGCGTTGACCGACAAGAAGGTGCTGGAAGATGCGACCGAAGCCCTGACGTTGATCGCTGGCCAAAAGTCAGTCATCACCAAGGCTCGCAAGTCGATCGCCGGATTTAAACTCCGCGAAGGCGTTGCCATTGGCTGCAAGGTCACCTTGCGTGGTGCCCGGATGTATGAATTTCTCGACCGGCTTTTGACCTTGGTTCTGCCTCGCGTTCGCGACTTCCGTGGCGTTAGCCCCAAGGCCTTCGACGGCAAGGGAAATTACAGCCTCGGGCTGACTGAATACCTGGTGTTTCCAGAATTGAATCCCGACAAGTTTACCCGTTCGCAAGGGATGAACATTGTGTTCGTGACGACTGCCAAGAACAACGAACATGGTCGCGAGTTGTTGAAAATGTTTGGAATGCCTTTCCGTGATGCCAAGAGCACCACCGGGGCGGCTTAGTTACTCAAGTTGATTTCGTTTCAAATTACTTTTTTTGCAGAGTTTTTACGCAGGGTTATTTGTGGCAAAGACATCGAAAATCGCCAAGGCTAATCGCCAACCAAAGTTTTCCTGCCGTCGCGAGCGACGTTGCAAGATGTGCGGGCGCCCTCGAGCCGTTTATCGCAAATTTGGCATTTGCCGAATCTGCTTCCGCAAGCTCGGGGATCAGGGGCTTATCCCCGGTGTCCGCAAAGCGAGTTGGTAGATTGATTGATTGTTAGCCTGAAAGAATCTGGTAGAGGAATTATTGAGCTATGATGACTGACCCAATTGCTGACATGCTTACACGCATTCGTAATGCAGTTAGTGTTGAACGACCGAACGTGGATATGCCCGTTTCCAAAGTGAAACGCGGTGTTGCCGACGTATTGAAGCGCGAAGGCTTCATTTGGGATTGGTCTGAAATCAAGGAAGAACCGGTTGCCCAACTGCGTCTCGAATTGAAGTATGGCCCCAGCGGCGAGCATGTCATTCGACATGTCAAACGAGTCAGCAAGCCAGGCTGCCGAATCTACCGCCGAGCGTCAGATCTGCGCCCGATCTTGAATGGACTGGGGATTACGATTCTGAGCACCAGCCAGGGCGTAATGAGTGATCGCGAAGCTCGTCAGAAAAAGGTCGGCGGCGAAGTTATCTGCGAAATCTGGTAGTCCCGACGAATCAACGAACAAGACCAACAAAACAAAAACTTAAATCGACACACAAGACACAACAAAGAGATTTGGCTCATGTCCCGCATTGGAAAAATTCCGGTCCCCATCCTTGATGGTGTAAAGGTCTCTGTTCAGGGCCGCACGGTCCACGTAGAAGGCCCCAAGGGCAAGTTGTCCCAAGCCCTCGACTCGTCGATCGATATCAAAGTCGACGAGGCGACCAAACAAGTCAACGTGCTTCGCAAAAATGACGAACGCCAATCGAAAGCCATGCACGGACTCGTGCGGGCGTTGGTGAAAAACATGATCATCGGTGTCAAAGACGGCTACGAGAAAAAGCTGGAGTTGCAAGGCGTCGGTTATGTCTGCAATTTGTCCGGCAAGAAGTTGTCGTTGCGAGTCGGGCTGGCCAACGAACTGAAGCGTGAGGTTCCTGCCGGACTGAACGTTACATGCCCCGATCAAACACACATCAATATTTCCGGTTGTGACAAACAACTGGTTGGACAATTCGCGGCGGAAATTCGATCCCTGCGAAAACCTGAACCCTACAAGGGTAAGGGGATTCGCTATGTGGGCGAGCAAATCAAGTTGAAACCGGGCAAGGCAGCCAAGGCGTAGTGTGGTCGGACGCAGGGCGATGGGATTCGGATCCTATTGGCTCGGCACTGATTTGGTTATTTAGGTTTGTCAGAATTTTGGCAAGGGTTTGAAAAGTGAGAAAACAGAAAATCGTAAATAATCAGCGCTGGCGTCGAGGCTTTCGCGTTCGCAATCATTTACGAGACGTAAGCGATCGACCACGTCTTTCGATCTTCCGCAGTAGCGCCCATGTCTACTGCCAGTTGATCGACGACACCATTGGCAAAACCATTGTCTCGGTCAGCACGCGTGACAAAGAAGTACGCAGCAAAATCAAAAACGGTGGCAACTGTGAGGCCGCAAAAATGGTCGGTCAGATGATTGCTGAGAAGGCCAAGGCCGCCGGAATTACCCAAGTCAAATTTGACCGGGGTCGTTACAAGTATCACGGTCGGGTTGCCGAATTGGCCGCCGCGGCACGTGAAGCCGGTTTAGAGTTCTAAACTGTTTGGGAATCAACGTTTCATCATCCTGGGAACTGTGTTGTGTCGAGCGAAAGTCAAAATCAAAACATTGAACGAACCGTCAAGGTCAAACGTTGTGCAACCGTCGTAAAAGGGGGCCGCCGGTTTAGCTTTGCTGCCCTCGTCGTTGCCGGTGACGGTAAAGGCAAAGTCGGTTGGGGTTACGGGAAGGCCAACGAAGTTCCGCCCTGCGTTGACAAGGCCACCAAACAAGCGATGCGCACTCTCGTTGAGGTGTCGCTCATCGACGATTCCATTCCGCATACCGTTACCGGTAGCTGTGGTGCAGCTTATGTGAAGCTGGTACCGGCTGGTCCTGGTACGGGTGTCATCGCCGGGTCAGCTGTTCGTGCGGTTTGCGAAGCCGCCGGAATCAAGAACATTTTAACTAAGAGCTTTGGCAGCTCGAATCCAGTGACCTTGGTTAAGGCCACGATCGATGCCCTGCAAAATCTCCGCTCAAAAGAAGACGTAAAACGTCTGCGAGGTGTTGATCTATGAACATAAACGACGTCAATAAAGACATCACTGGTTTTAAAAACACCAAGCGTCTGGGACGCGGACTCGGAACCGGCCAAGGTAAAACTGGCGGTCGAGGTCACAAAGGCGAATACCAACACAACGGTAAGATCAGCATGGTCTTTTCCGGTGGTACGATGCCTTTGTATCGCCGAATTCCCAAACGCGGTTTCAACAATTTCAAATTCGCGTTGCAAGTTGGCGAAGTCAATCTGCGTGACATCAGCGAAAAATTTGAAAACGGTGAAGAGGTCACTCCAGAAACCCTGCGAGCCAAAGACGTAGCCAAATACCGCTACGATATTCTGAAGGTGCTGGGAACTGGTGAATTGACCAAGAA
>JBEBGH010000212.1:0-9331 GCA_040081565.1 Pirellulaceae bacterium
TTTTTCGCGCGGGCCGTCATGTTTGCTGCCAAACTTGCCACGACGACGTTCTCCACGTTCTTCCGAACCCGATTCATTTCCCACGAGTTGAATCTTCAGTTGCTTGCCACCAACTCGGGTGGATTGCAGGATTTCTTTGACATCATCCGGCATGCCCTTCGGCAAATCGATCGTGCTGTAATCGTCATGCAATTTGATCGGGCCGATGTCGCTGCCGCTGATCCCGGCCTCGTTCGCCACTGCTCCGACGATGTTTCCTGGGCCAACACCGTCTGCTCGACCAACTTCAATGCGATAACGTTCCATTCCGGCTGCAGGTGGACCCATGTTGCGGAAATCCATCTTCCCACGTCGGCCTTCACCGCCACCGCGTCGCTCGTCAGAGTAACCGCGAGCACCATCGAAGGAACGTCCACGGCCGCGGCCTGAATTGTTTTCAACCAATTCGCGGTCCTCGACGGTTTCATGGCGCGAGGCGCCTTTGACAACCAGGAACGGTCGTTCGCCTTGAACGATTTGCGCGATCGCTGCTGCAATTAATTCGGCAGGCTGTTCTGATTCGGCTTGGAACTCTCGCACCAGCTTTTCAAAGAACTCGAGTTTGCCTTGGGCAATGGTCTCGGAAATCTTTTGCTTGAAGCGAGCCACGCGATGTTCATTAACCTCTTCGATTGAAGGCGGTTTGATGATTTCGATCTCTTGTCGAGTCATCTTCTCGATCGCACGCAGGCGACCTTTATGCGATTTCGACAACAAGATGAACGCTTCTCCCTTACGTCCGGCGCGGCCCGTTCGTCCAACGCGATGGATGTAAGACTCGCTGTCTTGTGGCAAATCAAAGTTGACCACATGGCTGACGCGAGTCACGTCAAGTCCTCGAGCCGCTACGTCGGTTGCGACCAGGATGTCGAGTGCTCCCGACTTCAGTTTTTCAATCGTGCGTTCGCGAGTCTTCTGAGGCATTTCGCCATTGAGGGCCACTGCGGCAACGCCTTCACGACAAAGTCGATCAGCGACCACAACCGAGGCCTCACGTGTTTTCGTAAACACAATCACGCCGTCTGTTTCCTCAACCTCCAGCAGGCGAATGAGCACGTCGATCTTGTCGCGTGCTTCAACGAAAACAGCTCGTTGGCGAATTGAATCGGCCGTCATGGTTCGCTTTTGGAGCGTGATTTTGGCGGGATTCTTCAGATACTTCGCCGCGATATCGCGAATGGGTCCAGGCAGCGTGGCCGAGAACAAAGCAATTTGGCGAGTCTCCGGCATGTGCTGCAACACGAACTGAACGTCCTCGAGGAAGCCCATGTTGAGCATCTCGTCGGCTTCGTCCAAAACCAGGCAGCGAATTCCGCTAAGGTTGAGCGTGCCGCGATTGATGTGGTCAATCACACGCCCAGGCGTGCCCACGACGACATGGACTCCGCGCTTCAGCAGTTTGAATTGAATCTCGTAGTCTTGGCCACCGTAAATTGCCGCTACCGACAAGTCAGGCAGGTTGGCACCATAGGTCGCAAAGGCCTTGGTGACTTGAATCGCCAACTCCCGCGTCGGCGCGAGAACCAACACTTGAGGCGTTCGGTTTTCGATCTGCAGTTGCGACAGGATCGGCAAGGCAAACGCGGCCGTCTTGCCGGTTCCTGTTTGCGATTGGGCCAACACGTCGCGACCGGCCAACATCTCCGGGATGATGGCCGATTGGATTTCGGTCGGATTTTCGTAACCCGAAGTACTAACGGCTTCGCGAACCTCGTCTCGCAATTGCAAATTGCAAAAAGTATTTTGGTCGGTGGTGGTCACCGGATCTGAATCAATCGACATCTGAAAAAATTCCTTCATTGAAAACGAACGCGATTCGGCAACTGCCGCAGGTGCGCAGAGCGAACGCGAATAACAAAACACAATCCGAAAACATCGGCCCGGTTGTGATTGCCAACCCTTGAGGCTCGCCTTACAGCGATTTCGGTTCGTCGACCGCCGCCGCAGATTTTTGGACGCCAAATGCGCCCGTAAACCCGCTGCTGTAGGAGATCGAAAAAAAGTGAGAATCGGTTGCTGCGATTCGCTTCGGAATAAAATCGCACACGTCGACTAAAGTACACCGCAAATTTTTCAAACCTGAATTCCATCAAGTTTGGTTGTCCAGATGAAATCGCGAGGCGATGAATCCGGATCGTTTTGCAGGGACTACACACACTCTTGTTGCGACGTTGCTTCGTTGTAGAGATGGGCCAAAGGCCACTCAAGGTTCACAGAAATCCAACGCATACGTTGGCAACGAGAACCATAGAAGTCTTGTCGCGGCGGGAGCCATCTAGACCCCCGACATGCCAATACGTTAACCCCTCCCCAAGGCGTTTGGTAGTGCAAATTTCGAAAAGAGCCAAAATATCGCAGTGGCAGCACCTAGAAACGACTGCAATTGCCGCCCTTGTTTGCCCAATCGAATCGCCTTGGCTAACCGGCCATTTGTCAGGTTATTAAAGCCAGAATTCGCGAAATGACAAACCAACGCTGGCCAAGAATCCTTTGGCACGCTGATTGCTTTTCAAAATAGACCGAAGGCATTTCCTGCCAGAACGTCAATGACTGCAGCCCTTCCGCGACAGACAGGTACGCCATGGAATTAAGAGAGTTGACCAAAAAACGCCACGAAATGGTGGCGCAACAAATTGCTGCGCGCGGCGTGCGGAATCCTCTCGTTCTGCATGCGATGCGCACCGTTCCCCGAGAGGCATTTATCGCGGAGAGCCAACAGGAACTCGCTTACGACGACAATCCGTTGCCGATTGCCGATGGGCAGACCATTTCCCAGCCTTACATCGTGGCTTTCATGACCGAAGCCCTTGAGTTGCAGGGTGGCGAGAAGGTGTTGGAAATTGGCACTGGCTCAGGATACGCCGCGGCAGTCCTTGCGGAAATCGCCAGCGAGGTTTACACGGTCGAACGTCTGGAAAGCCTCGCGAATCGAGCAACCAAAAAATTGCAAGAGCTCAATTACCGGAATGTCCAAGTCTTGGTGGCCGACGGAACCCGGGGTTGGCCGGAGCATGCACCCTATGATGCGATTGTCGTCGCGGCGGGCGGACCGTCGATCCCCGAGTCCCTCAAGGCTCAACTGAAAATCGGCGGTCGATTGGTTATCCCGATCGGCAAAAGCGAGACAAATCAAGAATTGGTTCGCGTCACGCGTCTTTCTGCAACGACCTACAAGGCTGAAGAAATCGCCGCGGTTCGTTTCGTGCCCCTGATCGGTGCCGAAGGCTGGAGCACCAAAATCGCTGCGACTCCGGAACGCAACACCAATGACGAAACCGAGTGAAGTCCGAACCTATTGTCAATTCAGGAAGCGTTCTGTTTCTAAACTACCATTCGCGCGTCCAAGGCCAGTACATCCGTCGCCGAAACCACCAGCGGATTAATATCGAGTTCCTTGATTTCGGGATGCTCGATCATCAGTTGTGATAATCGTTGCAGAACCTGAGTCACTTGTTCGACGTTTGCCCGAGGGCGATTTCGAAACCCATCGAGTAATTTCCAGCACCGCAGACGTTGAAGCATTTTCAGTGCTCGGCGTGCATCGACGGGGGCCAGCTCCACGGCCTTGTCTTGAAGGATTTCGGCCGTAATTCCTCCTGCCCCGACCATTAAAACGGGCCCGAATTCCGAGTCGCGTTTCGCCCCGACGATTAACTCGAAACCATTTTCGAGACGAATCATCTTTTGAACCGAAACACCATCGATCGCAGCATCGGGCTGAGCGTGTTTGACGTTTGTCAGAATCTGATCAAAGCCTGCGATGACCGCCGCTGCATCGTGGAGGTTAAGGAGCACGCCGCCCACTTCAGTTTTGTGGCTGACTTGCGGCGAAAGAATTTTGAGTACCACCGGAAATCCGATGTCGGCGGCCTTCGTTGCCGCTTCGTCCGCCGTAAGTGCGAGCACCGTCTCGTTCACGGGAATTTCGTAGGCCTGCAAGATTGCTTTCGCCGTTACTTCATTCACCAGGCCAGGTTTTTGCTGCGCCATCAATCGGTTCACCGCCTGTCGCTGGTGCTCCGCGGTTGGTTGAGCAAGTGGCATCGAGGTCATGTCCGATTCGTCGAGGAGTTCTTGCTGGTATCGGGCGTAGGTGACGAGGTGTTGAAACGCCGCGACCGCTTTTTCCGGGGTCGAATAGGTAGGAATTCTCGCCTGGTTGAGCAGGGCAATTCCGTCTTTCATCGACCGACCACCCATCCAGACGGCCAAGACGGGTTTCGAGTGGTTCCTGACGATTGAGATCAATTGCCGCGCGGTTTCGGTCGGTTCGCTCATCGCTTGCGGGGCAAACAGGGCTAACACCGCGTCCACGTTAGGATCGCCTAAGACGATATCAGTAGCCGCCACAAATCGAGTCGGCGGCGCATCTCCCAGCACGTCGACCGGATTTTGTTTGGACCAACACGTCGGCAGCACGGCATTCAATTGCTCCAGACTCGTCGGCTGCAGTTTGGCCAAAGTGCCTTTCCGCGCCAGTAAAGCGTCCGTGGCCATGGCACCCGGACCACCCGCATTGGAAACAACTCCCAGCCGTGGACCGGTGGGGAACCGTCGCCGCGCGAGCAATTCCGCGCAATCAAATAGTGCCTCCATATCATTCACGCGGACAATTCCCGTTCGTGCGAATGCCGCCTCGTAGATCGAGTCTTCACCGGCCATCGCCCCGGTATGCGATCGAGTTGCCGCCGCCGATTCCGCAAATCGTCCGGCTTTATAGGCAATAATTGGTTTCGACATCGAGAAAGTGCGAGCGGCAGCCAGAAATTTCGCCGCGCTGGTGATCGCTTCGATGTACATGACGACAGCCTCGGTCGAACCATCAGTTAAAAAATATTCCAGCAGATCACCGAAGTCGACATCTATCATGTTGCCAACGGAAACGAAATGGGAGAAGCCAACATTTTCGTCGAGGGCCCAATCAAGGACGGCGGTGCATAGGGCACCAGATTGAGACAGGAACGCGATCTTCCCCGCTTGCGGATTCCCAGCCGCAAAACTCGCGTTGAGACCCCAGCCAGGTGACAGCAGCCCGACACAATTTGGACCGATGATTCGTAAGTCTGCATACTTGCCGGCAGCAATTCGAACCTGTTCCTCCAACTCCCGACCCGTGGATCCCATTTCACGAAAACCGGCGGTAATGATCAGGAGCCCGCGAATACCGGCCGCTCCGCATTGCTCGACGATGTCAGGAACGATCCCCGCGGGAGTGCAAACCACGGCCAAATCAATTGGCTGCGTAGCATCGAATATTTGCGGATAACATCGCAGCCCGTGGACTTGAGAGTACTTGGGGTTAACGGGAAAAATTTGCCCCGCGAAGCCGCCGGACAGCAGATTCTTGACAACGGCGCTGCCAATGTTGGTCGCCTTTTCGCTGGCCCCGATCACCGCCACGTTTCGTGGTCGAAAGAGCTTGTCGAGGTTTTTGCTTGACATCCGAGGGCATCCGGCGGAAGTTCCAAAGACTTTCGGCAACCGATTGTACCAGTTACTACCGCGCGGTGTCGTCGGTTGCTTAAGTGATCGCCAGCCGAGGATCACTTTTCCATCTCAGCCATGAATTTCTTGCGTTGCGCTGTGAACTTCCACCACGGCCGTGCCGGTTTGCCATCGACGAAACTGATGATCGACAGGAATACGTCGATCACACAGGGGTCATGTTTTACTTTGGTGATGCGACAAAGTTCCTGGTAAAGTTGCCAGGCGTCGCGCCCCTTTAGATCGGCGGGCTTCCGAATTCTCAACAGGTGCAAGTCCTGTTCGGTCGCCGGGCCAACGTTTGGCAGATCACAGAGTGTTCGAACGGCTTCGCGTTTCACTTTCTGCGGATTCATTTTCTCATCGCCCAACGGGGATTAATTTGTCAAATTTCAGTTTCGCATTTTAGACATTGCGGCTTCCACCGGCGACCGAACCATGGATCGTTGCTTCCAATTTTTGCTTGTTTAAGCTACAAAAGAACAACAGTTTTTTAGGGCCGGTAGCTCAGTCGGTTAGAGCAGGGGACTCATAATCCAAAAAGCGTTTTTGCTGAATCACTGGAAAACGTGCAAATTTGCGGGTCAAATCGACTTTTTGCCGATGTCGTGAATCGTTGTTTAACCCTGCTTTTTTCTGTTTGCGGGTGTAGGCTACACCCGACGTCCCATAACGAATCACTTATGTATTCTCACTCACTTCTTCTAATGCGCGATATTTCATCACGAACCCTTCTTGAGCATTCGTCTAATGTTTTGTTTAGTTCTTCATTGATTTCAGCTTTTAATTTAGGCAAGTGAGCGAAAGCTGCAGCGCGAATTTTTTTTTGGACACTTACTGAAATTGCTTCTTCAATTTTCGATTGAACTACTCTGTCAAGAATTTCCTTGTGTTCCTTTATGACCTGTGCAAGATAGGCTTTGGCGATCGCTTTGGACTCGGACTTAGCGAGTTCAGCTATGGTTGGAGCAATGTTGGTCCCGGTATAGACCAAGAATTGCGCGATGTAGGCGGATTTTATATCAGCCGCATCGTTCTTGTCCAGTTTTGACTTTAAGTCATCGATCTTTTTTAGCCGACGAACCAGTGCCTTTGGCGTAAAGTAATACCAAAAAGTGATTCCCCAAATGGTCGTGGTAGGCAGCAAGAAGGAAATTCCAATCGACATCCAATTGGGTTGTTTGGGACCTGCTACAAAAAAACCGAAAGCAACTAATGCTCCAACCGCGAAGCCGGGTCCAGTTAACGGCGTAAACAAATTTACGTAAGTCTGAAGTTGCTGAATAGGAGACTGCTTCGCTGTATTTTTCCAGTTTTCCTGAGGTCGCGGTTCCTGGTTAGCATCAACGAGATTCATTCGTTTTTCGTTGTTAAAAATGCCCGCTTGGAAGAGACTATTCTCGACCCAATCTCGGCAACAAACTGGTCAAGTCAACTCCTCTTAAGACACGAGGTTTGTCGCTACCAGCGACCAGACCCAAACAACCAAACACTAAAGTGAAGATAATAATAGCTATTGCAGAAGCAGAAGCAAAAACAACTCCACTATTGTCAAAAACAGTCGCAATTGTTCCAGACAACACGCTCAAGAATAAAATCAGCGGCCACGCCTTTGCAATCGAGTTCAAAAAACTGGCAATAGCAGAATGTGAAAATGTTCTTTGGGAAGTTGTTTCTTGACGAGGAACATTTTTTGTCTTTACGCGTTCTGATTCTAGTCCGAGGTCAACATCGAACGATGATAATTGAAAACCGGAAATTGGATGTGTGAATTCAATAGGTTCTGCCTTTGGATTGATTGCTTTCACTTGAGTCGTTGTCGGCAATTCGTAAATTTTTTCAATCAGCTTTAATCGTTCGGCCGGAGTTGCTTGAAAATACTCACCGAGCAAGGCCTCCACCAATAAATAGCTTGCGGCGTCTTGGTTTTTGCAAGCACGAAGGAAAAATCGCAATGATTCTTGGGCGAAGTTCCTAATTGTCTCAGTTGCTTCGTCAAGATTCCCGCTTGACCTTGATTGGGCATAACACGCCGTGGTCTTCAATGAGAGTTCGGCAGAATGAAAGGCATCAAAAACTTGTGGTCGAGCCGTTCCACCTGTCGTGGTCAACACGTCAACCGACCCATTTTGGACCTTGGCAAGTTGTCCTTTGATTTCAACTATCAACGCTGGCATTTCGCTTTTTTTTGCAAAGACTGTCGTCTTAGCCATCCTAAACGAATCCCTAAGTGTGGTCTCTATGTCTAGGATGCTTGAATCCAAATCAGCGACGAACTTTGAACAGCCCTCGCCAACTCCGGTCAACAGCGTAGCATCGGCGGAAGACATTTCCAAAACTTTTTGAAGCAGTTTCATCGATCTAGCCTGTAAACAAGGTGTTAGTGAACAAGCCGGTTTTCCTGAGCGGAGATTGATTCTTCAAGGATTCTACAGTTTCTTGGAAAATCAAGGAATGGAGCATTCAATCAAGACATGACTATTCAAGCGTAATTAAAGTTCGACAGTATAGCCATTGATTTTCACAAAAACCACGCTTTTTCATAAGGTTTATGGCTAATTCATTGGATCGTATTGGACGAAACTGCCGCGCAAGATCGCCTTGAACGACCGTATCGTAAGATATTTGACCATTAAAGCCAAGAACAGGCCGTTGGACGGATTGTCGGCCAATTAAGCCTTACTTGACCGTTTACATTTCCAACCGTCCAAGTAACGCCCGCTTGAACGCGTCCAAGATCATTTTTTTTGGCTTGTTGTTCTGTAACGTGGACCGGCAACCAGTATTCGTTCGCGAATTGTTCAAGACGTTCTGCCAGTTCTGTGTCAACGTGTTCGCCACGGGGGACTGTGAAAGTCCTTTCTGTCATCGCCCTTCGATCCTCACGACAATCTTCTACGGTCGCTTTCCTTGTCATCGTCTGGAAGGTCGCCGTTTGCGTCGTCTTGCGGCGAGCAATCCCATTCCCAGCATCGACAACCCTAACATGGAACGGTTCCAAGTTGCCGTGTCAACGCGAACCGATTTTGGTTTCGCTGAGACTATTGTCCACTTGCTCCATAAAGTATTAAAAAATAATCTTGCGATCATTTTGTGTACAATGAAATCACAGTCACATTTTCTGATCTGATCATGCTAGTGCTAGTGGCGATGGTGAGTACATGACTGAATGGTTCATCCAAGACGGAAACACCGCGAAAGGCCCGGTTTCAGAACGACAGCTCGTCGAGCTCGCAAAATCAGGGCAACTCACTCTATTGACTTACATATTCAGCCCAACAAAAACCAAAGAATGGATCACTGCGGAAACGGTCCCAGCCTTGGCAGCGATAATTAATAAGAACTCTAGCCAACATACTCGCCAAACGAAAAATAATGCCGAAACATCGTCGAGTTCCTCGAAAACGAATCCGGTCGCCCCAACTCAGTCCTTAAATCCTGATAGCGGAATGGCAGTTTTGATAGTTTCGATTATCGGAATTTTCGTCCCAATACTACCTTTTGTTGCATGGGTTTTTGGAAACAAATACATCACAAACTCACGATCAAAGGGATTGGAGCCAGGTTCCGCTGGAATAATTGGGCGGGTCATTGGCATCATCTTTTCGATTCTTGATCGTCTTGCAGTTGTCGTCGCCGTTGCAGTAGTAGCTCTCTCTATTTACAGCGTAAACCAGATTCAACGTTTGACTCAAGGCGATGCCGCGGTTACCCAGATCGGCACCCTGAAGCAAGCGAGCAGAATGTTCAAATTGAATATCGGTCGTTATCCCGCTTCGTTGAATGAACTAGTAACCGTCCCGCCGGG
>JBEBGH010000213.1:0-9309 GCA_040081565.1 Pirellulaceae bacterium
GATCATCATGCGAAAGGGCAGCAACGATGAAACCGGCAGTGCCGTGACGAACCAAGTCGCCAGCGAAATCTCCAATCTGAAAGGAATCGCCGTCGGTTCCGCCGGAACTCCAATGTGCTCTGCGGAATTCGTCACCATTTTGACCAAGCCGCGTCGCAACAAAGGAGGCACAACAAACCTGATTGTGCGAGGTTTGGAGCCGATTGGTCGTGAGCTGCGTCCGGGTTTCAAGATCGTTGAAGGCCGCGATGTCAAACCAGGAGTAAACGAGGTCATCACCAGTCGACAGATGGCCGACCGCTTCGAGAATTTGGCTTTGGGCGAAAAACTTGAAATCAACAAAGTCGCTTTTGTCGTCGTCGGTTACTTTGAAGCGAGCGGAAGCGCGGCGGAATCCGAAGTCTGGACAGACATCCGAGATTTGACCTCTGCGCGCCGAGTCCCGGGAGCGATTTCAATTGTCAATCTTCGTGCCGTCGATAGTGCTGCGAAAGAGACTTTGATCAATCGAATTCGCGACGATGAACAATTCAAACTCAAGGCCTTGGAGGAAACGAAATACTTCGAAGACCAAATGAGCGCGTCGATTGTAATTCGTGTGGTCGGATTGATTATGGGCGCGTTTCTGACATTTGGAGCGATGTTCGCTGCGGCGAATACAATGTTCGCTGCAGTCGCGAATCGCGCGCGAGAGATCGGCACCCTGCGGGCGATCGGTTTCAGCCGGTTCAGCATTCTGTTTTCATTTCTGGTAGAGTCCGTGATCTTGTGTGTGCTGGGTGGAATTTTGGGTTGTCTGGCAACGCTGCCCTTGCATGGTCTTTCGACGGGCACTGCCAATTGGGCTACTTTTAGTGAAATTACGTTTGCCTTTCGCTTTGAATGGGGCGTTCTATTGCGCGGAGTCCTAATCGCTCTGGTGATGGGCCTGCTCGGCGGTTTGCTGCCAGCTGTTCGAGCCGTGCGTCTTCCAATCATCAGCGCCTTGCGTCAGGCTTAAGTTTACAATTCGGCATCGCGAGGCCTGAGCCGGGTTCAGCTTTCCTCTCCTTTTTTTGTGTCTTTGGAAGGGTTTCATGCGGGCCATGAATAAGTCGATTTATTTAGAAAAAAACACTTCGACAAAGCCGACACATGTATCTAAACGCCGAATCTTGAGGGCTGTTTTTCTATTAGTATTCTCAGTCCTAATTGCGGGAAATCCTGTGACCGTGGTCGGGCAAGACTCAAAACTAATTGAAGTTCCAGCAGCGAAGGTCATTGATACTCCGATGGCCAGCTTCGCCAAAATGTTGCCCGGTGAATGGAAGGTAACAGCGGCCAGTGGAACGAGCATGTACCACACTTGGCATTGGGGACCGGGCAACCACTCGATTCGTCGGTTCACAAATGGTAAGGGAGCCGACGGAAAAGGCTGGCGCGAGGTGAATGTCTACTACTGGCATCCCGACCGAAAGCAGATTTGTCTACTGGGTTTTAGTCCCTTCGCAAACGGGTTAAGCGAAGGCACAATCACATTCAATGGCGAATCTGCCGATGCTGTTGTCGATCTGCATCAAATTGGAAGCCGCCGCAAAATGGGACTCCATTGGAAATTCGAAGGACCAGATTTATACCACGAAAAACTACTGGAAGCTGTCGGCGATGAAGGATTCCAAACTCTGGTTGAATTTGACCACCTCCGATCGAGAACGGCGTTCGAAAGGGAGCCAATCATTCCTGATGGGGCTGAACTGGATTCGAGATTTCCTGAACACCTGAAGCCTTTTGAGCCGTTATTGGGAAAGGCTTGGCAATCAACAGGCAAATGGTTGGGCAAGTCTTTTGATATTCAAACGGCCATTGAGTGGATTCCACGGGCGGACATGATCTATCTAAGTGTCAAAACAACCGGCGTGATTGGCGAATCAACGCACTTGCTGGATGGTTACCTTTACCGTCACACGGGAACCAAAGCATTGCGATGCCTTGCCCTGGCGAATGACGGTAGAGTTTACGAAGGGGAAATCACTGTCGCTGCGGATGGCGGAGTTCAAATCGACCTGAAGTGCTATGGCGCAAAGGGAATGCAACGACAAATAATTCGATTTGACTTTCAAAATGACGGCACGATGCAACAACGTGCGTGGAATCAAAATGAAGTGGGCAATGACCTTATTCTTGAGCTTATGCATGAGCGTCGAGAATCTGAACGACAACTTGGCGATGATCAGGCAGATTGATTGATGTCTCAACCTGAACCAACTGACTTGGCTTAAGTACGGCTTTTTGCAACTTCTTACACCCTTTATCTAAACTTCAGGTTGGGTTGGCTAAGATGGAGCTTGGCTCGATGTGTTCTCGGTTTGCGACGAATTTTTGGTTGGACCAAATTCTTGCAAGGACATTCCGTTGAGGATTTTGGTAATTGAAGACGAATTTGACCTGCGGCGTGCCTTGGTGCAGTCGTTAACTGAATCGGGCTACGCAGTTGACGCGGCAGCGGACGGGGGTGAAGGCTTGGTCAAGGCTCAGAGTTGGGAGTACGATGCTCTCGTCCTTGATTTGAATTTGCCGAAAATGGATGGATTTCAGATTTTGCAAAAACTTCGCGAAACCAAGACGACGCCCGTTCTGATTCTCAGTGCGCGGGATGCACTCGATGATCGCATACGGGGTCTGGATACAGGGGCTGACGACTATTTGATCAAGCCCTTTTCGTTTATCGAATTGCACGCGAGATTGCGGGCTCTGATTCGACGCGCCGCTGGGCAGACGACGTCTGCCATCGAAATTGGCGATGTGGAAATTGATTTGGCCAAACAAACAGTAACCAAAGCCGGTCAAACGGTACAACTTACCGCACGCGAGTATGCTTTGGTTGAACTCTTGGCTTTGCATCGCGGAAAACTGATTTCGCGAACATTGGTTTACGATCATATTTTTGGCGAGGACGATGAATCGCTTTCGAATCTGGTCGATGTGCACATCTCGCATATCCGCAAGAAGTTAGGCTCGGATTTCGTGACCACACGCCGCGGCCAGGGGTACATCGTCGATGGCTAGATCCTTGCGTTGGCGTTTGCAAACTTGGCATGCAGGCATTCTCGCATTGGCAATCGTTGGTTTCGGGGTTGCCGTCTACGTACAAAATCGTTGGATGGTATTGCGACAGGTAGACAACGATTTGTTGAGCGGTGCTCGGCTGCTGGAGGGTACGCTTAAGGCGATGCCCAAGCCGATGGTGGAAAATGGTTTTCCGGGTTGGTATGCCAAAGGCGATCCACAATTCGACGGGGGCCCACCTCCCGACCGAGAGCTACGCGGCAAACAACCGGGAGGCGCGCCAGGAGAGCGTCCCTTCGACAATCGCCCATTTCAACCTCCCGAGCGAAACGGCATGCCGCGTCCGAGGCCGCCATCGCCCGCGCATTGGGAGGAATCGCTTTCCCTGCCCACCTCCATGACGACGACCCAAGGACCAGATGATCCGCCTATTTACTTTGGCGTTTTTGCAAAAAATGGACAACTGCTCAATTCTGGGCCGCAGGAACCTCCTGTGTTATTTACTAAAACGAATCGATCGATCGAGTACCGGGTGGTCGACTTTCGTCGTGAAGTTCATTTGCGCGGTCCAGAGAATTCCCTTGTCATTGTGGGCCAAGATATCCGCCCTCAATTGTCGCAACTGACCTGGCTCGCCACACAATTAGTTTTGATCGGGGGAGGCGTTCTGTCGATCGGGCTGGCAGGCGGTTGGTGGATGGCAGGTCGGGCGATCAAGCCAATCGAGCAAATTCATCAAACGGCGGCGCGAATTAATTCGTCCAACCTTTCGGAACGGATCAACCTCGAAACGACGGACCAGGAACTCCGCGAGTTGGCGACGATCTTGAATTCCATGTTGAATCGATTGGAACAAAGTTTCGAACAACAAAATCGATTTACCGCCGACGCTTCGCATGAACTGCGGACGCCGTTAACGGTGCTGCTCTCCCACACAGAGTTGGCCTTGTCTCGCCAGCGGACACCTGCGGAGTATCAGGATGCGCTGGCAACCATTCAGCGTGCCGGGCTCCGAATGAAAGCTCTTACCGAAGACCTTTTGGTTTTGGCTCGGGCAAACGCCGGAAAACTCGAACTTCGACGGGACGAGATCAATCTAAGAATTCTTGCAGAAGAAGCGGCTAAGATGTTTCAGCCAATATCGGCACAACGTTCAATAACCCTCACAACCTCGGGAGTCGATGCCTGTTGTTTGGGCGACAAAAGCCGGATATCACAAATCATCGCGAACCTGCTCAACAACGCCATCCAGTACAACCACGAGGGAGGCGAGGTGGAGATCTTTACCAAAACGCGGGATGGCCATGCCGTCCTGGGCGTACGCGATTCGGGCGAGGGAATCCCTGAAAGCGAGTTACCGCGACTCTTTGATCCTTTTTACCGCGTCGATACATCACGTTCCAGAAATCTGGGCGGCAGCGGACTTGGGCTCGCGATCTGCAAACGAATCGTCGACGCCCACGGTGGTGAAATTCACGTCGAAAGTCAGCCGCAACGGGGCAGCACTTTTGAAATCCGCTTTCCGATCGCTCCTGATTGAATCCAATTTCATTTCGCGCCTCGTGTAAGACAAACAACCGCGGCATGGCTCGTTGCGATGGCTGAATGTAAAAGGTAAAAATAGCGTCGCCAAACTCGGAGCAATTGTTCGAGCTGGTGTCATGCGTTCGATCGTCAAACGGTTTATTTGTCCGGTGTCATCCTTATGTCCACACAAGAGTACAATCCCTATCGACTGAAAGAACTGATACGGGAAAAGGCCCTGAAATTTGGCGAGTTTCGCCTCGCGTCGGGTAAAACCGCTAACTACTATCTGGATTGTCGCAATTTAACGTTGGACGGCGAAGGTGCGAATCAGATCGCGCTTGGGATGATCGAATGCCTTCGACAAATCGGCGTTCCCGAGATGGTTGGCGGAATGGCGATCGGTGCCGATCCGATTACCGCCGCAGTGATTACTTGTGCATTTCAACAAGGGCTGAATATCCGCGGCTTCATGGTCCGCAAGGAACCCAAGGCCCATGGCACTGGCAAACTCGTCGAGGGGCCGATTGTACCCGGCGCGACGGCAGTGATCGTCGAAGATGTCATCACCACGGGCGGTAGTTCGATTCTCGCAATCGAACGTTGCCGCGAAGTCGGATTGAAGGTCGAGCATTGCGTTTGCATCGTCGACCGTTTGGCGGGTGGTGCCGAAAACATGGCAGCCATTGGCGTTCAACTCCATTCGCTCGTAACCATTCGCGAAATGGGATTGGATTCGTAATATCAGGGACATTCGCCACGACTAAATGCCCGGTTCGGTGGCCTGCTGGCCCTTTTGGAAATTCGTATAAAGGAAGATCGGAATCGGCAAATCACCGAGGTGTTGTTTGACGAGTGGTTGAACGTCGCCCCAGTTGAGTCCACCGATTCCAGTTGCAATTTTTGGCATCGCCAGGCTTTTCACCTCGCCCTTTTCTAATTCGTGACGCAAGCGTCTCATGCAGTGATTCACGGTACCCTCGGTCGCACGTCCAGGTTTTGTCCCGTGACCGATGTCACCATCTTGAGTTAAGAGGTTAAAAATTCTCTGGCCTCCTACGCCGCCCCAGACCCAAATTTCACCGGGCTTGGGATGCGCTTGATGGGCATAATGTCGAAAGTCCTTCACCATCGCCGGCCAAGCTTCACGCAAGGACAACGCGAGCCCTTGATCGAAATGGTCGTTCGGAGCCAAACCATGAGCAATCGCCTGAGCTTTTGTCAATAAAATATCGCCGGTCACCTCGTAGAGCATATAGATCCTTTTGTTTGAAAATTTCGATTTCTACCCGTTAAAATTTTTTCGAACGTCTGATTTCATTCTATTTTCAAATAGATCGCGAAGTTTACCAAGTGGATGTGCGGTAAGGTGTGCGGAATGGATCAGCTGCACATTTCAAACGCCTAACCGGCCTTTGACACCAATGTAAGCCTGCATTCCAATTGCAAGAAGAAAAAATTAAGTTTGGAGCGACCAAAAGAACATGAAACTAGAGAATCCCCCGGCAAACTTCTCAATTCGCTCTGCAAAGAAATCAGATTGCCGTTCGATTTTGGAATTTGTTCGGGAACTGGCGGACTACGAGCGGTTGTCGCATGAGGTCTCGGCCACCGTTGAGGATTTCGAACGAGAACTGTTTGGTGAACGACCGGCGGCTGAAGTTTTACTTGCGGAGGAAGGCAGCGAGGCAGTTGGTTTCGCGCTTTTCTTCACCAACTTTTCGACCTTTTTGGGCCGACCAGGAATTTATCTGGAAGATCTGTTCGTCCGGCCGCGTTACCGCAATCGGGGCTATGGCAAGGCGTTGTTATCTCATCTCGGAAAACTGGCGATTGAACGCAACTGCGGTCGGGTGGAATGGGCCGTCCTCGACTGGAACCAGCCAGCCATCGATTTCTATCAGTCACTGGGAGCGTGCTTAATGAAGGACTGGATCATCAACCGCGTGGCCGGCCGTGAAGCAATTGAAAAGCTCGCCAAGTCGTCGCCCTGATTCGCAGTCAGCTACCTCAGCGACCTGAGTCTTTCGATTTCCGCGGCGTCCTTTTCGCCTCGACCGGAAAGGCAAACCACAATTTTTTCGGAAGGGCGACGTCGTGCCGCTTCGTCCATCGCAATTGCAATCGCGTGAGACGTTTCGAGGGCAGGCAAAATTCCCTCGCTCGCCGCCATGATATCGAACGCCGATAACGCTCGTTCGTCCGAACAAGCGGTATAAGTCACTCGTCCGATGGTCTTCCAAAAACTGTGTTCGGGACCGACGCCCGGGTAGTCGAGCCCGGCCGAAGCCGAGTGCACGTCGGAGGTCTGCCCGTCGTCATCTTGCAACACGTAGCTCATACTGCCGTGCAAGACACCGGGCCGACCAAAGGTCAAGCTTGAGGCATGGTCGCCCAACTGATTTCCGCGTCCACCTGCCTCCACCCCCAGCAGTTCAACACCGGCCTGTTCGACAAACGGGTAAAACATGCCGGCAGCATTGCTTCCCCCTCCGACGCAAGCAATTACCAGATCAGGCAATCGACCCCAGCGCTCTTGTGCCTGTTGAATTGTTTCGCGACCGATGACCGATTGAAAATCACGAACGATTTTGGGAAAGGGATGAGGTCCTACGACCGACCCCAGAATGTAATGAGTATCGGCAACACTGGCCATCCAATCGCGCATCGCCTCGTTGATGGCATCCCGCAAAGTCTTGGATCCTGTTTCAACGGCACGGACCTCGGCTCCCATCAATTTCATGCTGCGGACATTCGGTTGTTGCCGTCGCACATCTTCGGCACCCATATAAACGACGCAAGGGAGCCCGAAGTGGGCACAAGCAGTAGCGGTCGCGACTCCATGTTGACCGGCACCCGTTTCCGCAATCACCCGCCGCTTCTTCATCCGCAACGTCAACAAAGCCTGACCGATCGTGTTGTTGATCTTGTGCGCTCCGGTATGGTTCAAGTCCTCGCGCTTAAACCAAATCTGTGCTCCGCCGCATCGTTCGGTTAACCTCCGCGCGAAATATAAAGGCGACGGACGACCCACGAAATCGCGTTGCAGTTCCTGCAATTGCTTCTGAAAGGTTGGGTCAACAATTGCCGCTTTGTATTCTCGTTCAAGCTCATCCAATGCCCCGATGAGAGTTTCAGGCACATACCTTCCGCCAAATTGGCCGAATCGACCATTCACATCGGGCAATTGCATCGCGGAATGAAGGTCTGAAGACATGGAATGGCCCGTTGATGATGTTCGGTAGAGGACAATGTTGTCCTCAATCTTACCGCACTAACGCTGATGATCAATGCGAGTAATTTGCTTCCCAATCGGAACCGCTCGCCAACATAAACGAAGAATTAGTACGAGTCGCTGGCGACAATCTCACCGCCGCTACGGGTAACGAGTTTGGCAAAGACGTCGATTGCCACGGACTCCTCGACAAAAGTAATATGTCCGTCCGCAAACAGGCAATTCGAACCGCCAGGGTGGAAGGAATAGGGTTCGTTGTCATTCCGGCGGTTCATAACGATGTTGCATCCAGATGATGGCCCGCCCCCCTCGATGCTCCCATCATGATTGGTACCATCGAGGCTGAAGGGGCCTTCGCTGTCGGCCCAGCCAATCCCTTGGTCATTCGCAAGATCGGATCTGAGCGATCGCTTGCGATAAACGTCCGGTCTTCCAGCACATTCGACGACCATGATCGTATTCGACGAACCATCCAATATGTTCGCATGCCGATTGCGAGAATTTCGGTGCATGACAGAAAATCGATTGTTGGCGGTGTAGATCGGCGCTGGGAGGTGCGGATTGATCGAGGCTGGTTGGACACCCTGAATCGCCTCGAAGTCTGTCGACGCAATCGGATTGGCAAACGTGATCGCGGGACGCGGTGGTTTGGCAATCGCGGACAAAACACCGGAGCGGATTGGCGCCGACGGACACTGGAAGACGGGAACCGGGACAGCGGCAGCAACGAGGTTGGAGCCTTCCCACCAGTCGAGTTTAACGTCGTAGATATCGCGAAGAGCGACTTGGTCCAGGTAAGGCAAAATCAATGGCCGCCAACTGACATACTTTCCAGCAGGATTTCCAGGACCCGCCATTGTCCAGCCCGACGCCGGGAAGACCTTGAAGGTTCCCTCGAAACCTTGAATTGCAATTCCAACCTGCCGCATGTTATTGAGACATTCCGTTCGCCGCGCCGCCTCGCGAACTTGCTGCACCGCCGGCAACAGCATTCCCACCAAGATCCCAATGATGGCAATGACTACCAGCAATTCAATCAGCGTGAATGCTCTTCGATTCATACGAGCCCTAATGGATTTTGCTTTTCAAGATATTTCGATGTCAAAATTTCTTGAGCGAATTTCATAGTCCAGTCGCCAAGTTCTAACAGCAGCTTGGCCGATCCCATTTTAATCTACTGCCTGATACTAACAATAATCCTCCACAAAAACCGGGCCAATTCAGTTGAACGTTTGAGCAGGTCATTCCGCGGATAACGACAACTTCCACCGATTGCTGCTTGCGGGCCACACGCAATTGGAAAGGTCGTCGAATTCCAACTTCGTGCTCTTCGTGTCCTTCGTGGTTCTTATCTTCCCTCGGCCCGTAGCTCTCGTCTTGAATGGCGAACCCCCACGATTACCCAGTCGTTGGAAAAAAAATAATGATTCAAGTTCGCTGCCGACCGGTTGGTTCGCCACGTTTTTCATTTGGCGCTGTACCGCAGAGAAGCAGACGAGTGACAC
>JBEBGH010000555.1:0-2405 GCA_040081565.1 Pirellulaceae bacterium
CTAAATCTTTCGTTCGAAGGGATTGATGGCGAGGGCATGCTGACTGAGTTGAAGGAGATTGCGCTATCGTCAGGATCGGCCTGCAGTTCGGCCGAGGTGGAGCCATCGCACGTACTCCTGGCGCTCGGCCTGGCAAAGGAACTCGCCGCCGGCTCCATTCGCTTCGGCCTCGGGCGATGGACAACGGTGGAAGAAGTTGACTACACAGCTGACAGGATTGTGGAAGTTGTTGAGCGCCAGCGACGTTTGGCTCCAGAACGCCCTGACAGCACCCTGACCAGCGAGATTAATTGATGGAACAATCAGGACTCAAAGTGGTTATATTGGCGCAACGGTAATTGGTTATCGAGACGGAGATATAGGTCTACAATGAGTGACGTGACGTCAACTAAGCAATCTCAGGAGCTCCCCATTGTCGGGCAGCCGGCGGTCGTTGTTGATTTAACTGAGGCCGCCGTAAAAGAAGTCAAGCGTCGGCTCGAAGCCGAAGACATGAAGGGGCACTACCTCCGTGTCGGCGTACAAGGCGGTGGATGCTCTGGACTTATGTATCAACTTGCCTTCGACGACCAAGTCGGACAGTTCGACAAAGTCTTCGATGTTCAAGGAGTACCAGTCGTCGTCGACCTGAAGAGCGGGCTATATCTGCGCGGCGTCCTAATTGATTATGTCACCGCCATGGTCGGCGGAGGTTTCAAGTTTAGCAATCCAAACGCCTCTAAGTCCTGCGGTTGTGGCACATCCTTTTCGGCATAATCCACCAGACAATCGCGATGCCCCATTTCGATCTTGAAGCGTTTGCGGAAAATGGTTTGCTCCGCGAGCAGTCCGTCCGCGAAGCGTTCGCACGACACGATTGGGAGCAGTATCGCGACAAAACGGTGCATGTCCGCGGATGTGGCAATATTCTCGTTCCAACATGGGCGTACCTGATGACAGCAGCCTACCTCTCCCAAGTCGCGCGTCGGATCACCTTTGGTGAAGAGCAATCACCGACGCCCATCTTCGTCAAGACGGAGAGCGCTCAAGCGGCACGGACAGACAATGAGAAGTCATGACAATCGAATAATAGAATAGTTGTAATCACATAACAGCCAACGGACGCGCTCCGCATGCGCCCGATACTTTCAACCAGATGCGGAGATTCAAGGAGGAAGAATGTTTAAGAAATTTACACTGGCCACTCTGTTGGTCGCGGGGCTCACAGTTGCTGTCCATGCTGAGACCTATAAGATCGATCGTGGGCACTCAAGCGTTGGCTTTGCTGTTACCCACCTGGGCCTGAGCAAGGTTAAGGGCTCATTCGGTCAGTTCAGCGGTAACGTGGTTTACGACCCTGCGGATGTCTCGAAGTCGGTTGTCGACGTATCGATCGATGCCACAAGCATCAGCACACATTCCGAGGGCCGTGACAAGCATCTCAAGAGCGGCGACTTTTTCGCGGCCGACAGCTTCCCGACGATCACGTTCAAGTCCGTCTCGGTCTCTCCCAAGGGACCGAAGAACTTCGATGTGACCGGTGACCTGACACTTCGCGGTGTCACCAAGCCCGTAACCTTGGCTGTGGAACTCGTTGGCACGATGGACGACGCCAACATGGGCAAGCGCGCCGGCTTCACAGCGTCCGGCACCATCAATCGCCAGGACTTCGGCGTAAACTGGAACAACACGCTCGACGCCGGCGGATTGGTCGTCAGTAACGACGTCGACATTCTACTTGAGATCGAAGCGGTTGTGCCGAAAGAAAAGCCGGCCAACTGACCACTCCCATATCTGTTCTAGCAGACCCCCGTGGCCAATGCCGCGGGGGTTTTGCTTTGCTAATGCGGTCCACATAGGTACATTTGCCTCGGAGGCCTGAAGCCGCAAGACCCTGCCAATGATGCGACGATCAATTACAAAGGTGGCAGCGGTTGATCTCGGGTCAAACAGTTTCCATCTGTTCGTCGCCCGAGTGATTGACAACCGGCTGCACATAGTCGACCGGCTCAAGCAACGTGTCCTCCTAGCCGCGGGGCTCGACGCCAAGGGCAATCTATCGAAGGAAGCGCAAGACCGTGCGCTGGAATGTCTTCATCAGTTCGGCCAACGACTCGGGCATCTCCCCCATCAAAGCGTACGTGCCGTCGGTACCAACACACTCCGCCGGGCGCACAACGCCAAGCTATTCATCAAGAAAGCCCAACGCGCTCTTGGCCACCCAATTGGGGTAATCTCAGGACGTGAGGAAGCGCGACTCATTTATCTCGGCGTAGCACATAGCATCGCGGAGACAGTCGGACGCCGCCTGGTGATCGACATTGGCGGCGGCTCGACTGAGTGCATCGTCGGTAAACAGTTCGAACCCCTCGCCGCCGACAGTCTGTACATGGGCTGTGTGTCCTACAGTCTGAACTTCTTTCGAG
>JBEBGH010000214.1:0-9283 GCA_040081565.1 Pirellulaceae bacterium
TGTTCCTCCAGTTCCAGTGATCGAACCGCCGTCGACGATGACTTGGCCCACCGTATCATTGAAACCATTAATGGCCAGCGTACCCGTCGAGTTAACCGTAACGCCGCCATTGGCAATCGCGTTGTTGGCTCCATAAGCCAACGTGCCTGCATTAATCGTGGTTTGTCCCGTATAGGCGTTGGCTGCCGACAGCGTAAACGTTCCTGCGGTCGACTTATTCAATCCGACCGAGCCTGCGAGGATGGCCGATGACGAACCGCTGCGGGCATCGAAAGCGGCGGTACTCGTGAGCGTACCTCCGCCAGTAATGGAACCGCCGTCGATAATGACTTGACCAACGGAGTCACTGAATCCATTAAGTGCCAGAGTTCCAGTGGAATTTACGGTGACGCCACTTGCGGCGATCGCGTTGTTCGTGGCGTACCTCAAGGTTCCGCCGTTGATCGTGGTCAGACCTGTATAAGTATTCGCTCCACCCAAGACCATTGTTCCTGCGCCTGTTTTAGTGAGACCAAACCCGCCAGAAATTACCGGGTTGAGGATTAGGGTCGAGCCCAGGGAAGTACTGAAGGTGTTATTGTTGGACATCACGATACTCAAGGCGCCAAAATTGTTGGCATTGAATCGAACCGTGGTCATTGTGTCTGCCAGATTTATCCCACCAGACAAAGTCAAAATTCGGGCAGTGGTACCGCCGTCGTCAGTGTTGATGTCCAAAGTTGTTGGCAGCCGGCCGAGCAAATTCGAAAATGTAATGGTGCTCCAATCAAAGGATCTCCTCATCGCCATCGGCGATACGATTGTGCCGGTCCCGTTACGGTAGTTAAAAATAACCGTCGCTCCGGTACCGGGTCTCGAACCACCAAGCCAATTACCTCCAGAGTCCCATCTGGTACTGGCACCCGAACCTCCACCTGTCCAATACGACTGAGCGGAAGCGGGAGTAGCATCCAGAAAAACAACGGCACAACTGAAGCAAATAATGGACGCAATTCGCGTAATTAATGGTTGATTGGACACGGCGGAGCTTCGCATTGGATAAAGGGAGCAAAGGTTAGTTCTCATGCGGAAGTCTAGGTCGCACTAACTTCCCTCAAAGCTCGCGTCACCAGAAAATATTGAAACTTGAGACGACAATGGCGACTCAATCGCCACAATCAGATTTGCCGGAGTAATTGAACCTAACCGTCCCCTTGAACGTGCTCGGGCACGTGGTGGACTAGCCCCCGTTTACCTTCGGTTTCATTAGACTGCCATGCCGTTTTGTCGGATGATTTCTTCCTCGCATCGAGGAATGATGATGCCCAATGGCGCATAAATCACGCCGGTCTCTACGCGGTCAACAAGTAACCATTGCTCATCAACGTGATCACGATCGCGTAGCACGTGAAGGTCCAGAGGGCGGAAGCAAGGTGATGCTTCCAGAATAATTTGCCCTTTCGAAACTCGATGATTCCCAGGATCACCTGCCCGCCAGCAATGAGCCAGGCAAAGAGACCCGACACCAGAAACAGCAAGAGCAAATTTGCGACCAGGACTCCGGTCAGACCGCCGGGAACCACCGGCAAGAAGAAAGGCGAGAAATAGCCGAGACTCGCCACCGTCAGTACGATGGGGTTACAGTAGATGAGCCAGAGCGGCATAAGTCGCGCCTCTGCAAAGGGAAACGTTCATTCACATTGCTGATTGTAGCACCCCAGAAAGTCGGTTGAGAAAGAGCCTGTTAAACAGTTAATTCAAGGCAGGAGTGAAGGCCCTCGGCTTTTGCATTTCTAGTCCCGTTTTGCGGGTTTACCGCAAGTCTGGACGCTAGGTGCCAAATCTAGTTGCAAACGGGTTGGTCTCGGGTCCGGAAGCAACCATGGAGGTTGGTCTCGGAATGTCGATGGAGTCAGGCTAACACTGCGATTACGCGCTGTTCATACCATTCGATGTGGCTGGAAAAGAAATCAACCGGTCCAAGTCCAACGACTTAGCCCGGTTGACGAGTGTTTATGTTGGACTGACGTCGACTTATTTGATCGTCGATTTGCCTTGCTCTTTCGCGATCGTTTCTGGATCGACGATTTGCTCGGGCTTTACTCGTTCAAAGACCAGTAGAGGATTGCAATCGGCCAGGTCTTCCGGGGCAGGAACCAAAACGGCCATGTGATCGCCATCTTCGTAAAACTGAATCAACTTCTTCTCGCGAGCGGCGGTCGCTTCCTTGGTTTTCTCGACAAATTCGACGACCATTTTCAAGCCGTCGGTTTCAACGATTTTGTAGCGCCCGATCGTGGCTGCGCGGGCGATTTCGCCATCGTCCGTATTGATTTCGAAATCGGTTTCATAATCGCCGTTTTCCTTGAACTCGTAAGCGGCCACGGCAGACAGAAACAGTTCGGCTTTTGTGATGAAAGCCTTCTTCTCGGTGGCTGAGGGTAAGGCGTCGATTTTTTCCTTCAATTTCTCTTCGTCAAGGTAGGCGACGCCAGCCCAAACCCCTTTGAGTTGGTATTTCGTGGCCGTATTTTGCTGGCCCCAAGAACATTGAGCGAGCAGGCTCAAGGCAAGTCCAAAGACAAACAACCACGAAACCGACAAACCAACTGACTTCATCGGTAAATCCTTTTACCTTGGGCAAACAAACAAAATTTTCGCTTTCAAATGCATCGGCGGGTACGCCAAATGGCCTTCAATGAAAGTAGGAGCGTGACGATTGGGCGTCCATTCATCGACTCCGCCAGTGATTGCTGCTAGCACAATTCAGTGCATTTTGTCGCGCCGGAGTTCTACTTTCGCTTGAAAGTTAACTTCAAATTCAAACCCGACATATTCGGCGGGTTAAGCTTGATTCGATCAGCGCTGAGAAATTCGACTTCGCAATCTGATTTTTGGCCATCCAAATTGCATTCGATGTCCATGACTTTGCTGGACTCGTTGTAGGCGATCGCCTGCCAGGTTCCCGTTTTTCGGCTGTCGATGGCGTTGATATTGGTCCTCGTTTCCAAGCGGCCACCGGATGCGAAATCCAACTGCATGCGGGATCCGTTTGGACCTTCGGCCGTGGAATCAGCCGAAGTCGTGCGACGTGCCACATCGTCGCTATCCTCTAGCACCCAAGTTCCCACTAAAGGGCGACCTCGCGTTTCAGTTTCGCTACCACAACCAGCCAGCAATACGATGGCTAGCAATCCCCAGGCGAGCGTCGTTCGACCGCGAAAATGTTGTTGTGACAGGGACTCGATCACGCCTGGGCCTCGAAAAAAGTAAAAGTTTACCGATCGTAACGATTTTGCTGATTGTAGGAATTTTGATCGCCGATAAGTAGGTGCAGTGAATTGAATTTTCGAGGGGGATTTTCCATGCGATCGCTGATCTTGTTGACTCTCGTTTTAGCGGCTTGTTTACAGGCAACCGGATGTTGTGGCCCAATGATGGGTCCGGGTTGCGGTATCGCCGGAAGCAACTGTTATGACTGCGAAGGTGGATTTGGTCCGCGGCACATGGCGACAGGTCCGATCGATGCCTTGCGAAACGCGCGACGATCGCTGGTTTGCGGCGGTGGATGCAGCGAAGTCTACTACGGCGAATGGACAAGCACACCTCCAGATTGTGCTGATCCTTGTTGCGGTACCGAATTCGTAGGCGGCGCGACGAAATGCACTCCGTTTTGTTGGCAACCAGGCACCTTGCTCAGTTGCTTGTACGGACGACGATTCAATGACTGCTGTGATACAGGCTGCGACTCCTGTGCGACTTGTGATGACTGCGGATGCGGCGGCGAAATGGTTGACGGAGGCGAAATGGGTTCGTCTTGTCCATCCTGTTCAGCAGGCATGATGCAATCCAGCACCAGCCAGGTAGTTCGGGCATCTGCCATGCCACGATCTGATCGCATGACCATGCAACAAACACAGGCCCCACCGGCCCCCCAGAAACAACAAATGCGATCCGCTCAAATGCGGCCACAGCAACAACAGGTTCGTATGAAGCCTCAAGCTCGCCCAATGCAGCAACAACCGATGACTCGATCGGCACAAATACAGATGGCAACAGAAGAGCAGAACCTGCGCCGATAACCATCGGCCCTATCCTTACAGCCACGAGAGACGCCGGTTGATCAAGACGCTTTCAACCGGCGTTTCTTTATTTACATCGCGAGACTTGTTCTCACCCTCGTCGGCCCCTGCCCTGACTAACCGGGAGGCCACTCTAGCTGGCGACCACCGAGTAAATGAAAGTGCAAATGGTCCACACTTTGCCCGCCATCGCCTCCGATGTTGGTGACCACTCGATAGCCGCTTGCCAGCCCCAAGTCTGCTGCAATCTTTTGGATCACTAAGAACAAGTGCCCCACCAATGCTTGATCAACTTCGGCCAGCGCCGCGACGCTGCGGATTTCTTTTTTCGGGATTACCAACACGTGGACTGGGGCTTGAGGCGACACGTCGTGAAAAGCCAGACATTTGTCGTCCTGATAGACAATCTTTGCGGGGATGTCCCCATCGATGATCTTTTTGAAAATCGTTCTGGAATCAGCCATTGCTAAGTCTCTTGGGTTGAAGGCCTTTAACCTGCGTTAGCGAGTGTCCTTTTTGAATGGCTTGAAATGCCCACTTAATGCCCGCGACCGTTTCACGCTCGGATGAAGGTACCAACTCAGAACGCCACGACTCCGGTTTTTTAAACCGTTCGCGAAAACTCACCCTTTGCACGGACTTTCCCCGGTCGTCGTACAATTGCCGGTCATAACCAAAGACACTTCCACCGATGCGCTGACCTTGATTTGCTTTCATCCGCTGCCCGCTGGCGACGCGCTGCGCCAATTTGATCGATTCTTCTCGGGCTCCATATTGGTCCACGATGGCGGTAATAACACCACCCAAGTTGTTGAAATCCAACTCTCCGCGTTGACAGGTGACGATGGAAACTCCCGCATCTCGAAAGGCGCGCCAGTGAACCATCGCATCGAAGATGTCTTCACGAGACATTCGACTTTGCTCGGAAAGTAACACGGCCTTGAATTTCCCCTGTTTTGCATTCACAAGTAACCGTTGGAATTCCGGGCGGTTGATGGACTCCGTACCGGTCAATCCATGATCTTCGTACCAAGAACCGATGTGGTAGCCGAGTCGTGCCGCCAGGGACTCGATGTCGTGACGTTGCCGAGCGGGACTATCTTCTTGTTTGTCAGTGCTCATCCGGATGTAACCAACCGCTTCAATTGCTGAATGAATCATCGACTATTCCTTTCGTTTACGCGCTTTTGAGTTCTCAATTTTTCAGGGTTCAACTACTTATACACCGGCGCACAAAAAACCGCTCAGTGTTTTTTTTCGAAACAAAAATAAATTCAAAAAATCACTTTTGATGGCTCTCGCTCGGGTGAAGGCTAACAAGCGGAAGACGTTCTTTGGAATGCCGAAATTTCTGGTCAGGTGGTTGAACAAAGCCTCGGACGGATCGCGCTCGCGTAGTGGTTCCGTGGAAGGCAAACGGTTCCTCACCCCGGCCCAGCAGCGCGAGGAAAACATGCGGGGCGTTTTGGAGCGGGCGCGGCAGGCGGACATTGCCAGGGCGAACGGGCAGGAAGTTAATGTTTTGAAATTGGGGGTTAAGTGATCACAACTTCAGAAATCGCGTCAGCCTTGGCCTACGCGGCGACGGCCCAGCAGGTCGAGATCACGGACGCCACCGTCGCGGTGTACTTCGACCAGCTCCACCGCTGCGAGGCCGCCGAGGTCGTGCGTGCGGTGAAGCGTTGGGTATCGACTTACGACGAACCGTATCGACGATTGCCAACCATTGGCGAGCTGCGAGGCATCATGCGTGAGAATAAGTCACAAATCGATCCGAACGTTGCTCGGGAAATGAAACTTGCCAATTTGGTGAAGGACGCTCGTGCTCGAGGTGTTTCGCGTGAGGAAGTTCAGGCGTTAATCGAGTCGTTCGACCGGCGATTGATGAAAAGATGAAAGTGCTTGTCATACGAATAGCAGGCAAAAACTTAGCGACTCAGTCAAATTCGCCACTTGGATTGATCCAAGAACCGGTCAGCTATTTATTCCAACCCATCGAGACGATTAGAATTGCGGCAGTTTCGTCGACCTTTTGGTGGGAGAATAGTTCTCTATTTCTCTTCGGATTGCGTTCGCGTTTGAAGGCTAAATCGATCTGTTTAACCAGCTCTTTTGCGTAACTATCAATGTCGTTGGCAATCCTTGAACTGAGTTTGCCACGTTGATTCACTTCTACCAAAAAGGAGGTAGCGGTCGCTATCTTTTCTGTACGCGATGCATCTTGCCAGTCGAGAGCAGATTCAATGTGCGTCACACTATCCTCATCTTGTGTAGATAAGCTGGCTACAGTTGGCCTTTGCGCGTGAATCAACTGAATTTTCAACTCCACTTTCTCGCGCTCACTGGAATGCGGAACGGAGAGAGCACCAATAAGCGTACGTATTGCTTCATCGAATTTTCCATCAGCGGCCAATCTTTCCGCTACGTCCATTAGTTCAGAAACCCTCGCATTCGCTTTAGGTTTAAGTTCTTCGCTTATGGTAACAAGCATTTGTTTAGCTTCGCCGGTTTCGGTCGCGCCTGGAATCGACAATGCCTTTTCCAGCTTAGCATAGGCGTCTTCGCGGTTCGTCATTTTCAAAGATTCTCGAGCCTCAGCGAGAAGCTTTGCAACTTCGCGGTTCGATATTTTAGCAATGACCCGTCGCGCTTGAGCTAGTTCTGTCGCAGAAGGGACTCGCATTGCTTTATCAACATGTTTTTTGGCCGTTACTAAGTCCTCGGCGACTAGAGATTCGTTCGCCATTTTGATTCGTTCAGCGACGATCAGATTGGCCAATTTCGTGGCTTCTTCAAATTGCGTTGCCATCGGCACGTTCAAAGCGGCTTCGAGATTGGACTGGGCCTTGTCAAGTTCTTTTCTCACAACAAAATGTCGACCAACGGCGGCCAGTTCAACGGCTTTTGCATTTGCAGCTTTCTTTCGAATTGCGACCGAGATGTCTTTTGCCCGATCTCGAATATTCGCCAATTGGGCTTTCTCGTCGGCGTTGGCTTTTGATTCGATCCCTGCGCAGATTCGGAGTGCTTCGTCTACCAATTCTCTTTGTAACGCGATTTCAGCCTTGTCTATTTCACTCGCCAATTCCGCGCGGACTTTTGCCGCTTGTCGGTTCGCGCGAATCTGTGATTGAGCCAATGTCACCACAACGATTCCGAATAGGACAATCGGTACCGCAATGAAAAGCCGGTGCTGAAGTGTTGGGTAAGGCAAGGCTCGCAAGCGTGCGAATTGTTCGGACACCAAAGGCCATGTGGCGAACGCGACACTGCCTGCGACAAGAGTTGTCCCCGAAAGCAATGCCAGCCAAGGATTAAAGATGGCGAAAAGAAAAGTCATCAGGATCGCTGCAGCTAACGCGATCGCAATCATCTTCCAGCCAATTTTCCTTTGATCCATGTTCATTGCAATGATTTTGGAGTGGGCGTATGCCGGTGCCAAGGGTTTTTTGAAAAAGCGAAGTAGCGGGTCATCGATTCGGTAAAAAAAACTTTTAAGTGCTGTCAGTAAGAGAACTTACCGACTTCGCTAGTTTCGTGCATCGGCTTTATCGCAATGACTGTTTCGCAGTCAACGTCGAATCGGCACACTCCGAAAAATTGCTTAACGGCCAACCTTAATCACAGAATTGTCATCGAAGACGATTCTTGAAATCACCATTTTTGGCTTGATATCTTCCTTTTTCATTGCGGCCATTCGGGTAGCATCTGCAATGAAAGGGTTTATCGGGTAGTTGTCTGAGTTGATGACGGACGTGCCAGGCGCAATAACAATATCCGGTGTAATCTTGATTGCAAGAACCTTTGTGTCGAGCAGATCGTTAAAAATCACCGAGCCTTCAATAAGCTTAATGCGTTTCGTTCCAGTGTTGCGCAGGGTCAAGTTAATTGCGTAATAACTTTGCCCAAAATCGCCATGCACAACCGAGTAGCTCCAATCATCGAGGACGAGCGGTGAGTCTATTGCCGGTGCCGTCTGAGTTTCGGTGGATTTAGGTCTCGACTTCTCTGGTGAATTTGAAGTGAGTTTTGCAACAAGTTCTTCCAACACCTTAACCCGCGTCTCAAGTTCTGTTACTCTCGCAGCCAATTCGGCGGGCTGAGGAGCAGATTCTTGTATTTGTTGAGCTGCCAAATGGGATGGTATTGTAAGGAAAATCAACATCACTAAATGGGTCAATGTTACATTCATGCGAAACACCTTTAAAAGACAATGTTGGTATCGCCGAGAGAAACGAGAGAGCATCTTTTTGTTCCTTCGACGCGGCACTCCCATATCTTATTTTTTGCGTTGCCTAAACTGTTCAATGGCATCATCCGAAACCCCGAGCAAGCCAATTTTGAAGCCGTTATCGCGAAGAATTGAGGTCGCCTTGTTGTTCACGAGTAACAAAATGATTAGGCCCAGAATTGGAATCAACGAAAGAATTCCTAAGATAATTCCAGTCTCTTTTTTGTAAACGACAATGAAGAATTTGAAAACGGTCAAAACTTGTAGTACCCATGTTGCAATGAAAAGAAATGGTGCTAATGGCCAAACGATTCCAGCAACTAACATTGTTACTAATTGGGCAAGAATTACGTAAATGACGTACTTTTGATTTTTAGCGATTTCAAAAACGCGTTTGTCATATTTTCCTTTGCTGGAACTGAGGGAACCTACGGAACCGCTAACGGTCTCCCCGCAATGTTTGCATTTTTTCGCGGCTGCAAGGATCTCCTCGGCGCATGAAGGGCAGAAACGCGTTGCCCGTTCACTCGAGCTTGCAGTCTCTGAAGGAGAATCATTTGGGTTGAAGGAAAGTCCTCGGATACTGTCCGCGGTCACCCATTTTCCATCCGATCCTTTTCTTACCCAGTATTCTGGCAACAGTGATTTCTCGGCAGCCATCGTTTTCAACTCGTGCGAAGTAAATGGCCCCTTTGTCTCATCAAGTATCTTGACGTACCACTGGGTCATGGAAAGGCTCCAAGAGTTTCGGAATTGCGCATGAGCTCGTGATTACGAGTGTAAGGTCGAATCGTTTGCGACATGTTCAGCAGTGGAACGGCAAACGGTCGTTTATCATGGAAACAAATGGTAATCCCAACGGGTCCTTCCCGCCAGTTCCATTCGGTGACGGCAGACGATGAAGTCGCGAAACTAGACACAGTTGGTTGTCTGCGGAAAAAAAAATCTGTACAATCAAAACCGTGCGAAACACGCACATTCCCGCCTTTTC
>JBEBGH010000556.1:0-2395 GCA_040081565.1 Pirellulaceae bacterium
CATTCGTGTTGCGACCAGGCTGTTCCAACCAGATCGACACAAAGCTACCTTTTTCCGCCGTTTCGTTCCGAGCAATTTGCAGTGTGCCATCGTTATTCGAGACCGCAAAATCGATGAGACCATCACTATCGATATCACCTACCGACAGACCGCGAGATGCCTGTCGGTCCTGGAGACCGGAACCAGCGACCGACGATACATCCACAAA
Source organism: Pirellulaceae bacterium (assembly GCA_040081565.1). Taxonomy (GTDB): domain Bacteria; phylum Planctomycetota; class Planctomycetia; order Pirellulales; family Pirellulaceae; genus BJ22. The sequence continues at coordinate 209 of JBEBGH010000556.1, forward strand.
TTTCCCGTTGCCCAACGATTCATACACGCTATTGAATTGTTTGAAGGTAACGTTGCTGGAAAATTGCTCGACGTTGTCGAAGATGTGCCCGTTCGCGATGACCAGATCTTCATCGGAATCGTTGTCGGGATCAAAAAAGGATGTGCCAAAGCTCAGACGGGCCCGCGAAGTTTGTCCAATGCCAAACTCGTCGCAGCGGTCGATAAATTTCAGGGGCGCGTCCTGGCTGTAAACGTTTGTCGTTTCGCCTTGGAAATTCGTGCAAACGATGTCCATTAATTTATTTTGATTGACATCACTGAAAGCCACGCCCATGCCCGATTGTTCCAGACTGTTTTCACCGTAGGCAACATTGGCTTGGCGGCCAATTTCGGAGAACGTCCCGTCGCCTTTATTGATGAACAGGAAGTTTCGCGACACATCGTTGGCCACGTAGATATCCATCAATCCGTCATCGTTGAGATCACCCAAGCCGATCGCCAGACCTTTGCATGCCGCGATGTCCTGAATCACCCCTTCTGTTGGATGGAGGATCGTTTCTGGCGGGAAGGCTTTGTTTGAGACATCTTCAAAAGTTCCGTCACCCTTGTTGCGGAAGAGTCGATCCGGTACGCCTTTGTACAACAGTGGCGCGCAATAAACGTGATACTCGTTGAACATGCACTTAACGGCGTTTTCAAGCGTGTAATCGATGTAACGGGCGATGTAGATATCTAAGTTGCCATCGTTGTCGAAATCAAAGAAACCGCAACTGGTCCCCCATTTTCCGTCGGAAGCAATTCCGCTCTTTTCCGTGACATCCTCAAACCGCTTACCTTCAACATTACGGTACAGCCGTTCGCCGTCACCCCAACTCGTCAGTAGCAAGTCATTCCAGCCGTCGTTATCAAAATCCGCGGCAGCCGCGCCCATACCGTAACCAAAATTGGGAACATTCCATTCCGCGGTAACATCCCGAAAATGGCCCTTGCCATCATTAAGGAACATTTTGTTGGCAATTGCTTCCGGACGTTTTGGCACAGCCTTTACGTCGCCGCCGTTGATCGCGAAGACATCCGGCGCGCCATCCCGATTGAAGTCGACGAGCACCAACCCCGAACCCATGATCTCCGGTAAGTATTTGTCAGAAGTCCTGGTCGCGATGTGGCGAAAGTCTAACCCGGATTCTTTGGTCCACTCGGCGAAGTTCAATTTGGTTTTGACTTCAGGCATTGAGCCTTTCGCGTAAACATCGCCGTACTCGGGGGCTTTCGCGACCAGATTCTGATTGAAATCGATCGAACGACCGATATTGCCTTTTTGCTTTGGTGCCTCTCGCGGCTTGGCGACCGGCGTAGCGCTCATCACCCGAAACGCGACGAACGCAGCGACAAGCATGATTAAAACAACACCAATGAACTTCGACATTTCAAGTTATCCTTAAGTGGCTAGTTACCACTCTTCTTGAGTTTGTTTTTTTGAATCAGGTCCTGAACACGATTCAGGTTCGGTATTTGATCGGCGCTGACCGTCGTGCGCATTTGAGCCAACAGCTTTTCCGCAGCATCGTAGTCTTTCTTTCGCAGAAACTCACCAAGCTCAGTCATTTGTCGGGTGAATGTATCCTTATTGATCTGTTCCTCGGAACGCTGGTTGCGAACGATCAATGCCTGATTCTGGTAGGCTTCGCTCTTCGCCGCGTCCCCTCGCCGCTCGTAGACCGCCGCCATTCCCAAAAGCGCTTGCAGACTCGTGGGGTCCGCAGTCGCCGCCTTGTAATGCTTCTCGGCTTCGTCCAGTTCATTCTTCGACAAATGATATTGCCCAAGAATATTATTTGCCTCAATCACTTCCTCGCCAGTAAGCTTTTCCAAACTCGCGCGAATGTATGGTGCCGCTTCGTCGTCCCGCCCGGCAAAACTCAAGGCATATCCCATGCGCCATTTTCGGATGTGGTTTTCCGGATCCGCTTCCAGGAGTTTCTTCAACAACTCGATCGCTTGATCGAATTGACTGTCTTTGATCAAAACGGTTGCCAAGTAGTCGGCACGTTCCTCAGTGGGGGGCAACGAACGGAGGAATTCTGCTAGTCCACCAAAGTCGGACCACTTGTCCAACGTGGTGGAAACAACGTTGACGGCATCGGAGGAGTTGGGATATTTCCGAGCAATCTCTTTGAGTTCGTCGATTTCGGGTCGAGTGAGAACC
>JBEBGH010000215.1:0-9264 GCA_040081565.1 Pirellulaceae bacterium
GATGAATACCAGAAACAAGCACGAAAGAGAACAATTGGTTCAACAGATCATGGCAGCTTACGACCGAGGAGCGCCTCAGCCTATTCGCGAGTCCGACAAGGCTACAGTCGACGTCGAATCACTTCGCGAACTTGTCAAAGGGCAACTCGATCACAATGAAAACTTGAAGCGAGAGCTTTATCGGAAGATCACTGAAGACAGGGCTTGGTTGGAAGTATACGAAGAACTCGCTTTTCCCAATGTTGATTGGGCTGCACGACGAGAACGAGACAATCGGGAGATTCAGCCGGGAGCAGGAGGCTGATTCGATGAAACAGCGCTGCCGGTCGGCGGCGAAGTTTACTTTGCAACGACTTTTTAAGCTGAACGAAATAGGATTTCCATTCGGATTTGATCTTTGGTGCCCAAAATTGAGATCATGGGAAACACCAGCGTCGCAAAATCAAATGGGTGTAACAGTTTAGTCGAATTGTCTTGCGTTTTCTGTTGGTTATCTGTATTCGTTCGGCATCTTGATAGCGAACGGATGCTGCTCAGTGCTAAACCAATTTTGTTTTTATCCGAAACTTGAACGTGGCTGTGTCAACGTCGGCCATTGTCCTCATCTGGGAGGTTCTGCGGTTGGGCATCTGGTTCAGATCGCTAATCACAGCGGCACCACAATCGATCGTCTTTAACAGCAGCTCGACAGGGTACGAGAACGGATTTCGAAGCTGGTCGCCGAGAGGGAGAATGCAAAAAGGGACAGGTCGCGCGCTCCGCTTCTGTTCTTAATACACGCTCTTAGTTCCAACCGTGCGCCTTGCGGACATCGAGCATGAGCTTGAGAATCGTGTTCCACGTTTGGGGCTTCATCAACGTGGAGAAATACAAAAGAATACAAAAGGGGAATACAAAAGGGGACATTCTACTTATTTAGCTTTTTTGGCCTGCCTCGGGGAATACAAAAGGGGACATTCTACTTATTTAGCTTTTTTGGCCTGCCTCGAAAGAATACAAAAGAAAGAATACAAAAGGGGACATTCTACTTATTTAGCTTTTTTGGTTTGCCTCGTGGCCGAAAGGAGGATTCCAAGCCAAGCTTTTTGGCGGTTGATGCCTGCCGTTGAGTATTGCCAAAGGGGCGGCTTGCGCCGCTCCGCTTGCATTCTTAATACACGCTCTTAGTTCCAGCCGTGCGACTTACGGACATCGAGCATGAGCTTGAGAATCGTATTCCACGTTTGCGGCTTCATCAACGTGGCGTTGGAAAACATGCAACCATCCCAACAGATGTGCTGGATGCCGCGTGATTTTGCGTCCTTCAGCCAGTGGCCCGAGGCCGCGACGACATCAAGTTTTCCATTCGGATCGTCCGCCGGACAATGCCGTCCGGTCTTGTCGTGAGAGCCGGAACCGTGCACGCTGCCGTCGTTCTGGGCGACGTGAAAGTCAATCGTCCACGGCCGCAACGCATCAGTCATCTGGCGGTAGGCCGCATCGAATTGAGCTTGCGTGTAGCCGGGTTGCAGCAATGCGTTTTCCGGTGAGTTATAGCCCAACAAATAAAGATACGTGTGTGCAAGGTCAGCCTGAAAACCCACCGTCTCGGGCATGTTGACCATCTGCAGCAGGTTCAGCATATCGCGCCAGCTGTGCATGCCGCCCCAGCAGATTTCGCCTTCGGCAGCGAGCCGTTCACCGTGAGCTTTGGCAACGACTGCGGCCTTGCGGAACGTGTCGGCGATTTGCTCTTGGTTGGCCTTGGCATCCACCGCCCAATCGTGAGGACTGCAGGCGGAGTCAATGCGAATGACGCCGTACTTGCGCACTCCGTGTTCGCGAAGCTTCACGGCGATGCGTGCGGCCTTCTCCACGGCTTCGACGGGGAATACAAAAGGGGACATTCTACTTATTTAGCTTTTTTGGCCTGCCTCGTGGCCGTGGCTGCGAGAAGGGGACGCAGCTGTATTCATGATACACGCTCTCAGTTCCAGCCGTGCGCCTTACGGACATTGAGCATGAGCTTGAGAATCGTATTCCACGTTTGCGGCTTCATCAACGTGGCGTTGGAAAACATGCAACCATCCCAACAGATGTGCTGAATGCCACGTGACTGGGCGTCCTTCAGCCAGTGGCCCGAGGCCGCGACGACATCGAGTTTTCCATTCGGATCGTCCGCCGGACAATGCCGTCCGGTCTTGTCGTGAGAGCCTGAACCGTGCACGCTCCCGTCGTTCTGGGCGACGTGAAAGTCAATCGTCCACGGCCGCAACGCATCAGTCATCTGGCGGTAGGCCGCATCGAATTGAGCTTGCGTGTAGCCGGGTTGCAGCAATGCGTTTTCCGGTGAGTTGTAACCCAACAAATAAAGGTAAGTGTGCGCGAGGTCAGCTTGAAAACCCACCGTCTCGGGCATGTTGACCATCTGCAGCAGGTTTAGCATATCGCGCCAACTGTGCATGCCGCCCCAGCAGATTTCGCCTTCGGCAGCGAGCCGTTCACCGTGAGCTTTGGCAACGACAGCGGCCTTGCGAAACGTGTCGGCGATTTGCTCTTGGTTGGCCTTGGCATCCACCGCCCAATCGTGAGGACTGCAGGCGGAATCAATGCGAATGATGCCGTACTTTCGCACGCCGTGTTCGCGAAGTTTCACCGCAATGCGTGCGGCCTTTTCCACGGCTTCGACGAATTTCGCCCGCTTAGTGGCGTCGCCCATTGCACATCCCTCAAACCAGATCGGCGCGACCACGCTGCCTACGGCAAAGCCGTATCCGGCGATCTTGTCAGCCAGCCGCTTCAAATCGTCATCGCTGATGTCAATGTTCACGTGGGGATCGTACAGGAATAAATCGACGCCATCGAATTTCTCGCCATTGACTTCTGCAGCCGCTGTCATCCGCAGCATTGTGTCGAGGTCAATCGCCGGTTCCTCAGCGCTCGGTCCCTTGCCAACCAACCCGGGCCACATGGCATTATGCAATTTCGGTTTTGAAAAACTCATGGTTGTTCCTGTATGGTTGAGAAATCGTCGATGTCAGATGGAAAATCGCGCTGGAGTTGGCTCGTTATTTCGCTGTGGAATGATCGCCAACGTTCGGAAACTGCTGGAAAACGTCAGGGCCGAAATAACGAAGCCCAACGAGTGGTTCTGAGCCAGTATTCGTTACTTTGACACCGCGAGTCGCAGCCTCGTGGGTGATGAACACTTCGTCTTCCGTCAGCTCGCCAAAGCGAATCAGGGTCGGCGTCTGCAACCGCATCTTGCCGATCGTGCCCGTGCCCGAAACAGTGATCCAACCGCTGGCACCCGGATCTTTCACGACGCATGTCGCGCCGGGATCGAGTGTCAATTCTTTGGCACTGAACAGTTGATGCGAATCAACGCGACCGTAAACGACCCAGCGATCGACCCACCCGGGCCCTTGGTCGGCAGGCAGCGGTTCGATGTAGTTGTTTTTCTTGAAGTTCGGGTCGACATTCTTCTCCCAATCGAGTTGACCGATGATGAAGTCGAGGTCCTGGTGTTTTTCGGCCGGCATATCCTTGGTCAACAACGACCAAGGCACATAGCGACCTTCAACGATATTTTGAAACATCGAGAAGACGTCGCTGCCCCATTGGGGTTCGTAGGTGCACAGCGAGCCGGGAGCATGGAGGACACCCGGCGGAATAAGCCAGCCCGTACCGCGCTGTAACTTGTAGGCCTTCGACAGTTCCAGAATTCGGTTATCCCCCGCGCTCCAATTCTCCAGACATTTCCGAAGATCGCCTTTTTTCGTTCCCGGCTCAAGGCCCATAAACGTAAATGGAAAATGGTTATCGCAATTGTTGTACTGCGGCGGAAAATAATAGGCCTCCGGTTTGCCTTCGCGACCGACCAGCTTGGCGTTCGCATCGCTTTGATGCATGTGATGCGGGATTGGTCCCATGTTGTCGAAAAATTTCGAGTAGACCGGCCAGCGTTTGTAACGGTTCCACATCGTTGCGCCGATCAACGAAGTCCCTTTTTCTGCCACCGCATCCCGCAACAGGAATTGTTGATCTTCGAAGCGGCAGAAACTCAGCCCCTCATGCCACTGTCGGTTTTCGTTGGCCGCCTCTGTCGTACTGGCAAACCAGCGTTCATCGATCCCGCCGCGTTCGGAACCGAGAGCATAATAGTCGTCGGGGTGCAGCCGAATCCGCTTGCCGGGATGCAGAAAGCTGCGAGGCACCCAAGTCGGAGTGAGTCGCAATAAACCCTCGCCTGCGTCGAGTGCCCGGTCGAGCACTACTCCTACATTGTCCGCGCTGATCTGTTTTAGTTGTTTTGTCATAGATCCGTTATTAGAAAAAGGGTTAAGGCGACCGATGGCAACTGGAGCAACTTGGGGTTTCCCGTTAAGCGGCAGCAAATCAATCATCGCCGGTTTGGCCAAAGCGACATCTTAATCGAGGTTATTTTTTACGGGCTTTTGCCTTGGTGTTCAAGCAGCGGTAACGATTCAACGAATTTGCCCTGCTAACTTGTACGAATGGCTACGCTCGCCAACAAGAGCCCGATCGGGGTTCGTCTTCCGCAACTCCGAAAAACGTCTCGTTCAACTGGCGTAAGTTACAGCCGCACGTATTCCGAACGAAAGGCCTGCAGCGCGGCGATAAACGACACGATCGCCAACAAGAGGCAGATCCCGCCGATGATCACCAAGGCCTTCACGTTGAACTCCAGTCCCAAGACTCGAATCAGAATCAAGCCCAACAAAAACGGGACCAAATTGGCAATCGATCCCAACATCTGAGCAGCTTTCGGGTCCCGGATCATCAGCGACAAAATCGAGTTGGCCGCGATCACCCACGAAGCGGAACTCAGCGTGAACAAAAACATCACGACCGTGAACCAATATTCCTCCGGCGATCCCCACGACGAACCGATCCACAACAACACCACGAGCCGCGACACGAGCGTGGTCACAAACAGCAGCACAGTTACGGCAAACATGAACCACATCCACTTGCCGATAAACAGGCAAACTGGCCGCAGCGGAGAGGAAAGGACTGCTTGGAGGGTGTAGTGAACTCGCTCCGAATAAAACGACTCGGCGGAAATAATTCCCGCGAAGAAAATACAAATCAAAAATCCAGACAAATCAATGAAGTTGCTGAACGAGGCAAATCGACTGATATCACCAGTTAATAACGCGATCGGAATCGCAACGCCCCCAATAATCGCCAGTGCCGCAAAAGTCGCCAATTGAATCGACAGCGACCCCGAAAAGGCTCGATAATGCCGCCAGAACACAATTGAAATATCAGTCAACATGACTTCCTCGATCTATTTGTCGAGTTCCAGGTAGATGTCTTCCAGCGGAACAGGCGTTTCGGCCAAACCCATCGGTCGGATTTCATTCGCTTGTAATGAAGGGGGAATACGAATCAAGGCGGCATCGCCGAGTACATCTTGTTCTTCTCGGACCAATTCCGTTCCCGCGGGGAGTGAACCGAGGAAACTCTTCAAAGCTTCAGTGCTGCCGTGGAATCGTTTCAAACGAGCCTGCGCATAAAACCCGGCGATCGTTCCGCTGTACAGAATTTTTCCTCGTCGCAACAACGTCACATGCGAGGCAATGCGCTGAACTTCGGCCAGATCTTGACTGGCAATGAGGAACGCCGTGTTTTGGCTGCGACAACGATCAATGGCATCTCGAATCTTGCCGCGCGACTGTACATCGAGCCCCGCTGTCGGTTCGTCGAGGACCACGAGTTGCGGCTGGTGTTGCAAGGCGCGAATGATCGACAATTTTCGTTTCATCCCCGCCGACCATTTGCCGACGCGCTCATGCCGACGATCGTAGAGGCCGACGCTGGTGAGCATATCTTCTGCTCGGTTACGCCATGTTTGATGATGCAGGCGATGGATGCGCGAAAACAACTCCAGATTCTCCATCGCCGAAATGTCTTCGTACAAAGCGTCTTGCTCGAACAGCACGCCCAATTTTTCCCGCGTCTGCCGCCCGCCGCGCGTCTTCCAGGTATCCAAACCGGAAACCAATACTGATCCCGAGGTCGCGCGGATGAGGCCGAGAATGATGCGGATCAACGTCGTCTTGCCGGCACCGTTGTGACCGAGCAGCACGTGAACTTGCCCCTCGCCAACCTCAAAGGAAACGCCGTTTAAAGCCTGGACGTTGCGGAACGCGCGCGAGACGTTACGAATCGACAAGATCGAAGGTTGTTCGGCCATTTTCTACCGTTTTGCCTGTGGTCGCCTGCCCGAAGTTCGAATCCATCGAAACCGAGCCTTAGAGCGTATCCCCACTCTCCCCCCAGAATGATACACCAACCACCGCCCCTGCGAAGCCAACGTCGCCCCAGAAATCACACCAATCGACCCGTTTGAGTCTCAGTCCTCGATGCCGTATTTTTTTCGCAACCGCTCGATTACCTGTCGGCGATGTTCGCCAAAATGTGCTGGGATGTCGAATTCTGGATCGTCCGTGTGAATGATTTCGATCGGAATTCTCTGCTGCACCGCCGTTTCATAGGTTTCGGGAGCCAATGGATAATCCGTCGGAACAACGATACGAATGGTCTTTAATTGTTTCACTTGCGGCAGCAACTGAAGAAACGGCTTAATATCGACTAACGGCGAATCGCCGACGATCGTCAGAGTCTCAAGCTTTTGAAGTTTCCCCATTTCCGTGACGAGTGAAATAACCGGCGCGTTATTTTCCAAGGCCTCGTTCCCGATTTGCAATGATTGCAGATTGGGCATCGCCTGCAAGAACTTGAAATCAGAAAATACAGCGCCTTGGCTTAGGTGCAACGACTCCAGTTTCGAAAAAGTGTAACTACCGGCAGGCGCAGCCCACATGAAATCAATTGGGCTATCTGTTTTTTCCAGCGATCCTGGAAGTCGACCAGTGCGTTTACTGTTTAGGCCAAGCCAAAACGCGTCCGTCGACAACGACTTAAGCTCCGGCAACAATGCCGGATCAATCCACTTGAGATAGCTCGCGTCCGGAACAAACAACCCCGATGCGTCGTCATAAAGAAAATTTTGGTCCGTCAACTCATTTTCCGTGAATACTTTTTCCGGCAGCATTAATCGCTCAAGTCCGCGACCGTTGTATTTGAGCCCGTAAGTTGCCCAGACTTGGTCAAACATGGCAACCGGATCTTGTACCTCATCGGGTGCGACCACCAGTGGAAATGCCAAGCCGATTTGAGTTCCGATCGAAAACCTCATTAGGCCCTTGGCTTCTTCAATAAAGGTCCGTTCATCTACCGGGATAATTAATTGAGCATCGACAGGCGCGCGAAACTGCGTCGGAAACGGACTCCTCTTTGCAACCCGAATATTCTTGACCGTTTTCGAAACCTCGGACAATCTCTCCCAATCGGAATCATTGAGGTTGCAGCCAACAACCGAAATCCCGTGTGCTTGCCAACGAGCGCCTGTATCGGGCAAGCAATTCCAGTTCTCGGCAATATTCAAAACGCCGGCAACTTGCCCGGCTTCCAAGGAATTTAGCGTCAAGCGACGAAACTGGATTGACTCGGCTTTTGTTTGTTGTTCAACCGCCGTCGAACCGAAAATCTGTGTAAATAAAGAGTCATTGATCAACGCATTGAGCTGATTCGAAGTCGCTCGAGTGGTAAATTTTTTGGAAGTTCCGGATTCTCCCAGAATGATCCACGGACTCTTCATTTTTAATTCCGTGACTTCGATTTCAGGTCGCAGCCCAACGAGATTCACTCCCACAAGTCCCGCCTCCCCCAACCGCAATTTGCTCAAATAATCGCTGTCTGCGTTTACAGGGATCACAATTTGGTTTGTATTGCTGGACTTGAAGTACCCGCCCCAGTGTAAGGTACGGGCCAAATAGGCTTTTTTATACGAACCCTTTGTTAACCAATCCCAAGGCGATCCTGATGCGCTAGAATTGGCAAGTGCCATGAAATCGAAAACCGTCAGCAACAAAATGGGGCAGAGCGTCACGGCGATCAATACGCCCCAGAGTGGGCGAAAGATTCGAGACCAACGAGTGGCTGCCACAGTAACCTGCCGGCTCGCAACATACAGCGGCAAAAATACCATCACAAGATCGGCGATAAACCACATGCCTATGTCGATAACCGCCCAACCATAGTACGAAAAGTCAAATGCATAAACGAAAGCAAGCACCGACAAACTGAATTGAGTCAGTGCCACTACCCACCATTTAGATTTTGCCCGCATGGCAATTCCAAGGGGCACCACCACGAAAACGAAGACCATCAAAAAATCGCTGATGGCCCCAATGGCTCCTGCTGTCGGTAACGCAAATAATTGAACGCGGTTGAATACCAAAAGCCAACATGTGGCGATCACCGCCATCACCGGAACGAACATCAGCGTCGCCAAGTCGGGCCGTCCAACTAGTCGTTGCCAATACGTTTTCGATTCGAGCCAGGCCAACACCCTAGGAAGTGCCGCTGCGGATACGCTGGCAATAACCACTAAAACAAAACGCCAATATTCGCCGACAACGTCCGACCAGACGTTTGTAAGATGCCAGAAGAGAAAGAGACTATGGCCGATTGCCAGGAGTCCCACGCCACCGGCAGCGAGCAATACCCGCTGTTCTCCTTTCGAAAACCGCCCGTTCAACAAACACGTGAAGTAAACGACAACGGTCCAATTGCCGTACGAGAATCGCGGTTTAGGATTGTGAAACTGCGCGTAATTGTAAAAGACAACCGCGGCGCAAACCAACCAAAAGCCAGCAATTGAACAGGCCAAAAAACCGAAACGAGATGGCGTACAGGCCGCTTTCACCTGCCGGAAAATCCGTCTCAGCCGCGTCGGTTCCGCGCGACGCCGCTCCCGCGGCTCTCGCCGTTCTTCACCCTCGCCAAAAAACCAGGCTTCGTCCATCGCGTCACGCCAAAAAACAAACTGCGCTATGTACGAACATTGTAGTCCATGAACGCAGCAAGGTACTACTGCTTGGTTCGCCAAAGGCGTTACACGCCAAAGCCCAGCGCAACGCACTTGAACGAGTTAGTAACCTGCGCCTTGTACGCCGAAGGCGTTGCATTCCAAAGCCCAGTGTCTCTAACGCCTTCGGCGTATTGGAGGGCTTCCAAGAATGCACGAACGAGGTGCTAACCTGCGTGCCTCGTACGCCGAAGGCGTTGTACGCCAAAGCCCAGTGTCGCGCAGCGCACGCTGGGTTTCGAACCAATGAAATCAATAGAACCCCAACGGGGTTCCACATGGTTCCACATGTTCCCTCATTGCGTGACCTGGTACGTTCCCTT
>JBEBGH010000216.1:0-9248 GCA_040081565.1 Pirellulaceae bacterium
CCAGGTGGACATTCGACGCCCCGGCGACATTGGCGAATACATCGGCAAGGAACTTCAATGCGAAGTTCTTAAGATCGACGAACAACGACGAAACATCGTGGTCAGTCGCCGTTCTTTGATCGAAAAGGAACGACAACACGCACAACAACAGTTGCTTTCGACTCTCGAAGTCGGACAAGTTCGCAAGGGGATCGTCAAGAACATCGCCGACTTCGGTGCGTTCGTCGATCTCGGCGGCATCGATGGCTTGCTCCACATTACCGATATGTCCCACACGCGAATCGGACATCCATCGGAAATGGTTTCGATGGACCAGGAATTGGAAGTCAAAGTCCTCAATGTTGACCGCGAAAAGGTCAAAATCGCATTGGGTATGAAACAGCTTTTGCCAAATCCTTGGGACAACGTCGAAGCACGCTACCCACAAGGCAGCATGCACAAGGGCGAGGTCGTCAATGTGATGAATTACGGAGCCTTCGTAAAACTCGAACCGGGCATCGAAGGCCTCGTGCACATCAGCGAAATGTCGTGGGTCAAACGGGTCAACCATCCGCAAGATCTGGTCAAAATCGGCCAGGAAATCGATGTTTGTGTGCTTAGCGTTGACCGCGAAGGCGAACAGATGTCGCTCGGCATGAAGCAAACGCAAAAGAATCCTTGGGAACAAGTTCAAGAGCGTTATCCGATCGACAAGATCGTTCGCGGCAAGGTCCGCAACTTGACGAACTACGGTGCCTTCATCGAACTCGAAGAAGGTATCGATGGACTCTTGCACGTTTCCGACATGTCGTGGACTCGCAAGATCAGCCACCCGAGCGAAATGCTGGAGAAGGGCGACGAGGTCGAATGCAAAATTCTGGCCGTCGACACCGAGCGCCGACGTATCGCTTTGGGAATGAAGCAAATGAACAACGATCCGTGGACCACAGACATCCCGAGCCGGTACCAACCGGGCCAGGTTGTGCATGGCAAGGTCACCAAGATCACGACGTTCGGAGTCTTCGTCGGACTGGAAGACGGTCTTGAAGGCCTGCTGCACATTTCGGAATTAGCCGACCACAAAGTCGACAATCCGGAATCCGTCGTGAAAGTCGGCGAAGCAGTCGAAGTCAAAATCCTGCGGGTCGATACCGAAGACCGCAAGATTGGATTGTCTCGTCGTCGCGTCGACTGGTCGCAAGAGCAAGAGGCTGCTGAAGCCAAGAGCATCGCAGAAGCTGAAAAGGCTCAAGCGGAACTCAAGGGTGGTCGCGGCTCATCCGGTCCACTGATCAACACCGGCAGCAACGAAGAGTAAACTCTTTTTTGAATCTCGAATCACCGAGGCACAATTTTCGCTCGCGAAAGTTGTGCCTTTTTTTTGTCTATTGGGTAGTTTTCTGGACGAGTCCGATTGTTTCAGGCAACCTTAAGTTGACGATTCTTTGAAACAAACGGCTTGCCAAACTTGTGCTACGATATTTGAAAGAGACCAATCGATTCAGGAGTTTGAAATGAAATCCTCAGCCATTATCGATCGAGAATATTTGGATATCCGCAGCAAGATTTTGCAGATTGGTGCGTCGCTCGATCGAATCGAACGGGCCGGCGGAAGTTTGAACGAATCGGCGAAAACCAAGTTGCTTTTGGAAACGATTGAGATATTGCTTGATGGACTGCCGAATCGTGCGGAGCGTATTCAATTAACCTGTTCGCGACCCTATGATCCCAATTGGATCAACACCTGATTGGTTGCATCTCGCCAACGAGTCTGCCGTGCCCTAGACTGAGTACAGATTTGGAACAAACAGAAGACCGGCAGCCATTATGTTATTGCTTGGCGAAAATCCAGTTTTGCAACGCGAGTTGCTCGTCAATTTGCGGACGCCACGCTCTTTTATCTTGCTGCTCGTTTATCAAATCATCTTGTCAGGCGTCGTGTATCTGGCTTGGCCCAAAGAAGCCTGGCTGGACCTGACCGAAAACCCTGAGTCCACCCGCAAACTCGTCGACTTGTTCTTTCTCGGCAACTATGTGCTTGTCTCGCTGATGACACCCAGCTTTGCTGCGGGCTCGATTAGCGGTGAGAAGGAACGCAAGACTTATGAAATGCTGCTGGCGAGTCCGCTGCAGCCTCAATCGATTGTCTGGGGGAAACTGACGGCGGCCCTGACTCATCTGGCCATTCTCGTTTTTTCATCGTTGCCGGTGGTGATGCTCTGCTTGCCGCTCGGTGGCGTGTCTTTTTATGAAGTCCTCGCCGCCTACGTGGGCCTGATCTCAAGCGTCGTGGCTTTTGGCATGATCAGTGTCGCGGCGGGAGGATTTTTCCAACGAACCTCTGCGGCCTTGGTCGTTTCGTACTTGCTGATTCTCCCTATGGTGCTGGTGGTTATTTTCTTCTGGTACATGATGAGTGCGTTTGGCCAAGAACGCGTGAACCTGACCCTAACGCTTTTTCCCGGGTTGTCGGCCGCGATCACCATTCCCTTGTTCTATCTGGTTGCCTCGCGAATGTTGCACCCACCGGATCTCGGCGGACGTTCGGGAGAAGTATTAGACCTGGAACAGGAATCCGAAAATTCTGTTGGACTGGTTATTTCTCGCGACCAATTCCCTGATCGTTTGTTTGTCCCACCGATTCGCAAGTCGCTGATGGAGGACAACACCAATCCGGTCTACGACAAGGAAATGCGCAGCGAAATTTTCGGCCAAGGCACGTTGATGTTGCGATTGGCAATTCAGATCAGCATGTTGCTGGCGATTGTCTTCATGGCCGTCTTCCTTTACGTCTACCAATCGTTAGCACCGTGGTACATCTGCTACGTCGTGCTCTTCAACATATTGATCGGACCCGTTTTTTCGGCTGGCAGTGTCACTAGCGAGCGCGAGCGACAAACGCTTGATTTGCTGCTCACAACGATGTTGTCGCCGTGGCAGATCCTTTGGGGAAAACTGTTTTCGGGGTTACGCGTCTCGACTGTTTTGACCTCGTTCCTGTTGTGGCCAGTATTTTTGGCCTTGGTGATGGTTCCCAGCTATTGGGGAACTGTTCTTTCATTATTGGCTTATCTCCTGATTGTGGCTCTCACTTGTTTGACAACTGCTAACCTCGCACTGATGTGTTCGACTTTATTTCACAAAACCAGTACGAGTCTGGTTGTGACCTACATGTTCATCGTCGTATTGTTTCTGGCTCCAGTCGCTGCCGATTACTTCGCGCAGACTTATTTTGCCAACACCCCGGCAGTCAAGGTGACTCATGCAGCAACGATGGCCAGCCCTTTTGCCGCAGCACACCAAATCCCATTGTTCGTTGATTCAATGACGGGCACGAATATTTGGGCAAGGGCTTCCTTTGGCGACAAAGAAGCAGTCTTGGGATATCGCTTCGTTGATCTCGTACATTTCGGTGGCTACCTTGGGTTTACCGTGCTACTCAACTTAACCGTGTTCCTGTTAATGGTCTGGATGTTCCACTCTCGCTGGCGCGTCAGCAGTTCGAATCGATAGGTCGTTATGAAACGAATTTGGCTCGGGTTTTTCGTGACTGGTTTGGTGATCGCTTGGGCGATGCTGCTGACATCTTCGCTCTCCGCTCAAGAACGCGAACAGGAGAGCCAAAAGGGCACCCGTCGAAAGCCGCTCACCGAGTATATGGGCCGGGAAATTGCTCCCGCGATGGGCTACATGGCCGCCGACTGGCTGGTCCGAGCCGAACGAGAACGTGAAGAACGTTGCTCCATGGTGCTGGCCAATCTCGGCTTGAAAACCGGAATGACGGTTTGCGACATGGGATGCGGAAATGGCTTCTACGCGTTACCTATCGCCAAGTTGCTGGGGAAAAACGGACAAGTCCTGGGCGTGGATATCCAACCCGAAATGTTGGAGTTGTTGCGAAAACGCATGGAGGACGAACAAATCGACAACGTCACGCCGATTTTGGGTTCTGAATTTGATCCTCGCTTGCCTGCCGATTCAATTGATCTCGTGCTGATGGTGGATGTCTACCATGAATTTTCCTATCCGGAAGAAATGCTGGCCGCCGTCCATCGCAGCTTGAAAAAAGACGGCCTCGTCGTGTTGGTGGAATTTCGAACCGAAGACGATAATGTGCCCATTAAGCCCGAACATAAAATGTCGAAGGCCCAAGTTGAGAAAGAACTTACTGCCAACGGATTCAAGCTGGTAAAGGAGTTCGACAAACTCCCGTGGCAGCATATGTTGTTTTACGGCAAGAAAGACGCTCCATAATCGACGCCTTGATGCGTTGATTGCATGGGCCGAAAGTTTCTTCAGACTGAGTTCATTCGCCTTTTCAATTCAGTCAACGCCCGGCGACCGATATCGCCTAAATCTAAAGTCCAGTCGTTGACATACAGATCGACATGTTGCATGAGTACTTGGTCGTCGAATTCTTGGGCATACTGCCGCATCGTCTTTAACGCCTCATCGGGATGTCGTCGCGCGTATTCGATTGATTTTTGAATCCCAAGTTCAACTGCAGTGACGACCGAATAGTCGAGAGAATTTTTGGCCAGAATGCCTCCTAGTGGCAATGGCAATCCAGTTTCGCGTTCCCATCGTTGGCCCATGTCTTCAACCAATGCGAGTCCCTGATTCTGCCAGGTAAAACGCCCCTCATGGATGCAGACGCCGAAATCGGCCGAGTGATTTCTCAGCCGCGGCATGATGTCCGAAAAGACAGCCTGCTCAACCTTCGTTGCTTGGGGGTAAAAGATCTTGAACAACAGATTCGCAGTCGTGTACTGACCCGGGCACAATGTCAGCCGGCTTGAGTTCTCATAAGCTCTCGGAGCTGTGCCATTTCCGGCAGCGAGAAGCAGGGGACCGACGCCAAACCCCAAGGCAGCTCCAGCCTTCAAAATTTGGTAGCGGTCGTCAACCAGCATTGCCAGGTGGAAACTCGCCTTGGCCACGTCGAATCGATCCGCCAAAATCGCTTGGTTCAATTGCTCGATATCCAACAGCTCAAACACAAACTCAACGCCTGGGACGACGATCTGTCCATGCATCAACGCATGAAACGCGTACGTGTCATTGGGACAGGTCGAAATGCCAATCTGGATTCGTTGCACGAAGCTACTCTATACGTGAAGACCCGCAAAAACGGGGGCTAATCAATTTCAAATCTCGAAGACATGATGGAACTTACCCAAAACGCCCGTAAATGATGGCCCAAGCATTGTTCTGTGAGTTATCGGGCTATTGGTGGGATCACAAATACCAGTTTTAGTCCCAATTAAAGCAAAAAAATCCCCGTTTTGAAGCTCTCCTAGATTTTCAATTGAGCAATCGCTAGTTATCCTAATCCAATCGTTTGTGTTTCGGAACAGTTTCAGGAGGTTTGGGATGATCGGGTTCGCGCGCATTATTTTGAGTCTGTTAACGATCATATTTGTTTTAAATGGTACGGTCGAGGCTCAACGCTTTCCGACCTTCATCAATGGTGCCTTTAGTTTTGGGAACGCGGGAGGCTCGCCGTATGCATTGGCGGATACTTTTCTGCTGGAGAGTAATCCCACCGCAACCAAGACGATTTACCTGGATTTCAATGGCCATCACTCAGTGAACAACGGGTGGGGCCATAATATCGTCTTTGATGCTTTTGATCGGGATGGAGATGTTAATTCGTTTTCTAACGCTGAGCTGATTGAAATTCAAAAGCAGTTCCAAAATGTGGCGGAAGATTTTTTGCCTTTCAATGTAAATGTTACCACTCGTGATTTTGGGGCTGCTCGTTTGATCAAATCAAATGCCGCGGATCAGTTTTATGGTATGCGTGCGCTCAACACCCAATACAAAAACGGATTTGGTAATGGTACCGGAGGCATCGCTTTCTTGAATAGCTTTGGGAGTTCCGACGACACGCCAGTGTTTAGCTTCAACAAAGGTGAAAATAACGGCGCGATGACGAACTCGCATGAGGTTGGTCACGCACTGGGGTTACGACATGATGGATTGAACGCATCAACTTATCACCCCGGCACTGGAGGAACCGCAGCAACAAGTTGGGGACCCATCATGGGCGCGCCTTTTAACACAAATGTGACACAATGGAACAATGGCGATTACCTGGGTGCCAACCAATTCGAGGACGATCTCGCGGTCATCACAAAACCTGCCAATGGGTTCGGTTTCCGCCTCGACGACCACGGCAACACCACAGCTTCTGCCACAAATTTGGCCGCTGGTCCGTCCATCTCCAGCTGGGGTGTTGTCGAGCAAAGAACCGACCTCGATTTCTTCGCGTTTGATTTTTTGACAGCGGGTGACCTAAGTCTCCTTATCAATCCTTTTCAAGGTCGTCCGAATTTGGACATCTTGGCGAACTTCTACGATTCGAACGGTGTTTTGCTTTTCTCCAGTAATCCTGTAGACGATGTAAACGCTATGTTCAATTTGCAGATTACTACTGCGGGCCGTTATTACCTGTCAATCGATGGAACCGGAAAAACAGGGGTTTATTCCGACTACGGCAGCTTGGGGTTCTTCACTGTGGAAGGCTCCTTTCTCTCGTCGGTTCCTGAGCCAACTACTGGAGTGCTGTTAGTCGGGCTTGTTCTCGCAGGAGCGTTACGGCGAACTCGGAAATCGAACCGCTCGTTGGCCTAGACTTCGACGACTTGAGGCTGTTTTCCCAGGACCTGTTGGAGTCCGCGCGCGAACAAGCGTGCGGACTCGATATCCTGTTTGTTGGGACGTTGTTTGTGCAAGCCACCGATCCAAGCGAACGGCCCAAACGTATCCCATCCAGGACAATTGAATTCCCCGACGATCTTGCAGGCGTGACGTCTTAACCTGTTTCGCAGTGGCAAATGATAGAGGCGAAATAAAAGTGGGTTGCCAGCTGTTGAGAATAGAAAAACCTGTTTAGGACCACTTGCCATTTCCTTCACCAGTTTTAACAAAGCTACATCATGGCGGGCGAAGTAGATTCCGGAACCGAATCCGACCAGGTCATACTTTCCAAGCATTGTTCCTCGGGCCCCAGCGACGGAAAAAATTTCCGCGTTCAGTTTCCACTGCGATTGCTTCAGCGATCTTCAGCGTATTGCCGTGATGTTTAGAAGCTACGACGATTGCAACCCGCCTTTCTAAAGCGGAATCGGACTTTTGAAAGAGCATTCGGACACTCTCGGCTCGCGGGAAAAACGGATGGACCGGCTATTGCCATGCAAAACCAGTGCCATAGTTGATTCCGCGATTTAGCGTCAGGAAATCTCGCCTAAGGTGCGATTCTTCACACGCATGTGCGAATCTGCACGTCAATGTCGATCACTTGCCGATCTTCTCAGGCATATCCGCGAGCAAGTAAGAGCTAACTGCCAACATGATCGCACAGTCGCCCAGTTGTTTAGGATCAACCTTGTCGACCGTATCGGCGTGAGTGTGATGGGTGTTGAAGTACAGCCGTCCGTCGACCTCCAATCCCATGCACGCGGTGCCGAGCGGTTTCAGTTTGCCAACGTCCGCGCCGGATCCTCCGGTTTCGGCGTTCATGCGTCCAAGCGGCGCGAGCAGCGGCATCATTTTCTTGAGGCGTTCCAATGCTCGCGATTCAGCTTCGCGATCTTGCATTTCGAGCGAAAGGCCTTTGGGAGTAAACCCGCCGGAATCCGATTCAATGCCTGCCACATGGATTTCATTTTGATGGGTAGCGGCGTAATGGTTTGCGCCAGCTCCGCCGCGCTCTTCGTCTGTCCACAGCACCACGCGAATGGTTCGTCGCGGTCTTAAGTTGAGTTTGCGAAGAATATTGAGAGCCTCCATGGCTGCGACGCACCCAGCTCCATCGTCTTGGGCTCCTTGCCCGACATCCCAAGAATCTAGATGACCACCAATCACGACAATTTCTTCGGGCTTTTCGCGGCCAACGATTTCCGCCAGGACATTGGCCGACGGGACTTCGCCGACATCCTTAGCTTCCATCATCAACTTCACTTTGGGTGTGATTCCACGGGCTTGGAAGCGGGCCAACATCTCCGCGTCCTCAATAGTAATGGCGGCCGCTGGAATTCTTACTTCGGCAGTGCCGTAACGAAGCGCTCCGGTATGGGGCGAATTCAACGAATAGGCAGTGGCGGACCGCACGAGCGCCGCCAAAGCACCTTTTTCCGAAGCCCATTTTGCACCGCTCGCCCGGTATTGAACTGCAGTGCCGTAACCTGAACCTTCTGTTTCCGAATACGGCGGCATTGCACCGTTGAATAAGACAATCTTCCCTTTGACTTTCGCTGCATCGAGCTTGTCGAATTCTTCCTTATTGCTGACGACAACGACCTCGGCGGTAATTCCCTCGGGCGGTGTCGCTACCGATCCGCCCAAGCCCAGCATGGCCATCGATTTGGCCTTCGGATGCAACAACTTACAGGACTCATTCCCACGAACCCATTTGCCCACCATCACCGTTTCCGATCGAACATTTTCTTGTCCGTCTTTTTTCATCGTGACTTTGGCCCATTCGACGGCCTGGTTGAGCGACTCAGAACCGCTGATCCGGTGGCCAATATCATCACACAGCTCAATGAGCTTCTTATAAGCATCATTTTGTTTGCTTCCAGCCTCGATAATTTTTTTGGCAACATCCTGATATTCGTCGAAGCTATCTTGAGCTGAGCCATGAACGGCAATTCCGAAAAAAGACGAAACTAACACGGCTAAAAAAGCAAAGCGGTTCATTGGACTTTCTGAAAAAAAAGTAAAAGACGAATGGTGGTCACCGAGTCCACTCGGTAGATCCAAGTTGATTCTGTTAGATGACGATCATTTTTTCGTGTTTTTTCGAGGCTCGTTGGCTCCGGCTTCCGCCTTCGAATCGGATGATTTCGGTGGCAGTTCCGGTTCTTTGCCGGTTTTACGAAACTCTTCCAGCCACTTCTCGGTATCTTTCAGACCGGGCTCGAACCCCCAAGGACCCTGGCCCGCGGCAACCGCCAGCAGGCCATCGCGACGCACCACAAAGATACGATCTGGCCATGCATGGTAGGCCTTGTTTACCGCGTCGTCCATTCCGTCGGCAACGCACGGGATCGTCAGCTTTTTGTCCTTCAGCAATTTCTCGGCGGTTGCACATCGTTCCGGAAGGTCATCGTGTTCTGTGATGTTCAACTCCTTCGCATAGTCCATCGGCCAATCGCCGTCCGCCGCATGCGCCTCCTTGATGTAAATGATGCGGAACTCAACGACGTCTTTGTTGTCTTGATAAAGTTTTTCCAATGCGTCAACCTGACGCAAAAAGGGAGGTC
>JBEBGH010000217.1:0-9223 GCA_040081565.1 Pirellulaceae bacterium
CGTCATCGTCGGCGGCGCCAATTGGCTCAAGGCCTGATTTATTTTTGCGGACATGCAATTTTCTCGACCACGATGTTTGTATTTGTATAAATATCGATTTCACCAGCAATGGTCAACGAATATCGGACAATCTCCTCCGCTGACAGCTGACTGTGCCGCTTCAGGGCCCGAGCGGCGGCGACCGCAAAATTCCCACCTGAGCCAATCCCGAGCACGCCATCCGTAGGTTGAATAACGTCGCCATTGCCACTGACCAGCAACAGGTTGTCGCCATCCGATGCGATCAACAACGCTTCCAGTTGACGCAGCATCTTATCTGTCCGCCACATTTTGGCCAACTCAATCGCCGCACGAGGGAGATTGTCGGGCGATTCCTTCAGCTTGGACTCAAATTTTTCCAGTAGAGAAAAGGCGTCAGCGCTACTGCCAGCGAAACCGGTCAGGACTTTGCCGCTCAGCAGCCGACGGATTTTCATCGCATCCGCTTTCATCACGGCGTTACCCAGGGTGACCTGTCCGTCGCCGCCCACCGCTACGACGCCGTCTTTTTGAACCGCCAGAATCGTCGTCGCATGAAATTGCATAGCGGGCACCAGAGGAATTGAATAAAGAAACCGGATCGTCCGGCATTGGGTCGCCCTGATTTTAGCAAACGTATTACATAAAAGTAACGAGGCGAGTCGTCAAACGATTTTTACGACAATTCAACGCCGTGACCTTTGAGCGCGTGGCCATGGTTGACCACTCTGGAGAACACGTTGCTACTTACTCGTCCGCACCGATGGAATGATGTGCCAACGTAAAGTTGTCGAGATACCAGCGCCGCCACAATTCGGCCGATTCGCCGGGGTTGGCTTTCGTGACCGAACGCAATGCGTTGATGACCTTTTGATTGATGAAATGCTTCTCGACAATTTGTTGCTTGCCTCCCGTTTGCAGCCCTGTCCCTTGATTGCTTTGTTGCAATTGCATTCGACCGGGGTCGGGGCCGACTTTGATCTTGTGCACGGTTTCAACAACGTTGATTAACGGTAAGATTGTATTGAGAGTTCCCAACTCACCCAAAAACGCGGCGTGAGATTGCAGGCGTTCGTTATCCAGTTTGGCAGGGTCGAGCGCGCCCGTACCGATAAAAATGCCCGCCGTACTAAACCGAGTTGCTTTTTCGCCATCAAATTCCGGTGACAAAAGAATATCTTTTGCACGCTCCCGCAGGCCCAAATCCGAATCCGCCAAATAAAAACGGATCAACGATTGCTGGGACGCAGTACAGGGAATTTGTCCGATCACCTCCAGATAAACCCGACGCATCTCGGGCGCGTTTAGTTTTTCATCCTGAGCTTCCTTGTCGAGAATGGGAACCAGCAATTCATCCGCGATGGCTCGCAATTGTGTCACCGCTTGTCCGGCATCATAGTTCGGGAGCTGTTGCTTCCATTTCACAAATTGCGATTTCAGCTGACCAATTTTGGCATCGCGCTCGGCCAGAATTTTGTTGATCCGCGATTGCAACTGGCTGACCCAACGGCCGTCCTCATAAAGAAATCCCAAATTCGAAAAGAATTGGGCTTCGGGCATCCAACGCCCGCCAACATTTTTCCATTCTCGCCGTTCCAATTCCTTTCGCGCTTCCGCGTGTTGAGGGTCGAATCGAATCGCCTCCAGGAGATGGAAATCAATTTGTTGACCGAGTTTGGAGCGGCCACCTTTTTCCGCAAGACACCATTGAGCCAGCTTCCAATGACTTTCGGCAGACCCGTTGGCTTTGGACAATTCATTTTCATAACGGGCAAGGAGATCATCGGCCGGTTGCCAAGTTGCCTGGGACCGATCGACTTCGATGCGTCCTCCCGATTCGGTTTCGACGATCAGGATCGACTTGCCGGTTTCCGGATCCTTGGCATCTTTTTCCAAAAGCTTGCCAAATATTTTTCCAGACGAGTTTTTGAGTACGAGATACCCAGTTTCCTGACCCGACGATTGAGCGGACGCAAAGAGTTGCAGAAATAACACCGCGATGCCACAGGTGAATCGAACCACGCCAATCTCCCAATTCCACAAAAGCTAATTGCCTCGACCGTTCGAATTCTATCCCTGGGCCGTGTCTTGGCAAACAAATGCACGGGCAAATGGCTTAGCGCTGCACGATTGCCAGCCTGGGCGTCCTTCGAATTGGCCTTTGCCGATAGAAAAAAGCGCCAAGGCAAATCGACAGAAACCCAAGCCCCACGAAAGAGCCCGGTTCGGGAATTGCCGAGATATTTGCGCGCCAAGCCAATGCGAAGTCATGACTGGAATTCGTTGTCACGCGCAAGGTATATCGTCCGGGTCCCAAGGAATTTAGATAAAGATGCTCGACGTTACCGACGGTCGCCATGCTGGAATCCAGCAGGCTGCCAAGAAAGGAAGAGTTCGAATTGAACAACTCCAAATTGAAATCAGCCAGGGATGTCGTCGCGTTAAAGATGCCTGCTGAAGAATCTAAATCGGTAACTTCAATGTTCCAAGCCAACAATATCGATATGTCCGTCCAGTTAACCCCCGGCCCAACGACGATATCGTAGAACATCGAGTCGGTACTGTTCAGATTACTGTTGTAGTCCCAGCCGTACCGATTGATGCTGGCGATCGGTTCCACCAACGAGCCATTAAATTCACCGGCCTCTATGATTTTGTAGCTGTTGTAGACATTAACCTCTCCCGCCCCAAAGACGTCATCAATTCGGCGAGCTGCGGTTTGGTCCCAAGCTCCGAATTCTTCTTTTGTTGCTCCGGCCATCAGGATCGCCCGCATCGATTCGCTGCGGGCTGCATCGGTACCGGCGGCAGCCTGGTGCAAGACGGTGGCAACGGACGAAACAACCGGAGTGGTGTAACTGGTATAGGGACCTCGGTCCGGTGTCGGCGCGACGATATCCGGTCGCGAACGCCCGGTACCGTAGAATCCCGTCAAACCCTTGGCGTGTCCGCCATCCGTTCGCCCGACGCTGATCACATTGTAGGCGTGGGTAAGCATGTGCGGGATTGCGCCTACATTTGCGGTGCCAGCGATCATCGTGACTTCATCACGATCCACCACAAAATCTGCACGCTGCAAAACATTTTGGGAGTCCAAAAAACTTGGAAAATTTCCGATCCAGGAATGATTCTGCACTTTGAAGTTATGAGCGACTGGGTCAGCACCAGAAACAAAATTTAATCGATTATCAATCCAATCGTTTGCTTCAAAAGCCGTAATCGAAGTTGTACCTCCGGCGATACTGGTGAGGTTTCCGAAATAGGCGCGTGCGACGGCTTCGGAATGCCCGGATTGACCGGTGCTCGTTCCAGACGCGTTGGTGAATGTCTTGCCAATGTACTCGGGCGGCAATGGTCCTGGCGCATTCGGCATGTAATTTCCGAAAGTGTCAGGAGCTTCGGTGATTGAAACCACTACGCCGGCGCCCGTTACAGGTGCTCCGCCGTATTCGGTGAGTAGCCGAGTCCAGCCGATGTCGTCCTTCCAATCCGCGCTAGCCGAGCGAGCCCCAAGGACCAAGGCAATCCCCAAGATCAATGTCAATTTGTTTTGTCTCATCGTATTCCACTCAACTCGTTAAACGACGACTTATCGGCAAGACCAGGTTCTGTCGATTTCTCTGCAACACGAATCAATCACCACCGGAATCTGTCAATCTCATTAGGTTAACCCATCTCAAACAGTTCAACAAGAAAATTCTGATAGAATGAAGCTACATTCTTGACTTCTGATTGCGGCCAAAGGTTGGCTCCCATTGGCCGCAAGGATGACGCGAATTTTCTTGTGTTTTGATGCTATCAATCTTCAGAAATTGGACAGTTGGAAACGGTTTATGCCAAAAATCAGTAAAGCTCAGATGAGCAAACTGTTCTATCGTTTGGAAAAGACTTATTCGGCCGGCATCGATTTACTCACGGCGCTCCGTCGCGAAAGCGAACAGGGCAGCCTCGCCTTTCGTTCCGCAATGAAGTCTATTGCGGATCGCGTCACTCAAGGAAACAGTTTGGCCGAAAGCATCGCCGCGCTCGGAGATTACTTTCCACCGCTGGTTGTCTCGGTGGTGAAAGCCGGGGAGCGCGGAGGACGATTGGAGGATTCGTTCCGACGACTTTCACAACACTTCAACAGCCTTGTACAGTTTCGGCAAAGGCTACTGGCGAAGATCGCATGGCCTCTATTTGAGTTGGGTTTTTCGATTATGGTTGTTGGAGTGATGATATTGATTCTAGGATTTATTCTGGAGTCGGGTGATCTTGAGCCGATTGACTGGTTTGGAATGAAGTTGGGAACCGTCGGCAATTTCATCCTTTATTGGGTCATTGTCCTGTTCCTCCTCAGCGGCGCTTTTATCTTGATATTTGGCTCGATGAAAGGCTGGTTTGGTCAAATCCCGATGCGCATCGCCAAGTACATTCCACTGATTGGCAAAACTATCGAAAGCTTGTCACTTTCCCGCTTTGCTTGGACGTTGTCGGTTGCTGAAAACGCTGGGATGACCCCACAGGAGTCAACGCAGCTTGCGCTGGAGTCGACGCAGAATTTTTATTTCACCGATCAGATTGAAAAAATTCGACGCGAGATTGACGCTCGTAGGCAACTGCATGTGGCGCTGGGGTCGACGGGAGTCTTTCCCAGAGAATTCTTGATGTATGTCGAAAACGGCGAAACCGCTGGAGAGCTGGCGGAAACGATGGACCGCGTTTCGGTGGACTTGCAGGAGACCGCCGAAAACAATCTTCGGACGATTGCCACGATTGGCTTTGTACTGACGTTTCTCTTTACGTCCGTGGTGATCGGCGGCGCCGTTATTATTCTGTTCAAGAAGGTTTATATCGACCAAATTCAAAACATTTCCAACGGGTTCTAAAACAGCGTTTCGACGTGGCTTTCCAGGCATGAAAATGACCTTGTCGACCTTGGAAAATTTCGGTAACTACTCCCCCGTTGAACTCTTCGAATCTGTTTGACAGGAACCCTCCATGCGCTCCCTCTCACTGCTATCACTTTTTTTATTGCTCGCCGTTGGCTGTACTTCTGCCCGCAGGACCGACACGGCCCGCACGGGAATCGAACAACTGTTAGTGTCCAATGCCGTGGACCAAACGCTCGACAAAATTCCGTTTCCAAATGTCGAGGGCCGCAAGGTTTTCATTGATCCTCAATATCTGGAATCGGTCGACAAGGGCTACATCATCGCCTCAGTTCGTCAACGTTTGCTGGCCAGCGGTGCAGAACTCAAAGATAAAAAGGAAGACTCCGAGATCACGTTGGAGATTTCATCTGGTGGCGTGGGCACCGACAATGTCGATTCCTATGTGGGGATGCCAGCGTTGGCGATTCCAGCACCAATGCCACTGAACTTGCCCGAAATCCGTTTGTATCAGCGCAAGAGCCATTTTGGGACCGCGAAATTGGGCGTTGTGGCCTATAGCACCGCAGATGGAAAAATGATTATGGATAGCGGTCGCGCACTCGCGCGTTCTGACGACAGCAGCTGGAGTGTATTCGGGATTGGGCCAATCCAACGCGGTACCGTGCGAGACGAAGTCCGCATTGCCGAAAGCCGCTCCACCAGCATCCCCACTCGCACCGCGAAAGTTTACGAATCCGATGACAGTGATACGCTGAAGCGATAGCCTCGGCGGTTATCAGTTTTCGTGACTCGGCCTGCGCGTTTGGCTTAGACCTTTTGCGTCCAAGCGGCCTGCGAATATTTTTGCTGAACGAGATCATGGCACATTTCCAATGGCGGATCCAAGTCTGGTTCGTTGCATTGCCACTCGGCGGTTAGCGCCTTTTCCAAGGCTTGACGCTCGACCGGCAGACCACGCAAGAAATCGCGGTGGCTGCGGTCTTGGCGGTAATCGGGCTGCCGTATCGGGCGGTGGAGACATCGCTCGATAAACTCGATCGACATCCCGTGCAGCAAGGTCCCATGATAGACAATCGCATTGCGCCGGCAACGCAAACTGTTACCGCTGAATTTTTGTCCCTGACAGGTAAGATCGCTGGTGCCCGAGATTTCGCTCTCAATGCCCAGTCGCGCAAGACCGCTCGAAATGCGCGACAAAACAAAATCGTGGGCTCGATCCACCAACGCCAATCCTGGTCGAAGGCGCAAATCCAAAACAACCGCGTACATTAGACATCCGGGGCCTGTCACGATCGTTGCTCCTCCACTCGATCGTCGCAAGATGGGAATGTCATTGGCACTGCAAAAGTCCAAGTTGACTTCGCGCAAATAAGGTGAACTGCGGCCAAGGACAACGAACGCGCTCTCCGGCTCCCATAGCCGTAAACATTCTTGCCCCTCCTCGTTCTCTGCGCGCTCCAGCAACGCCTCATCCAGCGCGAGATTCGCTGCGGGAGAATCGAGAGTCAATTGCAAAAGTCGCATCTGCATCCAACCCCGTTTCTAAAATCACCTCCTGTCAAACGACAGCAGTCTCTCAAGTTACCACTCGAACTGGACAATGACAGCATGGAGATGGGCAATCTGGAAAAGCCTTGCCGGTAGCACCCGAAAATTTTGAGGCAAAATGTCCATTAAGAATTGAAAATCGCCTCACCTTTCGTCAAACTCGTCAGAACCGGAAGCAGAAAAGTGGTCAGCAGCCGTCTTGCTGCTTAAGATGGTAGAGGAACGCGAATCCGGAAACGCGCGCCGAATTTGTTCGCATCGAAGGGTCTTAAAAATGAGCTTTGCTAAAAAGTTCTCGTTAATTGCCGTTTGGCTTTTGGTTGTCGCGTTGCCTGTTTGGGCTTCAGGACAAGTCCATTACATTTATCAGCCCAAAGTCATCCAAGTCGAAAAACCGGTTAACAAAACCAAATTGGTGAAGGAAACGACGTACGAACAAGTACCGGTTACCGAGCAGGTTCCGGTCATCACCACTGAAACTCGCTATCGCAAGTCGACGGCCTATCGTCCCGTCGTCAAAAACAAAATTCTGGAGGAGCGTTACGAAGTCCAAAAGCCCGTGACCGAAACTTCCTACAAAGAATACGCAGTCGAAGAAACGGCAATGGAAGAAGTGACCGAAATGCGGAGGCAACAGGTTGTAGTCGAGAAACCGGTGACTGAAACGCGCATGCGCGAAGAACAGGTAATCGTGAAAAAACCCGTAGAAAAAACCGTTTATCAACAAGAAACCCAGACGACGTACCGACCTGAACTTCGCAGCGAAACAACTTATGCGGAGTCTGACGTCGTGATTGCAGACCCTAACGCTCCAGCAGGAACTCGTCTGGAATGGCTGAAGCGAGGCTATTACTACGATGCCACAAGGGGTGCCTATGTTTATCGACGCCCCGGTTTGCATTGGGTCAATTCGCCAACTGCAGCAGTCACTACACAAAAGGTCCTCGTGCCGCAGTCGACCCTGAAAACTGTCCTTGTTCCGCAAGAGTCAACATCGCTGAAGCCGGTGACCATTTCGACCGTTGAAGACGTAGTTGAAACCCGTCGCGTTCCCTACACCGTCGAGACCACCCAAAAAGTTCTCGAAACCGTGGACGTGCCCGTCGTTGTCAAAAAACCAGTCGTCAAGCATCGCACCGAACGCGTTCCCGTCAATTCGACCCGATACGAAACTCAAGAAGTCGTTCGGCGAACTCCTTTCACTGAAACGAC
Organism: Pirellulaceae bacterium; assembly: GCA_040081565.1. GTDB lineage: Bacteria > Planctomycetota > Planctomycetia > Pirellulales > Pirellulaceae > BJ22. The sequence goes on from JBEBGH010000217.1 coordinate 7,653, forward strand.
TTGGCAGTGCGTCGAGGAAAACGAGCCGTACCAAGTTCAGGTTCAAAAGTACGTGATGCAGACAAAAATGGTATCGGTTCCTAAAACCGTGTATCGCGAAATACCCTATCAGACGATGGAAACCGTTTCGAAAGTGGTGATGGAGAAGATCTACGTCGACGCCAACGGATGCCCGCTACCCGTGATCTCTGCTCCACAAGTTTCGAGTTCCACAATTCCGTCGAGCGAAATGAAGGAACTGGCGTCCTCCTCAACCACGACCCAACAGTCGGTCGCAAAGCCAACTTTGGCAAACGAGCCAACCAGTTATGGCTCGTTCAATCGGACTCGCGATGGACTCGTGCTCAAGGAAAGCCGAGTGATTGATGCCGACCAAGCCACTCCTTTAGCCGATAAAACCGAGACTTCAGCGAAGGAAGAAAAAAGTACATCCAATGATGCTTCAGCGGAGACGCCAAAGAGCATTTTGACATTGGAAAGAAAAGAATTGAAACCGATCGGAGAGCGGCCGCAACCCAAAGAAGCCGATATTCCTCCGTCAATCGAACGGCCGAAAACCAATTTGGATTAAGACCTGAAACCGTCACCAGGCACCGATGCCTAAGGTCCGGATCCTGCGACAAAAGCGGCTCAGGACCCCGTCATCGGTTAACACGGGAAAAATATGTGACTTTCGGCGAGTTATCGACCTGAGCCAAATACGCATCTTCACTACAAAATTGGGAAGGAGTGCGGTTTTGCCCCAGGTTCCCCCTTCTTACGCCGTCCTGTTCATTTGTTATATTGGCGGCGTTGTTTCGTCGTGGGGCAAACGTCGCCCCCAATAAATTCAGTTTTGTTTGGTATGGGAGACCCCTCTATGCGTAAAGTTTTTGGATTTGCTGTTGTCGCTTTGTTGGTTTGTAGCCAAGTGTTCGCTCAGAACACACAACCTTCACCTAGCGACGCACCTGCTGCTGCAACACAAACGGCAACAACCGTTGTTGAGCCAACAGCACAAGCTGCCCCTGCTCCAATTGCCGTTCAAGGCATGCCAATGGCAGCCGGCTGCGGTTGTGCTGCAGCTCCTGTGATGAATTCTGGTTGCGGTTGCAATGCTCCAGTTGTTAACACTGGTTGTTGCAATGCTGTTGCTAACGATTGTTGCAACAATGGACGTCAACGCATTCTGCTTGGCCGTCGCAACAATGATTGTGGCACTTGCTGCTCAGCTCCAGCTCCTAGCTGCTGCCCAGCTCCTGTTGCTGCCACTCCTTGCTGTGCAGTTGCTCCTGCCTGCGGTTGCTCGGCACCTGTCAACAGCTGCTGTGACAATGGTGGCCGATTCCGCGGTCTGCTTGGCCGTCGCAACAATGATTGTGGCACTTGCTGCTCAGCTCCAGCTCCTAGCTGCTGCTCAGCTCCTGTAGCTGCTACACCTTGCTGTGCATCGGTTCCAGTTGTTGCTCCTGCTTGCGGTTGCTCGAACACAGTTGCCGCTCCAGTTGACAATTGCTGCCCAACTCAACGCACTGGCATTCGTAATGTTCTGCCAACCCGCGGCAACGGTTTCCGTCTGCGACGTGGTTGCT
>JBEBGH010000218.1:0-9217 GCA_040081565.1 Pirellulaceae bacterium
AAGTTTTCAAAGCTCATCAATCGACGCTTGCCACTTTCATCGACGACCATCGCCATCCCCGTGATCCGCCAATATTCTTCGTCTCGTTTCATGATCCAGGAAATATCCGAGGTCTGAACTTCGCCATCGACTACGTCGGTGATCTTACAATCAACCATTGCAATTCGTTGTTGATTGGTCGCAAACTTTGGCTTTAAGATTTCGTACTTTGCCGCTTCACTGCCAGGCGATTGCAGGGTCATTCCAGCCTGCCGAAAATTCAGGGCCGAAACTTTTGACAGATGTTTTTCGGCTTCGGCGGCACGGTCATTCTGCAACAGTCCCAAATATTCACGGACAATTGCTTCCGGTTGCATCGCCGCAGAATTGTTCGAGTCAGATGCAGCTAATGCAGGATTCTCGACGGGACTTTGTACTTTTGGTGTTTCCGCCGCCACCAGTTTTTCCAATCGATCGGTCGCCTCATTTTGCGAAACGTTGTTGGCCGGTGTGCATCCTCCCAGAAACAAGATCAACAGAAGGGTTGCTGCCAATATTTTTTCACACTTGATCATGTATCGAATCCTTCGAAAACCATGGTGGTTTGTTGGAGTTGGTAAACCGACATTTCCAACCAGCAAGCGCAGTCGTCGCGCGACCAACGTCTGCTGGTGGTCACCACATAATGCCTGTTTTTATCGTTCGAGGTCAAGGGCGACTTCGTAGCAGGGATCACAGTGCGAGAAAGTCGTTCGCTAGCAGCGGATGTTAAGCTATTTCCGTATTTCGGTGGGGACGCTGAAGGTGACGTTGAGCCAAGAAACTTGTTTGGCAATCTCTTAGGCCCGAACAGGAACAGTCTTTGACGGCAGTTGTCGCCCGTTGAAACTTGCCGCATGCGTTTCCATGGTGACCACCTGGAACTTTCTTTTCAGAACAGCAAAAACTTTTCGCAAGACGCGTTCCTTTTTCGCATAGGGAATATCCATGGCTGGAAAAAAGCCCAAATCGGCGTCATCGTCGGCACCCAAAAAATCCAACGGATGCAACAAAATTGACGGCTCAATGCCTCGCAATCGGCACAACGCCAAAGAGAATTTGAAATACTGCAGCGCCAACCACTCCGATCGTTTGGCCAAAAACATGATGTAGCTTAAATGAAACGGCACCCGAAATACTGGCATCGTGGTTACAGGAATTTCCAGCAACGGCTCGCTCTTGAGTCGCCAGCGAAATGGCTTTAGTCGCTGCAGTCCATCCGCTACCGTTCCGAACAATGCCTGGCGTTGCTCCCTCTGTTTCCGATTCAAATTTGAACGAAAAAAATAATACGCCCGTGCAACAGGTCCCAAAAACGTAGGAAACGTCGAGCAGTCGTATTGATAGCCGCGTTCCGTCATAACTTGCAGGACGTCTTGAGAAAAACTAAAACCGGGTCCGCGAAAGCCGATTGGTTTGCGGCCGGTCACGCGTTCCAGCGCGACCTCCGTCTTGGCAAATTCCTCGACAATTTCTTCGCGAGTATACAAGTGCAGCCATGGTTCATGGCGATATGAATGATTTCCAATTTCATGTCCAGCTTGGGAAATCTGCCGCAACGCTGATGAATTGGCCTCTTGATCGGCATCGAGACCGACAACAAAAAATGTGATTTTGAGGTCGAATTCGTTCAACATGTTGAGGATACGTGGCACAACGAGATCCAAATAGCTCGGCAAATTGGACCACGCTTCATCACCATGCGTTTTTAAATAGGACCATTTGTTGTCAAGGTCCAGGGAAAGACTCGCGAGCATTTAGGACTATCCGATCTCGCTTACGCATTGGTTGCGGTCGATTTTGTATCGACGATGACATTTGTCACAGGCAACTTCGAGTGGAGATTGATTCTCGCTAAATCGATGTACTAATGGGCCGCAACGACAGACTGAACCAATGGAGCGACCCGGATTACCAACCACCAGGTGGAAATCTTGAATATCACGTGTCACGACCGCTCCCATTCCAACCATTGCAAATCTTCCGATCGTTACATTGCCGCCGATGATCGCTCCTGCCCCGATACTTGCTCCCTCGCGAACCAAGGTCTTGAGCGTATGTTCATCGGGTTCCGAACCTCTTAATTCCTTCAGATCGGGAGTCGTCGCCCGGGGAAAACGATCATTGGTAAAAATCGTTCCCGCTCCAATCATGACACCTCGCTCCAAAGCAACGCCATAACAGATGTAGACGTTGGAGTTGATTTTCACAAGATCGCCGATTTCCACCTCGTAAGCAATCAGGCTTTTTCCGCCAATGATGCACTGTTTGCCAATTTTGGCGTCGCGGCGGATGTGCACGTTGTCCCAAATGGAACTTCCTTCTCCGATTTGAACGCCGGATTCCACAATGGCTGTCGGATGAATTTTCACGTTGGAAAACACAATTTCATCTGATGGGCTTAAACGCCAATCAGTTCCCATTGCATGTTGTTCAACGATTTATAAGCCGTTTCGACTGCGGCGACCGAGGCAAGAGCTTCTTCGGGTTGCACGAGCAGGCTTTGCTGGCCACTGATTGCCAGACAAAAGTTCGCGAGTTGATTGGAGAATGCTTCAACCTTGTTATATCCCCGACCGATGATGACCGGCTCAGTGGCTCCATGCAGCTTGTACTGGCTGCTCTTCCAACCCAAGTTCAGGTTGCCCAACGACCCATAAAGGTTCACGTAATTGGGCGCGGGTTTGTTAAGGCTCCATGAAAGGTCAATGCTGCCCAGCACGCCGTCGTATGTCCGTGCAAAAATATGCACGGTGTCTTCCACCGGCAGGTGCTGGATTCGTTTTCCTTCGACGACTTTAATATCGGAAAGCGGACCCAATAAATATCTCATGATGTCCAGCGAGTGGGTTCCATTGTCAATCAAGACACCGCCCCCCGAAATTTCAGGTTGACTGTTCCAGCGTTTGGACATGTCGACCTGGCCGGCAAAAACGTTTTCGAACAGAATGATGTCGCCCATGACTCGATCGTCGATTAACTGCTTGGCGATCTTCATTTCCGGTACGAACCGAAATTTCGACGCCATCGAAAACAGGAGTCCCATTTCCTCGGCAACTGCGATGATTTGGCGAGCACTATAAAGATTAATCGCGACCGGTTTCTCGCATAACGTATGAACTCCGCCGCGGAGGAAATCAATGCAGTGCACCGGATGCAGCGACGGCGGTGTACAAATGATCACTCCATCGAGATTTCCCGCTTCTACCATTTCGCGGTGATCAGAATAGGCAACCGCCCCGTGGTGAGCAGCCAACGCAGTGGCCCGCTCCAATTGGTTGTCGGCGACGGCCACTAACTGAGCCAGTTCACCAATTTGGCCTATGGCTTGCGAATAGGCTTGCGCAATTCCTCCGGCTCCGACCAATCCCAATCGCTTCTTGGTATTCGAAGTGCTCATCTCTTATGCTCGCAATTCTTCTATTGAAGCCTTGATGGATTCAGCGATGAAATAAACCTGTTGCCGGGTGTATCGCTCGTTCCAAGGCAATACCAAGACGTCTTCCAGGCCTTTGAACGTGCCTGGGAACTTCTCGGCTGAATAGTCAATGGCCTCCGGTCTTGCGAGAGTAAAAGGAAACTGACTGTTGCCAAACGTGCAACGCTCGGCGAACACCTTGCAACGAAACGCAGGCTTCTGGATGTAACGCGGGGCTGAAAAAATACCGTAGCGGTCCTTCAATACCTTCGCCAAGCCAACTGCTCCACCCGAGATCACTCGGGAATCGACATTTACGCAGTACTTCCAATAGGTGTGCTCGTAGCGAGGTCCAAAATCGGGCAAGCTCAACCCTTCGATCCCAAACAAGGAATCCGAAAGTAGTCTCGCCATGTTGCGGCGGGATTGCACACTGAAGTCCAATTTTGGCAACTGGGCCAACGCCACGGCGCCCGCCAACTCGGTCATCCGGTAATTGAGGGCGATGAAATAATGGTCAGGGTTTGGATCGCCGTATCCCCAGGCTTTGTTGATGTAGAGATACGCGCGGCGCGCCAATTCATCGTCATTGCTGACCACGACACCACCTTCGCCAGTTGTTATGTGTTTGCCCTGCTGCAAGCTGAAGCAAGCGATGTCGCCGAAAGTACCAACCAGTTGATTTTCGTACCGCGACATGAACGCTTGCGCACAATCCTCGATGACAGGTATGTTGCGTGATCGCGCAAGTTCCATGATTGGGCCCATGTCGCAGGGTTGGCCGAACAAATGCGTTACGATGATGGCCTTGGTTCGCGGGCTTAATACCCGCTCAATCGTGTCGGCAGTGACGTTCAAGGTTTTCGGGTCCAAGTCGCAGAACACCGGAATGGCCCCTTGATACAAAATTGGCGTAAGCGCGCCCATATCGGTAACGGACGTTGTGACAAACTCATCGCCTGGCTCGGGGTTTATCGCCGCATAGGCCACGTGCAGAGCGGCTGTACCATGGGAGGCACAGTATGCGTGCTTCACTCCCAGCTTTTTGGCAAATTCAATTTCGAACTGGCGGACAAATTTACCTTTGGTGCTGGTCAAAGTGCCCGTTTCGATCACTTCGGCTAACAGCTTGATTTCTTCATCACCCAAGGTGCGCCCCGTCGCGTCCTGGTCCGATGGAAGCTGAATTTTTTGTGGAACGGTCAATAGATTATCTGTCATTTCAGGTCTCATCAACAATCTCAATAAATCAGTTGCCTCGAAACGCAACCTTGGCCATAAATTTTAAATGTTGAACGACAACGCGTGCCAGACGCAATTTGGATTGGCCGTATCGTCGAATATCAAGAACGGCAGGAATTTCGGTTACCTTCCCTCCGAGCCTTTCAACCCGCCAGACCATTTCCGCCATGCCGACATAGCCCTTGTTCTGGACCACGACACGACTTGCTATCGACGGCCGAATCGCACGAAAGCAACTGGTGTAACAAGTAAGTTTGGTACGAAACAGCCCACGATAAATTCGATTCGCCGCTTTGGAAATGGCCAACCGCCAGCGCGGGACATTCAAGACTTTGCCACTGCAATGATAGGGCGAGCCAATGATCATGTCGGCACAACCATCCTCGATTCGCTGCAGCAGATTGTAAATTTGTTGTGGATCGTAAGTGCAATCTGAGTCGATGGACACGAGCCACTCTCCCTGCGCCTGTCGACCGCCAGCCAAAATTGCCGCGGTTATTCCACGATTCGGCAACTGGCGAATAATCGAGAATCTTTGATCGTCGGCAAAAGTCGACTGCAAAAGTGAATAGGTATCGTCCGTGCTGCCATCGTCCACAAGAATAAACTCGAACTTAAAACTACTCGAATTGTGATCAACGAAATCCTTTAGCCGCGACTTCAATTGCGGAATCGCGGCAGATTCATTAAAGCAGGGCACAATTACCGATATCAACCGCCCGCTCAACTGCGATGTCGGAAAGGGCTCGCTAACGGCGGAACTCGGGCTCTGCGTCAGCAGTGACATCTCAAACCGATCCCTTGTGCAGCGCGACCTTTATCACGGTTAAAAAAATCAATTTTAGATCCAGCAGCAGACTTTGTTTTTTAATGTATTCCAAATCCATTCGCATCCATTCTTCGAATGAAATCTGTCGTCCTCCGAATACCTGCCAGATGCAGGTCAAACCGGGCAATACGTTCAAGCGTTGTCGATGCCACATGCTGCACTGTACCGATTCGAGAATCGGCAGAGGACGGGGCCCGACCAATGACATTTCTCCCCGAAGAACATTGATTAGCTGCGGTAGTTCGTCAATGCAGCTCTTCCGAAGGTACCGTCCCAGACGTGTGACTCGAGGATCATCCTTGAGTTTGAAAGCTGGACCGTCTTGTTCGTTTTTCTGTCTTAAAAATTGCTGTTCTTCATCCGCTCCGACGCACATGGTCCGAAATTTATAGATCCGGAAATGCATGCCGTCTTTACCTTCGCGTGCTTGAGTAAAAATGGCCGCCCCTGGAGAATCTCTGCGGATCAGCACTGCAATCACGGCAAAAAATGGGCTCAAGAGCAACAGTAACACGGCCGAACCGACAATATCAATGCCGCGTTTCCAAATGGGCGTCGGCACGGAAAAACTAGCTTCGATTTTTTTTAAAACCAGATCCCGACCGGCACTGCATTGAACGGGAGCAGTCAAGCTTTGAGGTTTTGTAGCGACGGCCGAACTGACAACTTGATTTGACCAAGTATTTCCGGCCGTCAAGATTCGATCGTCTTCTGGGGGAACCGTCGGCTCGCCGATTTCGTCACTCCCAACCGAATCCAACTCATTGGACGAACCCGCAATGCGATCGTCCCAAGGATAGACAAACAAAGCCAGCTCGGATTTCAGCCCATGGTTTTTCAGACAATCTTCGATCGTGTTGGCAACGTAAGCTGCACCATCCCGACCTGTTTCTGGAAGCAGAAGTGCAAAGTGTCCTTTCCAAATTCCTATCTCGTCCGTGATCCGCAACCGAGAATAAAGTTCTTTGGAAAATGCGTGCTGCCTGACCTTCGACTCGGCTTCTAGAATCCCCTCCAGTTGAATGATGGAAAATTCATGATGACGCGGTCGACGGACACAACGAGAAATTTCCTTTTCAATTAAACGGCTAAAAGCTGATTCGGTATGCACGAATTCGGAACGCAAGCTTCGATTCGATCGTCGCGAAAACGGCTCGATGAGAGAACGCAAGAATGAACGGGGGTGAGGAGTGGGTCGGGACATTTTCCGTGACGTAATTTGAAGGCGATTCGTGATGCAACGGAAGGCGGCTGGAGCTCAACTGTGTGGCCAGTTAGGTATTTTCCTTAAATCCCACTATAGTCACAACTTCTTCCGGCTCAAGGTGCAACAAATCGGCGGAAACTCGCTTTCCGAACGGAAGAAAACCGATTTGTTTAATAACGGTAACTTATGCCACATTAGCCGCCATTACCGGCGAATTCCAAGCATGGCGACAGCAAAAAAATCGGCCTTCAAGATACTTTTTTTTGGAAGAAATCCGATATGTTTAGCTTGCACAGATTTTCCAGTAGCAAGTCCGGTTTCGCGTCTTCTAACTGTGCGCGGGATGAAAATCCGGTCATTACGGCGACTGCCGACGAATCGATCGCTCGGGCACATGAGATATCGGCTGGCGTGTCCCCAATCGTCACCAGCTGTATTCGAGCATTTGAGGGAAGATGGTTTCTCGTCGCGATCGCGGCCTTGCGAGCAACGTCGTGTCGATGGGTATCCGTGTCGCCAAAACCACCAAATTCGAAATGCTCCCAAATCCCGGCGCGTTTCAGTTTGGTTTTCGCGCCAGTAGGAGAATTTCCAGTTAACAAACCAGCAACTGCCCCATCCGTTTGACCAATCTGATGCAATATTTCGTTGACTCCGGGGAGTACCTCAAACTCCGGCAACTGCCAGTTGGCCTCCAAACGAGTGTGATAAACATCAACAAATTCAGAATACCGTCGCAGCGCACCTTCGCCCAGCGCCTCAAGCACCTCGGCAAAGATGCCCCGGTCCGTTCGTCCCCCAAGCTCCACTGGCGGCAGGTCCTTGACTCCAAATACCTGCTCGACGGCTTCGACAATCGAACGCCAGCCAACGCGTCGCGAGCGAACCAGCGTTCCATCGATGTCAAACAAAAAAACTACGTAATCCATTTGCGTCTTTCTCAGCACCGTCGACAAATTGAAACCAAATGTTTACGAAACTTTGCGAAGTCTTTTCGACGGCCGTCACAAAAAAAGCCAGTCAGGAACGTTCCCGACTGGCTGTATCAAATCAAGAAAAGATTTCCTTCGCGACTACTTCTCTGTGGCCGCTTTGCCTGAAATCCGCATTCCGTAGAACGACAACCAGACGAAAATCGTAGCCAAAACGAACAGACCGATACCAATCACGAACGTCAAGTCAACTTCGTAATTCTTTTTGAAGTCGATTGCAAAGGTCTTTTGTCCCAGCAGAACTGCCAACTCAACGGCCAAGACACCGAACAAAGTCGTGAACTTGATAACCGGGTTCATGGCCACGCTGGAGGTATCTTTGAACGGGTCGCCCACGGTATCGCCGACGACAGTCGCCGCATGCAAGTCTGTGCCCTTGGCCTTCAACTCGACTTCGACAATCTTCTTCGCATTGTCCCAGGCACCACCGGCATTCGCCATGAAGATCGCTTGGTACAAGCCGAAAATCGCGATCGAGAACAAATATCCGATGAAGAAAAACGGCTCGATGAACGCGAAAGACAAGGTCATAAAGAACACTGCGAGAAAAATATTAAACATCCCGCGTTGAGCATACTTGGTGCAAATCTCAACAACTTTTTTGCTGTCTTCAACCGATGCCTTTTCCACGCCATCCAGCTTGATGTTGGCTTTAATGAATTCAACGGCACGGTATGCACCGGTTGTAACCGCCTGGATCGAAGCACCAGTGAACCAGTAAATCATGGCTCCACCGGAAATCAAACCAAGCACAAACGGTGCATGTAGCAATGAAAGTTTTTGCAGCGAAACGGTATCCGTTAGCTCATTTGTCAAACCCATGATCAATGCGAAAATCATGGTGGTCGCGCCAACCACCGCCGTACCAATGAGCACCGGTTTGGCCGTCGCTTTAAAGGTGTTTCCGGCTCCGTCATTTTCTTCCAGGAAGTGTTTTGCCTTTTCAAAGTTGGCGTCGATTTGGAAATCGTCCTTCAGTTCCTTCTTGATGTTGGGAACCGATTCAATCAAGGAGAGTTCGTAAACCGATTGGGCATTGTCAGTAACAGGTCCGTAAGAGTCGACCGCAATCGTTACCGGACCCATTCCGAGAAATCCGAACGCGACCAAACCAAAAGCGAAAACCGCTTCAGCTCGCATCATCGAGCTCAGACCCATGCCCGAAAAGTAATAAGAAATTGTCATCAGGATAACGATGCCCATGCCCAGCCAGAAGCAGGAGAAATTGCCTGCGACCAAGCCCGACAAGATATTCAATGATGCGCCACCCTCTTTTGATGACGAAACGACTTCGGCGACATGCTTGGACTTGGTCGACGTAAATACCTTCACCAATTCAGGAATCAAAGCACCCGCCAGAGTACCGCAGGAGATAATCGATGAGAGTTCCCACCACAACGTGGCGTCATTGTTGAGGCTGGGAATCATCAAGTAAGAGACCAGGTAGGTCAACGCAATAGAAACGATTGAGTTGATCCAAACCAGGCGAGTCAATGGCATTTCGAAATCCA
>JBEBGH010000557.1:0-2380 GCA_040081565.1 Pirellulaceae bacterium
GCTCTTAACATCTTAAGTTCAGCCGACTTCTCAAGCAATGGTTGCTTTCCGCCGCCTGCGCCACCGCCGCCACCCCCGCCACCCGTCTTTTTGCTCTTTTTCAGGGCGTCCAACAGTTCTTCGAGGCTGGATTCGACCTCCCGCTGGACCATTTGCGTCAACTGGTCGGTTCGCTCTTCGCCCAGCAATTCGCTGGCACGTTCCAAATCTTTTTTCAGGTAATGGACGATTTCGGGAAACACGACACTTGTTCCATCCTCCAGCAACAGGTCGTAAGCCTGTTGACCCAGCTCATTGATTTCTGCTTCTTCATTGGAAAGACGCAAGAGAACCAGCTGGTCGCGACGCTCTAGATTGCCGAAGCTATTCCGTTTGTCGTCCGCCTCAACGGTCATCAAACTCGCGATCTTTTGCCGATCCAGCATTTCGCGAAACCGACCTTCGAGCCGGGCAAGTTTTTCCTCGCGGGTTTCCTCGCGGAGTTGATTCAAGCGTTCTTCGATTTCATCGAGAGCCTGTTGCAGCTTCTTCTCGGATTCTTTTTGGTTGCGTTGCGCCTGCTCGGCCTCTTGTTCATTGAGTTCGTTGGCCGCCTTTTGCATCGACTGTCCGGCTTGCTCCATCGACTGTTGACCGGGTTGTTTCGGAGGAGTTTGGCTGGCGTCGCTATTCTTGGAATCCGTTTTTGGTTTCGGCGCGTCCTTCATGCTCTTGGCAATGTCCATGGACTTGTCGCGAATGCGGCGTTGGTTCTCGGCGATTTGTTTGAGAGCTTCTGGTGGCAAGGAAGCGATCCTTCGTTTTTCCTTTTCCAACTCCAACTTCGCTTCTTCCATTTTCTTGATGGCGTCTTGTTGTTGTCGTTGTGCATCTTCGGCTTTGCCGCTGGCAAGTTTCTCTTCGGCGCGACGCTGGCTCTCCTGAGCTTTTTCGAGAGGCTGTTGTCCGGGTCGAGGGCTCTCGCTTTGTTTTGAAGGCGACTTTAAGTCGCCTGATTTCGAATCGCCTGATTTCGAATCGCCCGATTTCGAGTCACCTGACTTCGAGTCACCTGACTTCGAATCGCCAGATTTTGAGTCGCCAGACTTGGAATCCCCGGATTTTGACTTGCCAGATTTTGAGTCACCCGACTTCGAGTCGTTGGATTTTGAATCGCCTGATTTTGCATCGTCAGCTTTCGACGGTTCGCCTTCCTTTTCGGGTTTCTCCTTGGAGTCGTCTTCCGACTTGGATTTAGAATCCGCGGACTTTTCGGCGGACTTTTCCTTTCCAGACTTTGAATCTCCGGCTTTTCCAGGATTTGCGTTAGGCTGCCCGGGATTTTCCTTGGCGTTCTCGTCCGATTTGCCGTCGGCAGGTTGAGGTTTGTCGGCAATGTTGTCCGTCAGTTTTTCCGTCCGTTTGCGAACATCAAATTGTTGATCGGCGATATTGTCAAGGGCTTTCAAACCTTTGCCGGTATTTGCTTCAGTTTCTTCGACTACCTTCTTCTGCGCCTCGATCAACTCGTTGAGTTCTTTAATCTGCGCGTCGAGTTTCTTTAAGGCGTCATCTTTGTTGGCGACGTTTTCGGTTTCTCGTGTTTGTTTCTTTTGATCCTGCTGGACTTGTTTAATGTCTTTCTTCCACTGTTCCAGCATTTTGATTTCTTGCTGTTTGTCGAGTTGGTCATTCTTTTGGTCGATCAACAGGCGGATCAAGTCCTCCAAAGCAACAATTACCTGGTCCAGGCCCTGTTGGGCTTCGGCAAACTTATTTTGATCCAGCAGTTTTGAAACCTCATTCATCTTTTCCTTCAACAGCGTTTCTTTTGCTCGTTGGTAAGCGGCGACGAGTCGATCGGCGCGTTCGGGTTCCTTTTGGCGAATCTGTTCGGCGATCGAGGTGAACTTCGTTTCAAGCTCGGCCATTTTGCGTTCGACCAACCGCTGGCGTTCTCCGAGCTGGCTTTTCTTTTCCTGCTCTTGGGCCGCTTTCGTGGCGATCGGGTCTTGTGGGGTCGCCGGGGTTGCTGGTGGCTGAGCAAATGCAGGAATCGCCAACAACAATGCTAGAGCAAACGGCAAGAATGCCTGGTTGATCATTCGATTCACCATGGCGAATCCCTTTAAAAGAGCAAATAAAAACAGGTTAGTGCAGTGTCAATTTTTTACGAATACCGGACGGCTTGCGCCGTTCCGCTACCATTAAGCAGGAGAGCACCAAGCTCTCCGGTTGCTGGCCTTGAAGTTGCAAATTAAATCGGGTGCAGTCGGCACTCAAATCTCGGTCGGCATCTACAGTTTTGGCCGCCTCACGACGGTAAGGGTTGGCAACTAGTATTAAACCCCGCCGACGCAGGTGGGTTCTTACTCGTCGTCAAAAATCCCTTTAGTGTTAC
>JBEBGH010000219.1:0-9207 GCA_040081565.1 Pirellulaceae bacterium
CGGTGGGAAGATGGAAACGGCTGGCGAAGAGGTTTTGTTGCGCGGAAAAAACAAACGGGAATTTGGCGAGGACATTGCACAAATCCCGCTTATTTCGCGACCAAATGGAAATGTGGTGACCGTTGGGGATCTGGGTACGGTCGTCGATGGTTTTGCCGAGTCGGTTTCGGAACATGTGATCAACGGTCGTCCCGGCCAGGCGATCCGAATTTCCAAGACTTCGTCGGAGGACTTGTTCACGGTTGTCGAAACAGTGCGTGATTATGTTGGAAAGAAAGCGTTGCCGCCGGGCTACGAGCTGAAGATTTGGGGTGACGTTTCGCTCGATGTACGTGATCGCGTAGACCTGCTTACCGAAAATGGACTGCAGGGATTGATCGTTGTTTTCATTTGCCTGGCTTTGTTCCTCGACTTGCGTTTAGCCTTTTGGGTGGCAATCGGCATTCCCGTTTCGCTGCTCGGCTCGGGATTGGTCCTAATCATGTTCGGCCAATCCTTGAACATGTTGTCGATGTTTTCGTTCTTGATGGCTTTGGGGATCGTGGTCGATGACGGGATTGTGATTAGCGAAAATATCTATACGAAGATGCAGGAGGGAATGAGTGCGACGCGAGCAGCGATTGAAGGGACCTATGAAGTGGTGCCCAGCGTTTTCGCGTCAGTTGCCACAACGGTGATCGCCTTTATCCCCCTAATGTTTGTGAGTGGGGTGATGGGCAAGTTTATTGCAGTCATGCCCCTCGCGGTGATCGCGATGCTAATGATTTCACTCGCGGAGGCGATTCTAGTTTTGCCAGGGCATATCGCGCACAAGGACAACCTGTTCTTGAAAATCATTGGCCTGGTGCTGTATGTTTTTCGGCCATTGGTCAAGGTCGTTACTTACATCAACCAAAAGGTGGGCGTTGGGCTTGATCGATTCATCGAGAATGTTTACCGCCCCGTTTTGTTATGGGCGTTGGCGAATCGCCGAATCACCATCGGCGTTTCCGTTGCGATGTTGATCGTGTCGGTTGGCTTGATCATTGGCGGAATTGCCCCGTTTGGGTTTTTCCCGAAAATGGATTCCCGTGAGATCTCCGCCACGGTTGCTTTTCCCAATGGAACATCCGCTGATTTTGCCCGCGAGGCGACGGTGCAACTGGAAAAAGCATTTGAACGCGTCTCAACCAAGGTCAAAGAGCAGCATGGCCAGGATGTGGTGGTCAATGTCTATCGCAAGGTCGGCGAGGTCGGAAATTCCAATCAAGGTCCGACAGGAGTGACTAATGGCAGTCATGTTGCCACGGTTGAAATCCAGTTGACTCAACCAGAGCGACGTTCGGTGACCTCGCAGAAGTTAATCTCGATGTGGCGCGAAGAAATTCCGCGAATCGCCGGAACCGAAATTCTCAGCTTTGGCTCGCAATCCATGGGTCCGGGGGGCAAGGGGCTCGAGTTCCGTTTGCTGGCAAATGATCAGAGCATTCAATACCTGCCCGAAGCGGTCCGCCAATGCAAAGAATACTTGTCCCGCAAGGTTGGCGTCTCGGATATTGAAGATAATGCCCGGTTGGGCAAGGCCGAAATGATTCTGAAACTAAACGATCTCGGCAAGTCGCTGGGGCTCGACGAAAACGTGTTGGCCAGCACCATCCGCGCGAGTTACTTCGGCGAGGAAGTCATGCGGCTGCAGCGCGGTCGTCATGAAGTCAAATTGCTGGTACGGTTCCCTTACGAGGACCGCCGAAACCTCGAGGCCTTCGAGTCCATTCGAGTGCGTGGCAATGATAACCTGGAGCGGCCGTTGCTGGATGTAGCTACCATTGACTACGACCGTTCCTTTTCCGCGATCAACCGGTTGAACCAAAAGCGGTCCGTTACTGTGAGTGCCAGTGTAGACTCAACCGAAGCCAATTCGGCCGAGATTGTCTCGGAGATGCAAACCACTTTCATTCCGCAGCTGATCGACGATTTTCGTGACCGCTATGGGGCGTCGATTTCGGTTAATTGGGAGGGCGAACAGGCCGACACGATTGAATCGTTCAAGAGTATGGGAATCGGCTATGCGGTTGCACTGCTGGGAATTTTCGTTCTGCTGGTGTTCGAATTTCGTTCCTATTTCCAGCCGGTGATCGTCATGTGCATCATTCCGTTTGGGCTCGTCGGGGCTGTTTTGGGCCATGCAATTTTGGGCTTGGAATTGACCTTGTTCAGTTTCTTCGGGTTGGTAGCGCTGACGGGAGTGATCGTTAACGATTCCATCGTGCTCGTTGACTTTGTTAACATGCATGTGCAACAAGGCCACCCACTACAACAAGCGATTATCGAGGGCGGCATTCGACGGTTCCGTCCGATCATGTTGACCACGATCACGACGATTGGTGGACTGGGTCCAATCTTGCTTGAGACTTCGACGCAAGCTCAGGTTTTGATTCCGATGGCCGCCAGTTTGATTTTTGGTTTGGGTACCGGGACGGCTTTGATTTTGATACTTGTGCCGGTATGGTATTCTACTTACGGTTCGCTAATGAATTGGCTTAACATAGCCACACACCATCAACCACATGACGAGGATGCCGTTGAGTGGGGGCCTGGGCAAATCGCTAAAGGTTAGTTGACGATTTCGGGCCGGATCAAATTACGGGGAGCCCATGGGGCAGATCAACTTTCGCATTCCGGCCCGTTTCAAGTTCGAAAAACGAACCGCGAGTACCGTCCACGTCATTGGACTCGATGGGATCCCTTGGCCTTGTAAGATTTCTTTGGCCGATGACATATTAAGCATTGAGCGCAATCGAGACGAATCGGGACATGTTTTCGTCGTTTACCCATTCGACGATTTTGGCGAATTGGTGGTGTCGACCGGGACGTTGGTTGAAACGCCTGTTCCCTACCACCTGACGCTAGAGCTGGCACGGGGCACACTCAACCGGTTGCGTAACCAATTGTCGATTTGGGAAGAAGGCGGTTTGTCAGCCGGCGGGGAAGTTCATGAGCTTCTGCAAGCGGCTACCGGTTCATTGGCTGCAGCGATTATGAGTGCCGAGCCAGAAGTCACTGATCGAGAGGCCCATCAAGCCTTGGTTCTGGGGATGCAGGCGACTTTTTTATTGTGTCAACGTTTTGCGACCGACGTACTACCGTTGAGGTCAGAACAACTCCGAGCGCCGCGGTTTTGGTTGGGAGTACAAGCGGACGATGCAGCACTCGAGAAAGTGCAACCTTCGTTGGACTTCGTCGACCTGGTGCAACTGGAAACTGTCGAACAGCGGCATCAGTCACTAAATAACATTATTCTGGGACCGATGCTGGATGCAGCCGCTGGCGGGATGAAAGCCAGTTGGGCGGAGACCGATAACTTTGATGAGAAACAATCGGCAATCCTGCGCGACTGTCGGGAGAAACTGCGGGGCCCGCTCGAAAACGTCAAATTGATTCATGTCGTCTCGGGGATCAATGGCATGGGACACCGGCATTTGAGCTATCCCCAACAGTTGCAAATCACCATGGAGCTGTTGCAGATGGTCGAAAATTCTGGCGTACAAATCCCGACGATGGTCAGCTTCGATACTCCTTGGGCCGAACGATTGGCTTGGAGCGTCGGCGGCGTTCATCCTCTGCAAATCGCGGACTCGCTGTTGCGGCGAGGCGTGTCGCTTTCGATTATTGGTTTGGATATCAATCTTGACTACTGGCCGAACGGCAGCTTGCCACGCGATCCGACCCAGTGGATTGATCTGGTCGACATGTGGTCTCAGTTGGGCATTCCGTTAGTCATTCGGCTTTCCGCTCCAACGGTTGTGAAGGGGATCGTTGCGTCGACGACGAACCGTACCATCAATTCCGTGCGCGAGTCCATGACCGACGTGCAATGTCTGCATTTGATCGAAACAGCGATCCCGACCATTCTGGCCCGGCCCATGGTCCATGGAATTGTCTGGACCCAGTTGGTGGACAACTTCGATCCCCGATTCCCTTATGCGGGATTGTTTGGAGCAGATGGAGAACGCAAGCCGATCGCCAATTCGGTCAGCCGCTGGTTCAAATAAGCTCTCGCCGCGTTTCTTTACGAGCTTTTCATGTGCGGCCAACGACGACCACACAAATGTCGTCGATCTGCTCGGCCGTTCCGCGATGCCGTTTCACCGTCTGGCAAATGATCTTGCCGATCGAATCGGCTTGTTTGGCTTGCGACAGTTTGATTTCCGCGATCAGGTTTGGAGTCCCCAACTGTTCGCCGTCGATATTCATGCATTCACTGACACCATCGGTGTACATCACGATTGAATCGCCGGGCTCGATTTGCATCACATAGGAACCGTATTCGGCTGTGTCGAGGATCCCCAAGGGGAGCCCGGCTCCGGTGAAATCGAGTTCCGTCGTTTCACCGCTGGACGATTGAATATGCAAGGGCGGCAGGTGACCCGCGTTGACGAACGTTACGGTATTTTGCTTGAAGTCGATCAATCCTGCGATCAGCGTCACAAACTTGTCCAAATTCATATTGGACAAACTGCGATTGACGTGGGCCATCGCAGCCACTGGGTTGTTATTCAGCGCAATCGCAAAACGAGATTCTGCGGAAATTTTTGCCATCAACATCGCGGCGGCGATTCCATGACCCACGACGTCCGCAACGATGATCGCCATACGATTCTCATCGAGTTGAACAAAGTCGTAGTAATCTCCACCGACTTGAGCCATGGGGCTGTAGTACGTGAAAAAATCGAAACCGTGGAACTGGGGATGACGTTGAGGCAAGAATCGTTGTTGGACTTCATGAGCCAGTTTCAAGTCTTCTTCGATTCGTTTCGCCGCGGCCACCTTCTGGTAAAGTTCAACATTTTGCAGGGCCAAGCTGGCCTGCATGGCGGCGGTTACCAGCACCTCCAAGTCGCCTTCATCGAAGGCGATGGCCGACCTCAGGGTGTCGAGCTGGATCGCACCATTCGCAATGCCTTGGGAATTGATCAGCGGAGCACACATTAATGAACGGATGCGGAAATCCGTCATGCTTTGGCTGAGATCAAATCGCTGGTCCGCAGCCGCATCGCTGCTGAGAATTGCCTGTTGCGAATCCAGCACGGTATTGATTACGGTGCGACTGATTCGAACCCTTTCCGCATCCTGAGGGTGCCTGGTCTTCATTGCAAACGGCACAATCTTGCCGTCTTCATCCCGCATCGCCACAAATCCACGGTCCGCGTCGATAAACAGGTCAAACAGGCTATCGAGGACCTTGCCCATGATTGAATCAGGATCATGCGCATCGTTCAGCGACTGGGTCACTGTCATCAAGGCCGATAGTTTTTTCTCCAAAGTCGAGATTTTCTGAACGCCGCTTTGTCCAAAGGAGCCCTCGTGATAAGACGAACGAGTTCCAGAGCGCGAGGGCAAGTCGAGCTGGCGTAAAATGGAACTTTGTTGGTTGGGAATGTCGTCGATGGCGAACGACGCCCGGGAACTTTTGCTCTTGTCCGCCACGGTGGGGCGTGGTTTGACTTGGGAAAAATCTTCATCCATCAAGAAATTGAAGACGACATCACATATCTCGATTTCTGAATTATCGTACAGCAACGATTCTTTTTGAATCGTTTCTTTGTTGACGACCGTGCCGTTACGACTGTTTAGATCCGAAACAAAATACTGATTGCCGGCTCGACGAATTTGAGCATGCCGTCGGCTGACCGCGTTGTCCTCAATGACAATATCGCAACTAGGATGACGCCCAATGACAACGAGGTCGGCATCGAGGCGATATCGTTTCTTGATCACCGAGGAATCAAACGTAACAAGGTAGGCCATGCTTGGTGGTTTTCCGAAAAAAGAAACGTTCTCGAACCATTGACTTCCATTTGCGGACGAGGACGGCAATTCACGTCCGTCATTTTGACTGGCTTGGTGGCGAAATCAAGATCAGGGCTTCAATTGTAGAGGCAATTTCACGATCGCTGTTTGGCAAATTCGCAAACTCGATGCGATTTGCACGAACAACTAACATCGCCACATTTGATTTTCTTAACATCACGGCTCCTCGCCCCTTGCACGCCAGTCGAATGGCCCCGTCCAAATCGGGGAAGCTGCGATCAATGACTTTCAACGTTGTTCCTTGACTATTTCCGGTGAAGGGAACCTTAAGTTCGATCATTGCCGACACATGGTGTTGGCCACCCGGTCGAGCCTGATTTACCTGCGGTTGAACCTGTCGACCGTCGACTTCGAGGAAAAGTTTCTCCGGCAGGTGGAGTGCCAAATCATTGGCAAAGGCCGACATTAATTCGGAATCGGACCCGGTACCGATCTCACAAGAATTCGTCTGGCAGTATTTTTGGAGTTCCTTGCGAGCCAAACCTACGCGATATTCCAAGACGATTTCGTTCTCGCGAATTTCCACCGCCAAAGATTTTTCAGCAAACCCATCGGGCAACTCATCGGCTAAATTCGCCGATGCCACTACAAACATCCAAAGACACGCGGTGGTCACGCGGAGGAACAGAGGGCGAGGCGATGGGAAGTGCGGCAACAGGTTCACAGTGGTTTCGCGATTCAAAGTGGCATTCCAGACAATCTAAGTTAGATCAATCATGATGGGCCTCGGATATCCCCAGCAAGAACCCCGCGAACATTCCCTTGCCAATATTTACGATGGGACAAGTGTCGCGACAACTCAAGCCGAGTCAAATTGGCCCGATCAGGGCGAAGATTCAATGATTGGCGTGTTTCCCCCCATTAGGACTTGCCAGAACGCGAAAAACCTTGAAGCATTACACCAGTTTCGCGGGTCGTTTGCCCTTCCGCAAGTGACAGGATTGTTTAAAATAGGGGACACGAAACTCAAGACCGACTTGGAACTGAGGGGTTCAGCCTACCCAAAGGTGGCTAACACCCGATTGCGAAGTGAACCTGAAAGGTTTCAGAAACGGCGCCCTCGCGGATGACTGAACCGACGCGGTGCATCTTCCCTCTAAAGAATTACTGGCAGCTTTGCGGTGAATCGATTTGATTCACTTAGACGCGGCAGTCTTGTTTTTTGTAAGTATCGATTTGTAGGATTATTGTTTTACGGTGCATGAATGACGCTGGAAAAAATTAGAAACATTGGTATCTCTGCTCACATCGACTCGGGTAAAACCACTTTGAGCGAACGAATTTTGTTTTACACCGGCCGAATTCACAAAATCGAAGAGGTCAAGGGTGGTGGCGACGGAGCGACCATGGACCACATGGACCTCGAGAAGGAACGCGGGATTACTATTACCAGCGCCGCGACTACTGTCCAATGGACCGACCACAAGATCAATCTGATCGACACACCGGGACACGTGGATTTTACGGTTGAGGTCGAACGTAGTTTGCGCGTTCTCGACGGTGCGGTACTCGTGCTCTGTGCTGTGGGGGGCGTTCAAGCCCAATCGTTGACGGTTGACCGCCAAATGAAGCGATACAATGTCCCCCGATTGGCGTTCATCAACAAAATGGATCGTACCGGAGCCGATGCGCGGCGAGTCGTCAAACAAATGCGAACCAAGCTAGGGGCCGATGCGGTTCTGATGCAATTGCCGATCGGTGCGGGCGAAACTTTCGAAGCCGTCATTGATCTGATTACGATGAAAGCTGCTTATTTCGATGGTCTGAAAGGCGAATCCGTTCGCTTTGAAGAGATCCCAGCTGACATGCTGGACGAAGCCAAAGAGACTCGCCAGGAAATGCTGGAAGCTCTATCGATGTACAACGACCAAATGATGGAGTTGTTGCTCAGCGAAGAAGCTGTGCCGGAGTCACTGATCCACGAAGTAATCCGCAATGCCTGCCAAAACCAGGGTTTTACGCCGGTTTTCGTTGGTAGTGCCTTCAAGAACAAAGGCGTGCAGTTGTTGCTGGACGCGGTCGTTCGCTATTTGCCTTCGCCTCTCGATCGGCAAATCAAGGCCAAGGACTACGAAGATCAAACCAAAGAATATCCGCTTAAGGCCGATCCGGGTGCACCGTTTGTTGGCATGACCTTCAAGATCGTGGAAGATCCGTACGGTCAGCTCACGTACACACGCATCTACCAGGGAACGATCAAGAAGGGCGAAACGTACTACAACCAGCGTACACAACGCAAGGAACGCTTCAGCCGTATCGTGCGAATGCACGCGGACAAACGCGAGGAAATCGACAGCGCGACTGCTGGTGACATCGTCGCCATCATGGGCGTTGATTGCGCTTCAGGTGATACCTACGCCGCTGAAAACAAAATGTGTTCGCTGGAAAACATGTTTATCCCCGATGCCGTTATCAAAATGGCGATCATGCCGAAGGATCGATCCGGCGGCGATAAACTTGGCAAGGCCTTGCAACGCTTCCGCAAAGAAGACCCGACCTTCCAGGTTTCAACCGACGAAGAAACCGGTGAAACGATCATGGCGGGGATGGGCGAATTGCACCTTGAAATTTATGTCGAGCGAATTCGACGTGAATACAACATCGAGGTAGAAGTCGGTGCGCCGAAAGTTAGCTATCGCGAAATGCCGACCCAGCCAGTCGAGTTCAATTACAAACACAGGAAACAATCCGGTGGTTCCGGTCAGTACGCACACATCGTTGGAACGTTTGAACCACTGCCCGAAGATAACCCCGAGCCATTCGAGTTTGAAGAATCGATCGTAAGCGGTCGTATTCCCAAGCAGTTCGTGCCAGCGGTTGAAAAGGGCATGCGCAGCATGATTGGCCAGGGAACGTTGGCCAAGTATCCAGTGGTTCACTTCAAATGCCACTTGAAAGACGGTTCCTACCACGACGTTGACAGTTCGGAAATGGCATTCCAAATTTGTGCGAAGGATACCTTCCGCGAATACTTCCCGAAAACCAAACCGGTTATTCTGGAACCTGTCATGCGAGTCGAAATCGAAGCTCCGGAACAATTCCAAGGGGGCATCGTGGGTGATATTACATCACGCCGCGGGATTATTGAGTCGACGGATTCACAGGCAGACGGCTCGGCCCTGATCGTGTGTGAAGTTCCGTTGAGCGAGACCTTCGGTTACGCCACGGACCTCCGAAGTATGACGCAAGGTCAAGGGACATTTACGATGGAACTCAAGGGTTACCGCCGTACACCTGGCAATGTTCAGGAAAAGGTCATCGCCGATCGCAAGGAAGAGAAGAAGTAAAATCCGTTGAGAACATGAAGAAAAATAAACCCTGTCGCGAATTGCGGAAGGGTTTTTTTGTCGATATTGG
>JBEBGH010000558.1:0-2373 GCA_040081565.1 Pirellulaceae bacterium
ATACGGCGTTGGACACTACCCGGCCCACCCCGATCGGACCGTTCCGCCCCAGGCCGACTTGTAGGCTGACGCGTCGTGGCTGATGCACGACCCGATTCTGCGACGGTGGGCCCGAACGCCTGGCTCGTCGACGAAATGACAATGTGCGAAGCCGCCATGAATTTCCGGTTCATTCTCGTTTTTCGGAGTAAAGAACTTCTTGAACTCACCCAAGTCGGTGATAGTGTGGGTGTTTTCTTCGCGGAATGCTGCTGCCTTGCGAAACAAATTGTCTTGGATGTCGTCCAGGATCTGCGTGACATTCGCCAGAAATTCTTTCCGGCCCAAGCCATTCGATTTGTCTTGATCGCGGCGCCCCACGAAAACCGAATCGCTCTCCAGGTCTCGAGGGCCAACTTCGACTCGCAGCGGCACACCGCGCTTCACGTGTTGCCACTTCTTTTCGCCGCCGCGCACGTCGCGTGCATCCAGCTGAACTTCCAGCGGTTTTCCGATGTAAGACACAAGCTCCAAATCACGTTTCAGTTGCTCGCAATGAGCCACAACCCGGGCCTTCTCTTCGTCGTTCCGGTAGATCGGCATGATCACAATTTGTTTCGGTGCGATCTTTGGCGGCAGTACTAATCCATCGTCGTCGCTGTGGGCCATGATCAACGCCCCAATCATCCGCGTCGACATACCCCACGAGGTCGTGTAGACGTAGCTTTCTGTGCTGTTCTGATCCTGGAATTTGATGTCTTGAGCGCGCGAAAAGTTTTGCCCGAGAAAATGCGACGTTCCCGCTTGCAGGGCTTTCCGGTCTTGCATCATCGCTTCGATGGTCAGCGTCGAGTCGGCCCCGGGGAACCGTTCGCCATGAGACTTCTCGCCTTTGATGACGGGAATCGCCATGTAGTTTTCGGCAAAGTCTGCGTAGACGTCGAGCATCAGTCGCGTTTCCTCCCAAGCTTCCTCGGCCGTCGCATGAGCGGTGTGACCCTCTTGCCACAAAAACTCGGCCGTGCGGAGGAAAATTCGCGGACGCATTTCCCAGCGGACGACGTTGGCCCATTGATTGATCTTCAAAGGCAGGTCGCGATAGGACTGAATCCATTTGGCGAACATCGAACCGATGATGGTCTCGCTCGTAGGGCGGACAATCAAGGGTTCTTCCAGTTCGCCTGCCGGATGGAGTTTTCCGTCTTCGCCGAGTTCCAAGCGATGGTGCGTGACGACGGCGCATTCTTTGGCGAACCCCTCTACGTGTTGGGCTTCCTTCTCCAGGAAACTGATCGGGATGAACAGCGGGAAGTAAGCGTTTTCGTGCCCTGTGTCCTTGAACTTCTTGTTAAGAATCGCCTGCGTGTTCTCCCACAGTCCATATCCCCAAGGCTTAATTACCATGCAGCCGCGAACGGGCGAGATTTCGGCCAAGTCCGCAGCCTTGATGACCTGTTGATACCACTCTGGATAATTTTCGGCCCGCGTTGGCGATATCGCAGTCTTCGCTTTGTTGTTCATGTTCGTTTTTGACTATGTAGCTATTTGTTATGATGAATCGCCTATTTTAAGAAGCTTGTGCCGGATCGACTAGGGCAACGGATTTGTAACCCCGCAGGCTTTGACGCGTATATTGTCCCAACCTTCAGCCCCAGTTAATTTTGACGAAACAAACCATGTCATTTTCAACAACAAAAGTCATCGGCATTCTTCAATCTCTTATCTTGAGTTGCGTCCTCGTCACGCACGTCGCGGCACAGGATATCGTCATTCACGATGATCCCCGCTTTAACTCGGTCGCTTGGATGCAAACGGCCGCCGAGTACCAGTTATTGGCGAGGCAGTCCTACCGGCTGGCTCAATATCAAATGAACATCGGCTTGAGTGATGGGCATTGGTCGGCGGACGAGGTTCAGGTAGCCGAAGGGGGTTACTTCGGCAAACCACCAGCCGTCATTCTCGATCTCGACGAGACGGTGCTCGACAATTCGGCTTACAATGCCCGAAATATCATCGAGAAGACCGAATACACCCAAGAAAATTGGAACGCCTGGTGCAATGAGGAACGGGCTCGCTTGATTCCCGGCGCTTGCGATTTTTTGAAAGCCGCGAATGCACTGGGCGTTAAGGTTTTCTTCATCACCAACCGCCGAGATGAAGTGAAGACGGCGACCGTCAACAATCTGAAAAAACTCGGCATCTGTGCGGACGAAAACAACGTGTTGACCCGCAACGACGCGGAAGGTCGGGGTGGCGACAAGTTATCTCGCCGTGCCATGGTCGCGCGGGACCACCGGATCATCTTGTTGATGGGTGATAACCTGAGCGACATTTGCTCCGAAATGGAGGTCACCGACCACGTGTTGCGAAGTGCGACGGCGAACCGCAAAGCCG
>JBEBGH010000220.1:0-9143 GCA_040081565.1 Pirellulaceae bacterium
ACTTTGGTGCCAGTCAAATTGTCAAGGTACTGTTGAACAATTTGTCGACTTAGCGGCTTCGCACTCATCCAGAGGATCAGCGAAATCAACGCCAGAATTACGATGCGAGCGAGCAGATAATTGTAACGGGCCATAATTCGAATCCGTGAACTAATGGGTTCCAGGTCTTGCCGAGTAGCTTAGGCGTGGTGTGTTTTCGTTTGTGTGAAATTGCGCCACCTTAGGACTAACCAGGGTTGCAGCCAGCCGCAAAGAACTCGCGAGAGAACGTACAACGGGATCAGCGCCAAGATTGAATAAAAAATTGAACCGGCAACGATTGTGTTGTTGATGCACAGCCAAGCGACGAACGGCAACTCATGTGCGGACGAAAGAGGCGTTTGCAGAACAGGACTGGTCAAGCACCAGTATCCAGCTGAATCGAACATGGGCATCAAGAAGTGTCCCAGAAAATGCCCGGCAATTGCTCCGAAAATTCCAGTTGCTAAATTCGCGCGGCTGAGCACAAGAAATAGGAGCAACAAGAATGGAATCGCGGAGAACTTGGGCATGACGCCTGCGATCAATCCAATCGTGAGTCCCCAAGCCAATTGCTGAGGCGCATCGATTCCGCGAATGGTCGATCGAAAGGCTTGCCAAAAGTTGACGCCTGTTGTGGATGCCGTTTTAGTATTCATGAGATTGATTAGCCAACTCGTTTTCGGGCGTTGAGCGGATGTTTAACTGGGGCAGAGGTTGATTCGACCGCAGAGGCTTATAGGAATTTGGCGAAATGCTGTCGAGACGAAACGTACCGAATTGGTTTACGAATCCGGCTAGTCTGTCCTGATACTGCTGGCACAAATTGCCAATTAGCTTTGGTTTGGCACACCCTAAACGACGGATGTCGGAAAAATGGGCGAAATACAATCCTTTTTTTCTTGAAGAAAATTCTGTCTGCCGATACATTTATTGTGTTTCCACGTTCGGACTGGACAGCTAGCGGAATTTCGCCCGACGTGTCGCCTCCACCCTAGAAAGAGATTAAATGGATAATAAAGACGAGATTTTTGCGGACACAGTTGGTGAAATTTCCCTGACCGGCGGAATGGTTCGGATGGACTTGGTCTCCCTGATTGGGAGTCAAAGTTCGGACGACAATAAGCCCCGTTTGGCACCCAAATGCCGAATCGTAATGCCTCCCGAGGGGTTTTTACGAAGCTTTAGCGCGATGGAAAATCTCGTTAAACAGTTGATTGATGCTGGCCTGATTCGCCAAAACCAACAAAACGAAGCGGTCGGGGCCGGCCAGAAAACCACGGCAAACGCACCCCCCAAGTCGCCAAATTTTTAGTCGATTTTTTGACAAATTTGAGTAGAATGGGAAGGACTTGCCGTAAAAACTTGCAGCTATCAAATCTGATTGGTATTAGATTCAGGAACAAAAAGTATGGCCAATAATTTTGCGCCCTTGGTGTCCGTAAAACCAACTTCAATTGAGATTTCGGAAAAGAAATCTTTTTTGTCGCTCATTGATGTGATGGATTTGGACAACAATCCAATTCTCACGTATCGATTCCGCGACAACGGTAGCTTGGCCACTTCCGGCTTCTTTATCCGGAATGGGGTCAAGGTCGCTGCCAATCAATGGATTGAAGTTTCTGCGGCCGACATTGGCAGCATCGTTTACCAGGCTGGTTTGGTGGCTGATCAGGAAACCATCAGTGTTCAGGTTTACGATGGTCGTTGGAGCAGCATCGCCAGCGGCGCGATTACTTCGATCAACCAGAACTTTTTTGCTCCCGAGGTTTCTACCGTAAGCGGTTCAATACTCGCGAACGAAATTCGCTTGGTATCCGATTTGGTGAGTGCAACCGATCGTGATGGCAATGCGATTCAACGTTTTGAATTCCTCGACCCGCAGGCGCATCCGAATTCAGGCTATTTCACATACGATGGCGTACGAGTGACCAGTGGCCTTTGGTTTTCTGTTTTGCCCGAGAACCTGCAACGATTGCGGTTTGTCTCGGCGGTCTATGGACCGTTTACCGAAACGCTCAGCGTACGGGCAACCGACGGCAAGTTTATGAGCAGCATCGAAAGCTTTTCGATTACGACGACTCGTAATTCATTTGCTCCTGTTCTAAACGCGGTCAATGTCCAAGCGGCGACAGGTGTAAACGCGACGGTTCGACCGTTCTTTACAGTGTCCGATGCGGATGGAAACACGATCAAGTCGATTTCCTTCCGTGATTCGGGGGTCAGCGCAGGCAGTGGTTATTTCACGGTCAATGGCGTTCCCCAACAACAAGGTGTTTTCTTCACGGTTCCCTATTCACAACTCGAAACCGTGCGATACCAATATGCCAACCAGAGTGAAGTCGAATTCTTTAGTATGCAAGTGAGTGATGGCACTTACATCAGCCAAGTTGTTACTGGAACAATCAAAGCTGTGCCTCGCCCTGCTTTGGATGTGACCAGTACGGAGTTGGTCTTCGACGCATTGGAAACCACCCAGCTTTCTGCTTTGTTTTCCAAAGGGGATAATGGGCCCAATTACACGAAATACGAAGTCTACGATCGCAATAACGACATTACATCGGCACGCATCGTGGTTAACGGAAATGCTCTGTTGCAAGACAAAGTATACGAACTGTCCCCAGGACAAATGGCGAATACACAAATTCGCGCTGCGATGAGTGACCGCGGTCGATCGCTCGACGAAATTTATGTGCGGGCCAATAACGGTTTGTTTTGGACGGATTGGGAACGACTAAATGTCAATACCGAGCCGGTTGCCAATCGCGCACTTCAGTCATTTGGGCGATGGGACAATCAAACGGACGGCAAGACAATTGTTACTTACCAATTTGCTGAATCCGTAGTACCCTACTATGCCCCAGATTCATCGGAAGTTACTTCTTTTCAAGCGTTAACTCCCGAGGCAAGAGAAGCGATTCGGGCGATCTATTTAGACATTGAAAAATATGCTAACGTGCGATTTATCGAACTCCCGTGGCAGCCGAATCCAGGAGCTGCAAAAACCGTTTGGGGCATGAACACACAAACTGGGTCGCAAGCCTATGCCTATGGCCCAATTTCTGAAACTGGGACGTTCGATCCCGTTGGGGATATTTGGGTAAGTGATGCAGGTCCAACGGCACCAGATCATCCGGACCGTGGTGTTCGTGGATCTTATGCTTGGTTGACCTACTACCACGAAATCGGTCACTCGATGGGCTTCAAACATCCATTCGAAGGCGACCCGGTCCTTCCATCGTGGTTAGATGACAGTCAAGTCACGATTATGAGTTACACCGATTCCAGACGTGCACCTGCCGACGGTGCCAACAATCGGGGCTACGCGACGACGTTCACAGTTTATGACATCGTCGAACTGCAACGCCTCTACGGCGCAAATATGGCGTTCAACTCAGGCGATACACAATATCGTTGGGACTTGAACGACAATAACTTGCAGTCCGTATGGGACGGAAACGGCAACGATACGATTAACTTTGGCAATCAAGTTGCCGCGGCCACAATCGATTTGCGTGAAGGGCATTACAGCTCTCTCAACGGTCGGGCGAATGCTCTGATCGTTCCGTTCGGTGCGAAACTTGAAAATGCTCGAGGAACGCGAAATAACGATACCATCTTCGGCAACGAAATGGTCAATTTGATCTTCGCCGGCGAAGGCAACGATCGCATCAGCGGTTTCGGCGGAAACGATATCATTCGTGGAGGTAGCGGTAGCGACACCTATACCTGGTCAATGGGCGACGGGCGCGATGTTATTCGCGAGGATTCCCAAGGCGGGTTAGATGTCATCGAATTCCGTGACTTGATCGGTAATTATGACGCTCTGCAAAATGACTTCACCTTCTGGCGAACAGGTACTGGACTCAAGGATTTGCGGATCGAATTGACGTTGGATTCGAAGCAATCACTGGGTGGCATGACAATTACCGACATGAATAACGGGTCTTCGCAAGTCGAAACCCTTCGGATTGTCGACAAGAACGGAGCCTTGATTGGTCGCCAAATCGACTTGAATTCCGTTTATACCGGTTCTTCCGACGAGAAAAAGCAATTCCGTATTACGGATTTCCAAACTCCAAACGGATATGTCGCGGTTCCAATCTAGACTGCTAGACCGGCAATTAGATACCTAAACCTCGTCGGTGACCCGGCGAGGTTTTTTTTTGGCATAAACGGGCTGCAATGAATTGCGGTATCCCTGGTTTGGGAGCCGCTGCGAACACACACCAACCATGTCCAACGATCCGCGACAACCCGATTCAGAATCCAAGCTCAGGCCAGAAACTGATGCGATCGATTCGGCGTTTCGTGTCAACGAAGATGGCTCCGAAAATCGTCCTGCGATTTCACCATCCACCGAAAACGATTCAGCCTCTTCCGAACCAACAGATCAAACACCCGTTGACGAAGAGGCGAAATCCGAGCATACCGCGGCCCGCTGTCTGTCGTTAATCGCTCGGCACCACGGATTGGATGCTGCCGCCGATCGGTTAATCCACGAATATTCTTTGGAAAATGGCGAGCCCACTGACGCACGTTTGCTAAGAATGGCCCGCGACCTTGGTCTCAAAGCTCGCATGACCCGAATCACCTGGGCGCATCTGGACAAGATGCAACAGGCCTTTCCGGTCATGGCCAAACTGGAAAACGGAAACTTTGTGATTGTCGTCGGTGTGCGCAAGGCCCAAAGCGAGGCCGGAAAAACGATCACCGAAGTCGCCATTTACGATCCCCTGGCCGATCGCCCGGACTTCATTTTTTTGAACCAAGAAGCCTTTGAGCGATCCTGGCGCGGGCAGGTAATGCTCTCCAAGAAGACCTATCGATTACTGGACCAAAACCAGCCATTCAGTCTACGTTGGTTCTTGCCCGAGATCTTTCGGCAATGGACCACTTTTACAGACGTAGCGATTGCCGCGATAGTCATTCAGATTA
The DNA here is from genome assembly GCA_040081565.1 of Pirellulaceae bacterium. Lineage (GTDB taxonomy): Bacteria > Planctomycetota > Planctomycetia > Pirellulales > Pirellulaceae > BJ22. The sequence goes on from JBEBGH010000220.1 coordinate 4,957, forward strand.
TTGCCCTTGTTGTTCCGCTTTATTTTCAATTGGTGATCGACAAAGTGTTGGTGAATAACGCGATGCAAACTTTGCACGCGATTACCATCGGCATTTGCGTCGCACTTGTTTTCGACGCGGTATTGAATTTCCTGCGAGGATTTTTGCTGTTGCATGCGACATCCAAAATCGATGTCCGTGTTTCGACCAGGACCTTCCAGCACATGCTTTCGCTGCCGATGAACTTTTTCGAGCAGATCACGGCTGGCGTGTTGTCCAAACACATGCAGCAGACCTCGAAGATCCGGGAGTTCTTGACCGGTAGTCTGTTTTTAACGCTGCTAGACACCGCAGCACTATTCGTTTTCTTGCCGATCATGCTGTTGTATAGCGTGAAACTGACGCTGATTGTTCTCGGCTTCACAGGCATGTTGGCGATCAACATCTTTCTTTTGCTGGGACCGTATCGCCGGCGCTTGGAAGCCTTGTACGAGGCGGAAGGCAATCGCCAAGCCATGTTGATCGAGACAATTCACGGGGCGCAAACCGTGAAGGCCCTCAGCATGGAGCCGGTGCAGAGAAAAAAATGGGACCAACGTTCCGCGGAATCCGTGGCGATGCAATTTCGTGTAGGCAAGATCTCGATAACTGCCACGACCATTTCCAAACTACTTGAAAAGTTGATGACGATTGCCGTCATCTGGTTTGGCGCCAGCGATGTCATCAACCGCGAGATTTCCGTGGGGGCCTTGATCGCCTTCCAAATGATTTCGGGACGAGTCACTGGACCGCTTGTTCAACTGGTTTCGTTGATTCATGCGTTTCAAGAAACGGCCCTCAGCGTTCGGATGTTGGGTACGGTGATGAATCGACCTAAAGAAGCCGGTGTGGGACACGGCTTGCGTCCGGCAATCCAGGGCAATGTCGAATTCGAAAAAATTACTTTCACCTACTCGCCTTCCCTGCCTCCGGCCCTCGACGATGTATCGCTGAAGATTCCTGTCGGCAGTGTTGTGGGAGTCGTCGGACGGAGCGGAAGCGGAAAAACAACGTTGACGCGCCTCTTCCAGGGCATGTATGTGCCACAAAGCGGGCTGATCCGTGTCGACGGCCTGGATATTCGGGAATTGGACGTGTCTCACCTCCGTCAGAATATCGGCGTCGTGTTACAAGACAATTTCTTGTTTCGCGGTTCCGTCCGCGAGAATATTTCGATGGCAAAAGCCAATACGAGTTTCACCGAAGTTGTTTACGCGGCCAAACTCGCGGGAGCCGACGAATTTGTCGAACGCTTGCCCCAGTCGTATGATACATTGCTCGAAGAAAACGGATCGAATTTGTCAGGCGGGCAAAAGCAGCGTTTGGCAATCGCTCGAGCATTGCTGACCGATCCACGGATCTTGGTGTTCGATGAGGCAACCAGCGCCCTGGATCCGGAAAGCGAAGCCATCGTGCAAAGAAACCTGGCTCGGATCGCCAAGGGTCGGACCGTTATTATTGTCTCCCATCGCTTGACGACGTTAACCACCTGCGACTTCATTGTCGTACTGGAACGAGGAAAAGTTGATGCGGTCGGCACTCACAAACAACTTCTGGAATCTTGCAAGGTTTACAGGGATTTATGGCAACAACAGGTCGGCCGAATCTAAAAGAAGACGTTCAGCGCGAACGTGACCGGAAGCGTCAACAAGTTCGCGATGAAATCCGTCGAAAAAACCCTCGTGTGCTCGACACGATCACGGAATTTCAGCCGGATGCGGTCGAAATCGAGCAACGCAGCATTCCCGGCGGCGCGCGTTGGACGCTGTATACCGTTTTTGCGTTGATCGGTGCCGTTTGCTTGTGGGCTGCATGGGCCGAAGTTGACCGAGTCGTGACCGCGCCGGGTAAATTCGTCATCGACAAGGCAATCATAATTCAGACGGCGGCCGATGCGCCTATCCGCGAAATTCATGCTCGCTTTGGACAAATCGTCAAAGCGAATGATCTGTTGGCAACGCTCGATCCAACGTTTTCGGAAGCCGACGTGAACCAGGTTGTCGCCAAGCTTAACTCATTCGAGGCTGCATTCGAGCGACTCAAGGCGGAAAGAGATGGCATCGAGTTTTCAATTGCTGGACACGAGGGCGACCTGGCGTGGACGACTCAATACAGTTCCTACGTCGAGCGCAAAAGCGAATACAAATCGAAAATCGCCGAATTCGCGTCGGAACATAAGAAGCTCGAATTGCAGATTGCCAATAACTCGATCAATATCGAAACACAAAACGAACTATTGACTGTCCTTCGAGATATCGCAAAGAAGTGGGCCGAACTTGCTGAGCGTGAGTATAAATCGGAAATCGAAAGCCAAGACAAACAGCTCCAAGTTCAAAAGACTATTGCCGAAATCAAAACTCTGGAGGGCAAGACCAAAGAAATCGAAGCGGAGATGACTGCCTTGGCGGACCGCAAAGCCGCTTTTGAAGCCAACTGGAGAAGTGAAATCGCCAAGTTAATGGCCCAAACGTACAGCGAGATTTCCGAAAATGATCAATTGCTCAATAAGGCAAATCGAGCGAAAGAACTGGTGGAAATCCGCGTTCCTAACGACCTGCCCTATAAAGAATTCTACGTTCTCGAAGTGGCCGATCGGACCGTTGGCTCGACCGCCAAGTCTGGAGAGCCATTGTTCAAACTGATCCCTACGGACGCACCGATCGAAGTAGAAATCAAGATCCCCGATAAGGACGTCGGACAGGTGAAGATCGGGAATGAAGTAAGAATCAAACTGTCGTCGCTTCCCTACCAACGGCATGGTTACCTGACGGGTGTCATCCGTACGATCAGCGAGGATTCGATTGAACGAGACGCTTCTGCCGGCATGCCACGCGAACTGACATTTATTGCCCGAGTCGAGTTGACGAAGGACACGGTCCTAGAACATGTCCCTGATTCCTTCCGCTTGCGACCCGGACTTCTGGCCGACACGGAGATCAAGGTGGGACGTCGTCGCGTCTATGAGTATTTCCTTTACCCATTGATTCGCAGTCTCGATTCGAGCATCCGCGAGCCGTAGTCTCGAATTTAGGAACTATTCTGGCACTTTGACAACGACAAATGTTGTTCGCGCCTCTGCTTGTTCGGGATAGACCACATTCGTCAGCAGCGAATGAGGTACGGATTCCCAGTTCTTTTGTGAAATCAAAAAGTAATCGACTTTGTACTTCTTTGCCAAACTCAGAAGTTGTTCGTCGGAATAGGCCGCGATTCCATTAGGATAAGACCGTTCGACCAGGGCCAATTGCTGAACTCGCTGCCACCACTCCAAAAGCGATTCAGCATCTTGAGGCATGTCCTTCCAGCAAACGACTTCGGGTCGCTGCGCGTACCATTTGAAGGTCTGCTGATCTGCAGGCGTCACAAATATTGAATTCGCTGGCGTGTTTTCCTGAATCCAAAGACATACCGCGCGCCAATTCTTGTACGTTTCCCAAGTCCGCGTCGGGTCATCGTCGTAGGTTGGCAACGCGGCTGCGTCAGCAAAAGGGCGACGATCACCCTGTTGATCCATTTTGTTCAGCACAAAGGCGACCGCCAGCAATCCTAACGAAAGGGCAACAAGTTTGGCATTGATACGACGTGTTTTAAGCCGTTCACTCAACACGCCAGCCAAAGAAATCGCGATGTAGCTCGGCACCGCGAAATCGGCCAGACGAAACCAATACAACCTTAACAACCCATTGGCAAAGTCTGCGCGATTGCTCCCCGCTTCCGCAATCGCCGAAAGCACCAGGCCAAAAAAAGAAATCAACAAGCTTACCCCGACAAATCGTCGCCATAACGGCGGCACGTCGCTGACCCGCTCAAGTCTGGTGACGACAAACATCAATACCATCAGTGCCGCAAACGCCGCTACTCGCTCTGTCGCAAATCCGTTGAACAACAAATGGTGGGTCAAGCGTTGGTGGACTTGGATCCTGGCCGCGGAAACTTGCGATTGGTAATCCACATTTCTTTCAACCAATAGGGAAGGTAGCGTTGCTACCAAGGTACACGCCGCGCAAAACAATGGGGCCACCCAAAGAGATTTATTCCAACCTCCCGCACGCTTCGTCGTAATTTGCATTCGATCGCCCGGTCGGCCAGAGAAAAAGTTCGCGATCCGTTCGCCAATTAATCCCACGAACATTGCAACCAGAACCCAAATCCCAACCAAAAAATGAAAC
>JBEBGH010000221.1:0-9090 GCA_040081565.1 Pirellulaceae bacterium
AACCCATACTGTGTCGGCCAATTTTTCGGAAATGGATCGCAACCAGAATGGCCAAATCGAGATGCATGAATTCGCGACCGACTGGGCCGACGAGATTTTGCAACAGTTTTTGAAGCGCGATTACAATAAGAATGGAATCATTTCATTACAGGAATGGCAGAGACACGAAGTCGACAACTTGAAAAAATCTGAAAAAGAATCGAACGATGACTAGCTTGGCGAGTCCGCGCTGGAACCTTCGTTAAATGGCTTTGAATTATGAATTAACTCAACATTACGAACGAGAGTGTTATTATGCAAGACAAAACTTCTGAGAATTGTTCTCCATCGCGCCGAAGCGCATTGGTCACTGGCGCGGTTGTCGCCGCGGGACTGGTTTGGACACGTCCTCTGTTGGCAGGAGATGATTTGTCCCAGGAAATTCAAACATGGGAAGCGTTGAAAGGCCAGTTTTTCACCGTGACTGGTCCGTCCTCAGCACGTAGCCCTGGGCGAAAACGGCTCAAGTTGGCTGGTGTGGAATACCGCTCGGGCCGCGATTCCAATCTTCCGGAAGAATTTCGCGAGCCTTTTGTTCTGATCTTCGTTCGCACCCAACCTGGCGCTTTGGCACAGGGTGAATACACGGTGAATTGTCCGAATGGTCAACAACTGACGTTGTTCATGAACGAAACGCTGGCCCAGAAATACAGCTCACAACCTGTAATGCAAGCGGTCTTTAGTTAGCCATCGACTCAGCCTGGCTACAAAACCCCAAACATCCTTTCGACCGGTTCATCCGTGAGAATTGAGTCGACGTTGCCTGCGCAAGCGGCGAAGAGGACCTCACTTGGGCCAATAGTCTACGCCTTGGTTCATTTCTTAAGGGGTCCCTGTTTGGGACTGTCGACTTTCCAGAATTAACGAATCGAATTACATTGCCAAAGCAATATCGGCAATAAGTCCACTGACTTTACGACAAAGTCCGAAAAAAAACGAATCGGAAAAATCTTTGATCGAGCCACCTGGCGAATGGACGGGAAAGAGTGAAATGCCAAAGGGAAAACGTTCCCAGCGAACGAATACGTCCAATCTGGACAAGAACTTTACCGTCCATGAGGCCCAACATTTGCTTACGAGCACAGGGGGCGAGCTGACGGTGCGCGAGGCCGTCGTTGAAATCATCTGGTCAATCGTTCTAGCCGCGAGTCTGGCGTGGGCAATTGTTGTGGGCCAAGCGAGTCTGTGGCACATGCTGGTTCCCATGGTGGCGGAGTATCTCGCCTACCTCCTGGTTCTACCTCTACTCGCTCTTTACTTTAGGCATGTGGAACTTCGGAAGTATTCCTGGGAATCGATTCGCGCGCTGCTGATCGTGGGTGTACTGTTATTGATCGCCGGATATGTGCATTCGCGATACCAACAGGCATCGTTTCAAGGTCAACTGATTCGTGATCTTCAGATTGCCTGGGAGTGGATTTACAGCCACCAGATTCACTGGCCGATTCTTGTGGCGTCATTGCATGCGATTCGAAATCTTTGGCATAGCGTCCAGCATCTGCTGAAGTATGGACCGCCGTTTTGGGGCCCCGGGCTGGGCTGTGGGATGCGAATCGCCGTTTTGTTTCTGGCTGCATTCATCATTCCGACTGTGTCAATGTTCGTGGCGGGAACCGCAAAAGACTTGGGAATTCGCTGGAAACCCGAGCCGGGAACGTGGCAGAATATTTTTACCTGGTTGTTATGGGGGCTGTTGTTGGTCGCCGATCTGGCAGCGCTGGCGATGCGTTGGGACCTGCAGAAGCGGCTCAAAGCAAAGGGCCACCGAGTCACATTGAACGAAGACGGCTCTCCTCCTCCCCCCGGCCCATCGACAGTCTGAGGCAAGCACGTGGCGACTTTAATTGGGAGGTAATAACCGTGCACAAAGTATTCGGCGTTTGCGAAGAGTTGGATTTGGCGAAAAGGCCAAAAGTGGACGCCGTCTTTTCGAAATCCACTGCCGACAACTTTGCTTTGACACTTCAATCGACCAACCATCGTCGATGTTGCGATAGAAAATGTTTGTCAATTCGATTGGGTAATGGCCGCGTTCGTGTAGCCTTCCAAGCAGCGACTGATCTGGAGCGGGACTGATCTCATGAAAGATCGGCGCGCCGCGATCTGCGAAGAATTTTTCGATTCGCGCAAAATCATCATCCGTTGGCATTCTAAAAACACCAAGCCCAAGAGTCTGCGTCAGTGGCGACTGCTTCGTGTCGAACATCGCGTACGCGCCTGCGACTTCGCTCCAAGTAGCCTCCGTTCCAGGGAAGGCCTTTTGTTTGGCCTCTATAAAACGCCGATTGGCAAGTGCTTCAGCTCGCTCAAGACGTTGCGAGAGTTTGAGATCGACGAACAAGGACATCGTTGCTGTGATCGTTAGAGTTCCAAATCTTCAAAAGTCCGTGGGTTGGATAGATCAGATTTTCACTCACGGCTAGTTTACATGTATGGTGAAGGTGCCGTGTCGACCAGCGTGGTAATCTGCGAACCGTCCTTGACGGTTGATGCCAACCGCCAACGATTATCGCCCGGAGACGTCGCTTGCCAGCAATGGGTCAAGCTCACCGTGTTTGTGCTGGGCAGCGATTAGGATGTAGAGGGCGGGAACAACGAACAGCGTAAAGAAAGTGCCGATCGCCATGCCGGCAACGAGGATGATACCGATACTGTTGCGGGCCTCGGCTCCTGGACCTTCGACGAACACCAGAGGCATGTGGCCAAAGACCGTTGCCGCCGAGGTCATCAGAACCGGCCGCAAACGGGTCTGGGCCGATTCATAAATCGCGTCCCATTTCGACTTGCCACCTGCCTGCAAGGTGTTGGCAAACTCCACAATCAATATTCCGTTTTTCGCGACCAGTCCAACCAGCGTGATCAAGCCGACTTGCGAGTAAATGTTGATGGTGGTCGAACCCAGAAAGGTAAGCGCAAGCGCACCGGAAATCGCCAGCGGCACGGAGCCCAACAACACAATCAAAGGATCCCGGAATGAATGGAATTGTGCCGCCAGCACCAGATAAATCATGATCAGCGCAAATCCCAGGCTGACGGCCAGTGCCGAGCCTTCTTCCCGCAATTGCCGCGATTGGCCAGCGTAGTCGATGGCCGCCGACGGTCCGATCACTTCGCGGGCAATTCTCTCCATCGTGTCCAGACCATCCTGCTTGGTAACTCCCGGAAAAACTTCCGCTGTGATCTTGATCGCACTTTGTTGCTGGAAGCGCGTCAGACTGCGGGGAGCTGTGCCGGCAGAAATGCGGGCGAAACTTGAGACAGGAATCAGGTCACCGCTTGGACTGCGAATCTTCAAATCCATCAAGCCGCCCAACGATTCCCGGTCGGCCGCCGCCAATTGCGGAATGACTTCGTAGCTGCGATTGAAATGGTTGAAGCGATTGACATAGCCACCGCCCAACAACACTCCCAGTTCCTGGGCTATCATCGCCAAGTCCATGCCCAGGTCCGCCACCTTGTCCCGGTCGACATCAACTTTCGCCTGTGGCAAGTCAAGTTTCAAATCGCTGTTGGCGAACATGAACTTGCCGGCCTTGGTGCTTCGCTCGAGAATCTCCCGGACCGAGTCTGCCATTTCCTCGATTGGCTTGTCACTTTTGATAACCATCTCGACGGCCGAGTAACCGGAAGTGGGCAACGGGGGAAGTGTGAATGGAAACGCGTTGACTCCCGGAACTTGCGATACAAGCTGCATGACGTCCGGCTGAATTTCCTGGGTATTGCGATTTCGTTGGTCAAAAGGAACGGTCTCCAAACCACCAAACCCGCCGCTACTCTGGGCGATCCCCCACATGTTTTCGAATTCGGGGATTTTCTCCAATTTGGCCGACATCTCTTCTGTCCATTTGGAGGTCGACGCCAAAGTCGAATCCGGAGCTGCTTCCAAAATCAGTGCGATAGCGCTTTGGTCTTCGACCGGTGCAAGTTCCTTGCCGCTGAACATGTACAGAGGCGCTGCCGCCAAGGCGATGATGATCGTGGCAGCGGCAATCGACCAGCGCACATCCATGGCAACTCGCAATAAACCGGCGTATATCCTTCGCACTTGATCAAACACTAAGTTAACTACCCGAGTCAGCCAGGCTTCTTGCCCGGACGGATGAATCATGATGCAACTCATGACCGGCGAGAGCGTTACCGCGACCATTCCAGAAACTAAAACCGCAGCGGCAAGCGTAAAAGCAAACTCGCGGAATAGCATGCCCGTCAGCCCGCCCTGAAATCCGATCGGCGTATAAACGACTGCCAACGTAATCGTCATGGCGATGATTGGACCGAGCAATTCTCGCGCGCCAATCAGCGCCGCTTGCAATCTTGATTTGCCGTTTTGCACATGCCGTTGCACATTTTCCACAACAACAATCGCGTCATCGACAACCAACCCGACCGCCAAAACGATTGCGAGGATTGTCAGCAAGTTCAACGAAAAACCCATCGCCAACATGGCAATCGTGGCTCCGATCAGCGAAACCGGCATGGCCACCAGCGGCACGATCGCGGTTCGAATGGAACCGAGAAACAAAAACACAACCAGCCCAACAATCATCACGGTTTCAAACAGCGTTTCTCCAATCTCGTGAATCGCATCCTCCATGAACGTCGTGCCGTTGAAGGCCAGCTGCATGTCGATATGGGCTGGTAAGCCAGGCCTCAACCGTTCCAGCTCGTTCTGGAGTTGGTGCGAAACTTCGATCTCGTTGCTGCCGGGCAATGGCCAAACCGAAACGTAAACCGACTTTTTGCCCTGATAAAACGCGTTCATCATCGGCTCCTCGGAACCGAGTTCAACTTTCGCAACATCTTTCAACCGAATCGTCGCATCGTTGCGACGCGAAACGATCAGCTCTTGGAACTCTTCGACCGTCTGCAAATCCGTGTTGGTCAACAAGTCAATTTGAACGGTGTCATTTTTTAACCGTCCGAGCGCAGCGATATAGTTGTTTCGCTGAAGGGCGCTGTAGACGTCGCCCGGCGTCAGATTCAATTCACCCAGGCGTTGCGGAGAAATCCAGATTCGCATCGCCGGATTCTGCCCCCCTTCGACCCCAATTCGCTGAATGCCCGGTAACGTCGAGAGCTGCGGCTGAATGTTTCGATACAGCCAGTCTGTCAAGCCAGGAATATCGAAGCGGTCCGAAGTAAAGCTGATATAGAACGAAGCAAAGGCCCGGTCGGCCCGCTGCAAATCGACTGATGGCGATTCCGAACCGGCCGGAAGTTGGCGGCGAATCTGTTGCAATCGCGCGTTGATCTCCGCGAGGGCTTGGGTGCTGTCGTGATTCAGCTTCAGCCGAATCGTGACAATGCTGACCGCTGCGGTTGAAGTCGATTCCATATAGTCGATGCCCGCAATGCTGCTCACCGCTTGTTCGATCGGCGTCGTCAGAAATCCCCGAACAGTCTCGGCACTGGCCCCAATGTAGAACGTTGTGATGACGACGGAGGTGCTTTCGAGCGTCGGATACTGTTGCACGGGCAAAGCCCGTATCGCAAACAAACCCACCAGCACAATCGCCAGGTTAACGACAATCGCTAGAACGGGATGCTCAATAAAACGGTCGGTGATGGCACGCATGAATATTCTGGACAGAGTCGACTGTCACTTTCCCGTATCCGTTGGAGTATTGATTTCTGCCGGCGCAATCAAGGCCCCGTCCAGTAGTTTGAATGAGCCTTCGACCACGACTTGGTCGTCCACGGATACGCCGCTGGCGATGCCTACTTTCGATCCAACCGAAGTGGCCGGGATGACCGACTGTGCGGATGCCCTTAACTCGCCTGCTTCATTCTTGATCGCGAGAAAAACAAAAGTGCCCTGGGGCGATCGGCGAACGGCTTCTGCCGGAACCGCAGGCAATTCAATCTGCGGGCCGAATTCGATTTTGACTGGTACCGAATCGCCAACGCTCATTGACTTTGGCGGATCGTGAAGGGTTGCGCGAATTCGCACATTGCGGGTCTGGCGATCGGCCTGAGCATCGATGGCCGTGATTCGTGCAGTCAGAATTCTCCCGGCAACGAGGACTTCCACGGTAGCGTCAGACTGAATTTGGTTGACGACAGTCTGGGCCAGCGTGAATTCGACGAGCAGATGATTCTCGACGCTTTGCAACGTCGTGATCAGGCTGCCCGAGTTGAGATATTGTCCCTTTTGAACGTCAGACAAACCAACTCGCGCACGAAAGGGAGCAACGATTGTTTTTCGAGCGATAATCGCCCGCAGCTCCTCGACTTCGGCCTGTGTTTGACGCCAGCGGGATTCAATCTCGTCGAGTTCGTTGGCTGCGATCGCGTTGCTGGCCGCCATTTGCCGGTTTCGTTCAAGCGTCGTCAAGGCAAACTGCTCGCGCGCCATAGCTGCTTTCAGCTGGGCATTTTCGACGCTCGAGTCGAGCTCCAACAGCTTCATTCCTTCTTCCACGATCTGGCCCGATTGGAAAAGAACTTCAGAGACGGTGCCCGGCAATTCGTTGTTCACGGTGATCGAGCGAGGCGCCATGTTCGTGCCCGTACTCCCTGTCGAATTCCGCCAAGAAATTTTGCCAATCGGCTGGATGCCGACGTAGGCCGGCATTTCCGGAGGCGGTCCCATTTTCATCGCTGCCTGGATTTCCAGGTACTTCCAATACGCAAGTACCGCGAGAACCCCAAGTGTCGCCACGATGACCAAAATCGACCCCAACCAGACACCGGTGGCGGAACCGGCGCGCTGCGGTCGTGCTGATTTGTAAACGGCTTCAGCTTGATCGTTCATTTCCCTTTGCCTAATGTCCAAATGCCCGCAGCGACAATTCACCAGAATGCCCCGCGCATGCGAAACTACAATTGTAGTTTAGAGAACCGCCTTTTCGAAACAGACCCAGCTAATTCCTTGCACTTGCCAATTGTTACGATATTGACGTTGAGAAATGCCGGTTTTTACTCGTATCTTTAATTCAAACAGGCCCGCGTCACGCGACAACTGCAGTTTTCCTGCTTCCGCCTTTAGCCTGCTGAACGCTGAATACGAGAACGATACAATCAGGCGGCTGAGTTGAATGTAGCGAAGTTGACGACTGCTGAAGACCAAGACAAAGAAATTGAACAGGAGGGAACGGAGGAAACGGAGGATTGAAACTTGAGCACTTGCCTTTCTCCGTTTTCTCCGGTTCCTTCTTCCGTCTGGAAAAGCCGACAACAGGTTCCGTCTTCTTTCGACCGCAACCAATATGCAAAAGCAAACAACTCGTTTTGAGGCAATAATGACAGAACGAAACTTCATACAAGAAGAGTCTGCGCAGTGCAATTTTCAAGTCATTGCCGTCGGTCGGCAGAATACTGATCGACCCTATGCGTATTCGGTTGGTCTGCCTTGGCTGTATGGCATTCCGGTGTCATTGCCGGCGTCGGCGTGGGTAAAAGAGTGGACGGTTCCAGAGTAGTAGATCATTTGCCAATCGACTTGGGCCTCGTTGAACTCGGCTTTCATGGCCTCGATGTCTTTAACAAGTAACGGGCCAAGTTACGGTGCCACCTAATTTTTTTATCCCTTTCACGCGGCTCATTTAGAATCTTCGACCAACCATGAGTCCCGAACCAGACTCGTTCGCGAAAGGATGCACTTCAAGTCCCCGTTGGGACCATTGAGTTTCGCTAACCGCCTTGCTGGCCAGGAATGCCACGTACCAACCCAAGAATGCTTGGGATGCATAATGACCGCGGTCGGCAATTCGCGAAAGCGCCGGCAAGGTCGAACCGAGATAGAAGGCCGATTTGTAAAGCCGATTATCGGTCATTTCGGCAGCAGCTAGAAACGGAACGGCGCCGACAAACCCGTGTCCGCTCAGTCCATTATTGTCTTGAAACGGCCGCCAGTCTGAGCCGTAATCGTTTTCGCCTGGTCGACTTGCTCCTGTCAGACGTTGCAAGAAAAGCGACACTGGTCCACCCACCAGAAGAATTCTCGCTCCGCGTTGTCCCCATTCGCCGATGCGTTGACCGCCTGGCAATTCGTCGATTAACGGTGAAACCAATGCAGCACTTGCCAGAATCGGAATGACATAATCCCCATCGCCGAGACATCTCAATTCCGCCAAATCCTCGGTGAGGTTCGTACCCATAGCATCTAGAATTACATCGGTCAGATTTTCGTCGAATTCAGAGTTTGCAGCAACTCCGGCGAGTAGCAACCCGATCCCCAAATGGTGTATTCGTTTGGTGGAATAAAAGTGTTGATAATCGCTGCGAACCAGTTGAACTTGATGCTCCAGCGTCGTTGCCCATCTGGTCCCTGTCGTGTCAATCTCACAACTGAAAGGGGGAGGCATCGGCCCGCCAAAGTTACATGAGTCAGGCAAGAAATAATCGCTCGGACATGAAGCCGCAGCGTTCCACGTTCTTTCCGGGATTGGCACGCACCTGCTTTGCAGGCAGCCGTCCCCCATGGCAAAACGGATTGGAGCGACTTGGTCTTGCGGCCGCGCAAGCAGTGGCTGATAACTCAATGCAGCGGCAGGGCGATTATCGTTTCGGTTCGGGCACGAACAACAGCTGCCTTGTGCCGACGCGGTTTTGCCACTCAAGCAAACTATTGCGAATGCTGCGAGGCAATACAGCGATAGGATCTTCATGAATTCAGTATTCCCTGCATCAGGATTGGGATTGCTGGGTTGGGTCCGACAACAGGTTAATCGGATTAATCGATACAGTCTTGCCGGCATTGAAAGACAAGATCGTCCAATTGGGAGGGCTGTTCCAGATTTTCTGGTTGTAGCGGTTTTGTCGACGGAATCGAAAAAATCACCCTAGGCCCCCTATTTCAACCCTTGAACCTTGGTCTCGGCCAACCCCCGACAGGAAAAAAAGCCAATTCACGAATGCCCCGCAGGAATCGGTGGAAGTCGTTTCGGTGGAAGTCGTGTTGGTGACATTCGACCAGGTTAGGTGACACCGTCCGTTAGCGATCGTTTCGACTCGCCTCTGCGGGATCGAAAAGTTCGTCGATGAAATCGGGCATGGCGGCCCATGATCTGCGGTCGGCGTTCGCGTTGTAGGCGGCGCCGCGAGAGTTGT
>JBEBGH010000222.1:0-9071 GCA_040081565.1 Pirellulaceae bacterium
CGGCGAGCACCACCATTTTGTCGATTGTGGTTTGGAAGTAACCAACAACCCCCGCGGCGACGAACGCCGTTAACAGATTCAACTGGAGCCAGGGATGCCGAAAACGAAAGCTGGTCGCCAACGGCGTCGAAAGCCGTTCTTCTTTTTCAAGACCCATCATCTTGCCGACTTGGGCACTGATCTCGACCACGTGCTGTTCGAACAGAGCTGGACCACGCAAAGTGCCAATCAGTTTTCCTTCGCCGTCACACACCGGGTAGACCGGAAAATGTTTGTTCACAACCAACCTCATCGCCTCCAGGACAGTGTCCGTCGTCCGTAAGTAGAACGGGTTTCGCAACATGATTTCGTTCAAGCGAACCTCGCGCTTGGACAGCAACAAATCGCGCATCGCGACAACACCGATGAGCCGATCATGAGGATCAACGACGTAGCCATACGTGATCAACAGCTTTTTTGCCAGTTTTCGGATTCGTTCGATGCAGTCTTCGACCGTCATTTCGGCCCGAAACACAGCGTGCGGTGGATCCAAGAGTCGCCCGATCGAGTCCTCGGGAAACGTGAAATTGATGGCCCATTGGTGCGCGATTGCCGCGGGTGCAGCACTGATAATTTCCTCGCGCCGATCATCTGCCATCACCAACAGGATCTCTTCCGAAACTACCGGACTGAGCGAGACGAGAATTGTCGCCACGTCCTGGGCATTCAAGCATTCAAGCCTTTTCGCCGCCGCTTTCGGCTCCAGCGTCGCCAGCTCATCGACGAAGGAATGGTCGATGGGTGACTGTTCACGATTCAACATTGATTGCATCCCGCGCTCCACTGCCTGTTCATTCGGACGGACAAGTAGCTTAACGGAAGCTCCACTGATCGAGAATTGAGTTCCGGCATCTGTAGAAAGATGCTAGCGAAGCGTGTGCACGATCGTCGTTTGGATTCTGATATTTTTAATTCCGCCTGACAATCCTCGGTTTTAGAAGTCCGCGAGACCATCCCCGCATTCACTTTGATGCCGAAAGCGAACAATGAGTCTTGATCTCAGGACTCATTTCCATCAAAAAGTCCTGACTTTTTTGAGTTGCTCAGGGCAAGCTCTGACGGATCGAACCGATCGGTTGTATCCATCCGAACGCTGCGAAGGTTCACTGTTTCGAGGTGTGACGCGTAGCAGGGTTCCGCGAAATAGGTAATCAGGATGGAACGACGGCGGGCGCCGGTCAGGTTCAGACTGCCTGCATGCACCAGATCGGCATCAAACACCAGGATGTCGCCGGCTGAGCCAGAGAGTTGCACCGACCGGGACTCGTCAAGGAAGTCGAATGGCGGCTCACCCGCCGCTGGGCGATGGCTTCCGGGGACGATACGGGTCGCGCCGTTCTCGGGACCATAGTCGTCGAAATAAGCGAGGCCGATCACCGTATCGCCGGGCCGCTGGGCCGACAGGTCGCGATGCAACTGCTGATGGCCGCCGCCCGCCAGGGGTTCGCGGCCCTCCACCTGCGAGAGGAAGAACCGTTCGCCGATCAGCTCGCCGACCACGGCTAGCATCTCCGGCAGGCGGCACACGGCCTGCACCTTCGAATCGAGGTCTAACAACGAATGCCGCCAGTCCGCTCCGCGCGGTATGAGCCATTGGTCCGACGGCTTCACGCCCGCATCGAACGCGGCGCGAAGATCATCCAGCCATTCGGCCGGGATCGCGCGACGCAGCAGGGCATAGCCGTCTCGATGGAGTTGCTCGCGGTCGATCATAGCTTCCTCAATATTGTTCCCACCGAGGCGTCTCGCAGGAGCGTCCAGAGCTGGTGCAACTCAAAAGGGTCTGGACGTGACCCCTTTTTTCTTTCGATGGCTATCAATCAGGCAACCAACTAAAGGTCCAATGAAAAACGTAGCACAAAGGCGTCTACGTCCCCGGATATCGACGCGGGATTGCTGGCGTTTCGGTTGGTGTGCACATAGTTCGCTTGGATTCGGAAATTATAGTTCCAATACCAATTAACACCAAAGGTCATTGCTTCTTCCGAGCCACCCAGGATGTTGGCCGATGTGAGGTCAGTCCAAGAATACCGCCCCGCCAATTCCCATGCACCACGACCGAATGCCGTACGACAATTAGGGCCGACGCCATCTTTCCTGAAGGAAAAGTTTTCATTTGGTTTGAGTCGTGCGAAACGTCCGATTCGTTTGTCATATGGCCGCGATTCTCCGGTCAAGAAGTAGCTGACCAGGGCATAACCTCCGTTGAACGATTCGTTTCCCCCAGCTGTTGACCGAACGGCAGCCTGAACTCCTTCAACTTGGAAACTAAGCGGACCAGCAACAAGCGAGTCCCATTGTGCGCTTGAATTTCACGAAACAGGGCGATAACGGCGCAGTTTAGGCGATTTGTCGTGGTTTTGTGATGCAGTCTGAGTCTGATAGAATGCGGCTATGGCGAAGGAAACCAAACGCATCGTGATGGCCACCGATATCCCCTACTGGAATGCCAAGACGGGGGCGGAACAGAGAATGTTGGCTCTCGTCAAATTCTTGCGCCAACCGCCGTTTGAAATCACGACTTTCTATGTCGGCGCAGTTACACCCGAAGATCACCAATCGATTGTAGCTCACGGCTTGAATGTGGTTTTCTTCGAAAACGAAAAACCGCCGGCTGAATTCATTTCGCGAATGAAGTGGTATCTCGATGCCACGAAAAACCAAATTCAGAAGTGGATGGCAAAATCCAAACCGGCCGAGACCGATGAAGAAGCCTCGCAACGACAGCCCATCGTGCCCCTCAAGCTGGCCGATTACCGCTGGCCGTGGGCGATGGATCAGTTTCGCCGATTGTGCGAGCGCTATCGCCCGCATTACTTCATTGCCCAATACGTGACGATGGGTTATTTGCTCGACGCGATTCCGCCCCGCGACCGGGCCCAAGTTCATTGTTTGCTTGACACGCACGACATTTTGCATGATCGGGGCCTCCAGTTTGGCGCGGCGGGTTATCTGCATTGGCTTGACATTGAACGACAAGAAGAAATCGATGTCTGGAACAAGTTCGATACGGTCATTGCAATCCAGGACAACGAAGCGGCTCTGATTCGTTCGCTTGTCAAAAATCCGGAGGTGCTTGTCGTCGGGCATGCTCCCACCTCACCAGGAGTCATTCGACCCCGAGCGACTGAATCAGACCGTTTGCGAATCGGCTACATCGGATCGGCAAATTACTCTAATTGGCACGCGATTAATCGGTTCCTGATCGAGGTCTGGCCTGAGCTGCTAACGCTCGAAGGCGTCGAAGTTGAACTCGTAGTCGCGGGCAAGATCTGTCAATGGATGGAAATGATGGAGCCAGAGCGCCGCGAACGCATGACCGCCAATCACGTCCACCTGTTTGGCGAAGTTCTATCGCTTGGCGACTTTTACGAAGCCGTCGATATTGTCGTTAACCCGGTTCAGTTCGGGACTGGATTGAAAATCAAGAATGTCGAAGCATTGGCTTTTGGCAAGCCACTGGTGACGACCGAAAGCGGTGCCGGCGGCATGAATGATGCCATGCAAGAGTGTTGCATCAAAGTGGACACCTTGCGAGAAATGGCCGATCAATTGGTGAAATTGTGCGGCGATCGGGAACTTCAGCACAAACTTTCCCAGAAGGCTTTGCGTATTGCCAACCGAGAGTTATCCGAAACCGCGGTATATTCGGATTTAGCCCGTCATTTGCTGAATTCGTCAAAAAAAGACTTTCAAAAGTTACCATCTAGGTAAAAATAGACGTTTAGCGAAGCAGAAGACGAGTTATGGGGAATGTTTACCTGTTATTCAGGGTTGCTCCCCATCAACCACTTTAACTAACCCCGTTTGACATTCTTGGACAGCGAGATCGCGTCATGAAAACTCCCACACGAATGGCCTTTACGCTCATTGAGCTTTTAGTCGTCATCGCCATCATCGGAATTTTGGTCGGCATGACTCTGCCTGCAGTGCAAATGGCACGCGAGGCCGCCAACCGCACCACCTGTCTGAATAACATCAAACAGTTGGGCCTTGCAGTTCAAATGTATGAAGGCACTCGAAAGTACCTTCCGCCATCACGGGCGGCGGATGGTTTTTTGACTTGGCCGGTCTACCTGATGCCGTTTTTGGATGCACAGAATGCCTACGAACAATTCGATGTCAGAGCCCTGTATGCCGACCAAACTCCCGACAGTGTGTAGTTTGGTATGCCGGTCATGTTTTGCCCGTCGCGCCGTTCACCTGAATTCTTGAGTAAATTTGAAGGCAGCGGCGAGCACGTGGGCACCGTCGGCGATTACGCTGGCAACGGTGGTTCAACGCAGCACCTCAATCCTGCGAACGATTGGGCCGGATTCACGGTGCGGGTCGATGGAGTTTTCAATTCAGGCTACGCTTTCCAAAATCCCGTTTCGGCTAACCGCCTGGTCAGCGGCGAACGCGGCCGGTATCGAATCGTTGATATCCTCGACGGTGTTTCCAACACGATCTACATTGGCGAAAAAGCGGTCAGTAATTTGTACCTTGGTGAGCCGGGTGGTGGTGCCGATAACTGCATTTACAACGGTCAGGAACCGGGCACGTTTATGCGGCTCGGAGGCACGGGTCTGCCCATTCAACACAAGAAGAATGTCGACCCACCCCAATTTGGTGACAATCCACAATGGGGTAGCTATCACCCTGCCGTCTGCAATTTCGTATTTGGGGACGGCAGTACTCACTCCGTTCCAACATCGGTTGACGAAGAAGTCTTGCGACGACTTTGTTCCCGCAACGATGGTCAAGTCGTCAAACTTGAGTTCTAAATATCATTTTGCGGAGTTCTCGGATGCAAGGGCAATCTGTGTTTGCGATCGGCAGCGATGCCGAGATTGCCCATCACGTCGCGCCTTTTGCCGACGACGTTTCCATTCGCATCGCTTCGCCGGAACAAGCAATTGCGACCGCGCGGCCTGGTGATTTGGCCATTTTCTATAGCGAGCACTTTGACCGCTTCCGGCATTGCTGCGTGGAGTTGAAGAAGCGCAACGTTGCCACTTTGTATCTGGTTGACGGCATTCTGGAGTGGCGAAACTCTTTTGAAAACCGTCCAACGGAACCGGCCTGCCCGTGGACAATGCGGACGGTGTTGTCGCACAAGGTCGCTTGTATTGGCGCCAGCCAGCAACGCATTCTCGATGCTTGGGGCAATCAAGGCAAAACCGAACTCGTCGGAATCCCGCGTCTCGAAAATCTCTGTCGTCTGTTTGCCGAGGGCCAGTTGATCCGCCCTCGAGCGGCGAATAATTTTCGGGTGTTGATCGCAACCGCGAAGACACCAGGCTTTACCGACGAACAAGTTGCCGTCACAAAAAAATCCCTATGCCAACTCCAAGCGTTTTTCAGCAAAACCCGATTCACCAGCGATGGTCGTGAAATCGAAATCCTCTGGCGATTAAGCGGTGGATTGGCCAAGCAATTGGGCGTGCCTAATCTGGCTCAAGACTTCGACGGCACAGAAGCCATCGAACAACTGCGGTCTGTAGATGCCGTGATCACGACGCCCTCCACGTTGATGCTTGAGTCGATGTTGCTCAACCGCCCCACGGCAATTCTCAATTTTCACAATAGCCCCAGTTTTGTTTCGGCAGCTTGGCAAATTCAACATGCCGACCAGTTCTCGTCAGTCGTCGAAGAACTGGCGGAACCGCCCGTGGCGAAGTTAGAGCTGCAGAAGTTATTGCTCGGCGATGCACTTTACTGTGGCAGCAACTCGATTCAACGGATGGTCGAGTTGATCGATGGCATGAAGTGCGAGGCCCGCGCGGCGCTGGCAACCAACCGCCCCTTCTCCTTCGCCCAGGCAATCTTGCCGACTCCGATTGCCGCGCCTCAAACATTTGCTACCGAAACATTATTTCCTCAAGTTGCCGAGCTTGGTTTTGATTCACCACAGCAACTGGCGGCCGAACTGGTTCAGTCGCGCCGAGAGATCTCGCATCTGCAGCGTGAATTGGCACAGGCGAAAGCCGAGCTTGCACAAGCACATGGGATATTCGAAGAAATCAGAAACCATCCCATCGCCGGTCCGATCGTTCGCATTCGCGAATCCTTGTTGAGCTTTCTCAAACGACCAAAACAGTCGAATACACCCGTCGATAAGTCTGTACCAACTGTCGAACCAACATCCGAACTACCCACCCTTACTCCGTAACCAGAAGTCAGCATGTTGAAGTCTACTGTCGACCTTGCATCTGCACGGCCAAACGCCGGGCAATCGACGATGGTCGATCCGGTAGTGCTCTGCGCGGCGGATGAAAAGTACGCGATGCCTTTGGCGGTAACTCTGGTTTCTGCTGCCGAACACTTACAAGCCGGCCATGTCCTGCAGGTTCATGTTGTCGATGGAGGCATGTCGGAGGGATCCAAGGCGAAACTCTTGAAGTCCCTCGACGGTTATCCGCTGCAAATTGAATTCGTCGATGCGCAGTCTGTGGACTTGAGTGACCTTCAGACCTCCCATCACATTTCTCACACGGCCTATTTGCGATTATTGGCTGACCGCTGGTTGCCACAGGATTTGGACAAGGTGATCTATCTGGATTCCGACTTGGTCGTGCTGTCCAGTTTGACGGAATTGTGGGCTCGGGATTTAGCGGGCAATTATTGTTTGGCGGTACCGGACATCGCTTGCCCTTTTGTGGATGCCCACACGTCGGCTCGACGAACTTTTCGCAAGTCCTTGCCCTATTTGGCGACTTGGAAGCCAATTCCCAATTATGATGAACTGGGAGTCGACCCCCATGGTGCTTACTTCAACAGCGGCGTCATGGTTCTGAATTTGAAGCGATGGCGGGAGGAAGCGTTAGGTGAGCGGCTCATGGCAACATTGCGCGAAAACGCGGAACACGTTTGGTGTTGGGATCAATATGCCCTCAACACCTTATGTAATGGCCAGTGGGGTCAGTTACCACTGCATTGGAATGTCGGTGCCCATGCATTCGAGTTCCCTACGGCCGATTGCAGCCCGTTTTCGCGAGAGGACTACGAAGAAATGCTGGAGCGACCAGCAGTGATGCATTTTACGACCGAGTTCAAGCCGTGGGATTATCACTGCACGCATCCGCGACGCGATCTGTTTTTCAAGTTTTTGGACAAGACTGAGTGGCGCGGCTGGCGCCCGGAGAAACCAAAATTTCGCATCCGCGATTGGTGGAACCGGCGGGCTGTAAGCACAATGAAACATCTCACGATTAATTACCGCAAACTGATCTTGAGGGGAGCTGCACGATGAACATGCAACGCTCCGTCAAGACTCTGTCGCGCGAACAGCCGACATTCACGCAAGTCACCAGTCCGCTGATCACTTTGTTTGCATTGCCAAAGCCTTTCGTTGATCCGCTGACCGTCCGCATTCAAAAGAACGCCATCCACAGCTGGACCCAGTTGTCTCCTGCGGTAGAAGTGATTCTGTTCGGTGATGATTACGGAATCGAAGAAGCGGCAGACGAGTTAGGCGTTCGCTACGGCGGCCCGATTCGACGCAATGCATTTGGCACTCCGCTGTTGAGCGATGCCTTTCGGCGCGTTCATGAGTTGGCTGAGTCACCCAGCCTGATGTATACGAATTCCGATGTGATTTTCCGAAACGATTTGTTGGAGGCGGCCGAACGAATTTTGGCGCGCGATGATTTTTCTCAGTTTGTCGCCTTTGGCCAGCGACATGATTTGCAAATTGACCGCCTGCTTGATCTGTCGCAAGAATCCGACCGGATTTGGCTGCAACAACAATTGGTTGCCACGGCTCGCCGCTCACCAGTGGTTTGCAAAGAGTACTTCTTATTTCCGCGGGGAATTTACGAGTCGATTCCAGATTTTGCGGTCGGTCGTGGCAATTGGGATAACTGGATGATCTATCACGCGCGGAAACGTGAAATCCCGGTGATCAACGCGACTCGTTCGATCGTAGCCTTGCACCAGTACCACAACTATAAGCACCTCAAGACATCGCGATTGGGTTGTTATGTGACCTGTCCGGAGGCCCGCGAAAACCAGCGATTGGCGGGTGGGCGGCATTTGGTTGCCGGTTCTTGCGGGACTTGGCGAATGACCGATGAGGATATCCGGCCGATTCCCCGCGCTGCGTTGAATGGTGACTTTTGGCTGAACCTATCCGAGTTCTCCCGAATGATTCTGAAGATGCCGTTCGAGCGATAATTCGCCTTCATGGGCGAAATTTCTTGCCAGACAACCGCTTACCGCATTCACGGAGCGCGGCCGTTCTTTCGCCTTGCGGGATTCCGTCGGCACTTTCGGCTGATTGTCAACGTCGTTTCAGGCTGCTACAACTTTCCAAATCGAGAATAGTTGTTTTGGAAAATCAAAAAGGAGTTCTTTCATGAGCTATGGAAACAATCCCTTCCAATCTCCTTTGGCGTCAGGCTCTGGAGGGCAGAATTCCGGCTACGCGCTCGGCAAAGTCAAACCATTTGCGCTGACCTTAATGATCACGATGGGCGTTATGATGCTGTTGGTAGTTGTGGGAATCGTATTGAACTTATTGGGGATGGGGTTTGCCGCGCAAGCCGCGCAAGCTGCGGACGATCCCAATATGGCGATGATGATGATGCAAGGAACGATAGGCCTCGTCTCGTCGATCATCGGTTTGGCGATTGGGGGATTCATCATGTTTGCCTGTTCGAAAATGATGAAATTGGAATCCTATGGAATGGCCATGACAGCGACGATTCTTGCCATGATTCCATGCATATCACCGTGTTGCCTTTTGGGTTTGCCCATTGGTATTTGGGGAATCGTGATTCTGAATGACCCACAAGTTAAGGCTGCGTTCCGCGGCTAATCATGCTTTCGAATCTTTGCCAGAGGCTCAAGACTGCAATTGTCGGAACGGTCGCAAAAGCCCATACTGAATCGGCGTTGATTAGACAGCACCGGGTGTCCAGCGCTTTCAACGAACTTCACTTTTGAAGAACAAATGCTGGTTTGGATTGCGGCGATTTCGTTTTTGCTGCTGGCCTCCGCGCATTTGGGTGGCGCGGTCTGGTTCTCGGGTTGGCTGGTCCGTCACGACC
>JBEBGH010000559.1:0-2335 GCA_040081565.1 Pirellulaceae bacterium
ATCGAATGAGGATTCTTCAGAAAAATCGGCGGGCAAAACCGACAGGCAATCGGAAAAACAAGCCGAAGACGGAAAAGGCAAATCCTCCGACGACAAGAATTCCAAGACGCCCGATTCGCAAAAGTCCGGCAACGGTTCGGCGGGCAAGGAAGGCGAAGAGAAAAGCAACTCGGATCAAATGAAGTCCGGCGGTTCTCCAAATCGCGAGAACTCTGCGGACGACGAGGCGCCGAAACAAGCTGACCCGTCAATTGCCGACGGCAACCCTGCTGAAGATTCGCGTGAGGGCAACGGCGATTTGCGAGACCGTCCGCAACTCAATCGCAATCCGAACGTCCGAATGCAGCGTTCCACTCGTCCGGTGAATCCCTTGTCTGGCGACGAGTTCAAGGACTGGTCGGATCGGCTGCGGGATGTCGAGGAAATTGTCAATGATGCAGAATTGCGGGAGGAGGCGGCGCGAATTCGCAACCAGGCCCGAGAGTTGCGCAAGGACATGCGCGAAAGACACTCCGCCGAACCCAATTGGGAATTAGTGAAACTCAAGGTCATGACCCCGCTGCAAAATTTGAAAACGCGAGTGCGGGAAGAATTGTTGAAAAAATCGGGGCAGAAGATTCTTGTACCGCTCGATCGCGATCCAGTCCCAGCAGAGTACAAGGACGACGTCGAACGGTATTACAAAGAGCTGGGGAGCGGTAAATGATTTGGCCGAACGCCTGGTCGCCCGATTTTTGGTTTTGGCCCGCGCTGGTAATGGCCGCGATCGCCTTGGGCGCCGTCGTTTGGTCAGTGTTGACTTCCAGAGTCGGTTTCCCGATTCGACTGTCGTCGTTGTTGCTAAAACTTCTCAGCGTTGCCCTCCTGGTTACTTGTCTGTTGGAGCCTCTGCAGCGGACCGAGACGCCGCGGAAAGACGCCAACCTGTTCGCCGCATTGGTTGATCAAAGCGAAAGTCTCAATATTCGCGACCAGGTTACTGGGACAGAGACGCGAGCGGAGTTGCTTAATCGGGCAGTTGTGAACAACCGCAATTGGCAGACGACTTTGGATGAGGCCTTTGACTTCCGACGTTATTTGTTTGACTCGCGACTTCGATCCGTCAATGAATTTGCTACGTTGGCACCGACCTCGACCCAGTCGAGTCTTTATACGGCGATGGAATCGTTGCAGCAGCGATTGCGAGGCAAACCTTGCGGCGGAATTCTGCTGTTTACGGACGGCAATTACACCGATGAAAATCGGGGCAATTTGGAACGACTGGTGGCAACCGCAAAAATCCCAGTCTACCCGGTGCGAATTGGGGGAACCGTTCAGCGCGATCTTGCGATTCGCAATGTTACGATCAGCCAAACGAATTTCGAAACCTCTCCAGTTTCAATTACTGCCGAGTTGACCGGGATTGGATTTGGCAATGAGTCAATCACAGTAGAACTTGTGGATGAGTTGGAAAAAGCAATTAAGACTGAAACGATTGCAAATGTCGTCGACAACCAAAAGTTTGCGATCAAGTTTGAAGTACGACCGGTTGGCGGCGGAACCCATTTTTACAGCGTGCGTGTCCGATCTGGTTCGACAGGAGAAGTGATTCCTTCCGCCATTGGCAGCAACGAGGCAACGGGGGCGAATAATGTTCGCACCGTGGCCGTCGACCGAGGGCAGGGCCCTTTCCGAATCTTGTATGTGGGCGGTCGGCCGAACTGGGAGATGAAGTTTTTTGGACGGGCCTTGGCCGATGACGATGAAGTCGAGTTGATTTCGATGGTGCGTGTGGCCAAACGTGAACCCAAGTTTTCCTTTCGCGGCCGCCGCGGTGAAAACGCCAATCCGCTTTTCCGAGGGTTTGACAATTTGGATGAAGAGGACGCGGAAAAGTATGACGAACCTGTCTTGATTACGATGCCCTTTGGAAATCCAATCGCAGACAAACTACGAAAGGGTTTTCCTCGAGAACGAGACGCTCTCTTCGAGTTCGATGCGATCGTTCTCGACGATGTGGAAGCGGATTTCTTTTCTCCAGATCAGCGGACGTTGCTTGAGGAATTCGTCGCCAATCGAGGCGGAACGCTCTTGATGCTGGGTGGCGTTGGGACCTTTCAAAACGGCAATTATCTCCGGACGCCGATCGGTGAAATGGTGCCTGGTTATTTGGATCGCGGGAATCGCTCGGCAGCCTCCGGCGAATTGCGTTTGGATTTGACTCGCGAGGGATGGTTGCAACCGTGGGTGCGTTTGCGAGCAACCGAGCCACAAGAAAACAACCGTCTGCAGTCCATGCCTGCCTTTCAGATCGTGACCGCCACTAATTCAATTAAACCCGGTGCGAGTGTTTTGG
>JBEBGH010000560.1:0-2332 GCA_040081565.1 Pirellulaceae bacterium
CGACCAGATCAATTCGTTTTCCACTGACGCCGGCAACTTCAATAGCACGCGTTTTTTCTGATTCAATCCCTGTAGGATTGGCGGTCGACACGGTTTCCGCTACCCAGTTTCCAACTGATTCCGACCACGAAATCAGTTTCGGCGGTAACGGAGTCACTGAAATGACGAATTGCATGTCGTCGACTTTTTTCTCCATTCGTACGGCCACTACCGAAGCGTTCGGATTGACCGTCCATCCATTTGGTGTTTCGTGGGCAACTTCTGGGGTAGGAGATGTTGGTGGAGCAACCGGTGGTTGAGCGGCAGGTCCTCCGGCCATTGGCGGCGTCATCCCGCCCGTCGAAGTACCGGTGCGATCAAACATCAGAAACTTACCGCCATTGAACTCCAGTTCGCCAACTTCGTCCTTAAGACCTTCCTCACCAATCGGCGGCAAACCGAGCTGTCCTCGCCAACGATTGAAATTTGAAAGTCGATCGAATTCTGGCCCGAGCTTGGAGACAACCAACTCGACCTTCTCGCGATCAGGGTTGGGAATTTGAAGCGTTGCGAATCGAGCCGCGAGAGGAGAGTTGTTGGTCGAAGGTACCGATCGCCAACCGTCCGGCAGTTCCCACGTCGGTTGCCCGTCGGATCCAAACTGGATTTGCTTTAAAAACCCAATCCAACTCGCCTCCGTCTGACCAACTCCTCGTGCCGTTCCATTGATCTTAAAAAACCAGGTTGCGTCAGGGCGCACGGCCACGGCCACTACCATTCGGTCCTCGGTCGGCGTCTTGATTGGAAGGCCAGATCGAGAAAGCGGCACCGTGACGGTTTCAATTTTTTCCGCCGGTTGGCAGCCACAAAGAAAATAAAGGCCAGCGAGTGCGAAAAATGCAATTCGCGAATGCAACTGTTTTGAGACTTGATTCATCGATTGGTTCGCTTCATGATTTTTGTCAGCTCATGCAATCTTCATTATCACGAACTTTCTCACCGAGAACACTCGAAAATTGCCGTTGGAAATGCGACAAAACAGGCATTTCTTGAAAATCGTGTTTTAGACGCTTGGCAAGACCGCGCCATCGCAACGCCCAAACCCGATTTTTCGAAATCCTTCACGTTGGCAGAAGCCATGAATCGAAACTAAATCGCCGTCGGCCAGAAATGTTCGTTTCTCTCCGGTTGGCATTTCCAGGGGCGTGCGCTGACTGCCGGGCACTGGTCGACCGTATTCGCCATCCCAAGTCAATTCCAGCAAACACCCCCGAGAACTGCGCTCAGGACCGCTGACGGTACCGCTGCCCAGAAGATCCCCGGTTCGGAGATTGCATCCGTTGCTCGAGTGGTGAGTCAACATTTGCGCGATCGTCCAGTACATAGACGTGAAAGAGCCCTGACTTATTTGAACTGCGGGAATTTTTTGCTCACGCATTTGGGCAGTGGCCAGATAGACCGATAGCTGAACATCAACGCCACCAGCCGATTGATTGGTGTCATCCCACAGGTACGGCAATGGCCGGGGATCGCTGACAGGACGTGCCATCGCGGGGACGCGAAATGGTGCCAGAGCTTCCATGGTTACAACAAACGGCGAAATCGATGTCGCAAAGGATTTCGCCAGGAACGGTCCCAACGGCTGGTATTCCCATCGTTGCATATCGCGGGCAGACCAATCGTTCAATAAACACATTCCGAAATAATGGTCCTCTGCGTTTCGAATTGCAATGGGCGAGCCCATTTCGTTCCCTGAGCCGACAAACACCCCCAACTCCAATTCGTAATCCAAATTCTTGCAGGGGCCGAAAGCTGGTTGTGACTCGTTTTCGGCTGGCGGCAACTGTCCAGTCGGGCGGCGGTAGGGAGTCCCGCTGACGACAATACTGGAGGCGCGGCCGTGGTAGCCGATCGGGATGTGTTTGTAATTGGGCAGTAAAGGATTGTCGGGGCGTAACATACTTCCGACGTTGGTCGCGTGAAAAATACTGGCGTAGAAATCGGTATAGTCGCCAATCGCGCAAGGCAACAATAACTCCACTGCGCTCTGAGCAACCAGAATCGAAGCACGTTTTGAGTAGAACGCGGAACTTTGGTCGCGGAGACCGCGGCTCAGAGTGGATCGCAATTCAGAACGATCGGCAACCGATAGTGCCATGATCGGACGCAAGTCGACGGCGCGAACCGCCATGGCCGCTGCACCGTTCAACATGCCCTCTTCCGCACAACGCAGCAAATCGACGATTTGATCGCCAATTGCCACACCGGGCCGAGGTTGCGAAGCAGTCTTTGTGCGAAAAGTGCAAAACGGCAAATTCTGGATTGGAAAATCTGTTTTGGCGTCGTTCGCTGA
>JBEBGH010000561.1:0-2330 GCA_040081565.1 Pirellulaceae bacterium
CCATGAACGAGCAGGCGTAATTCAACTCAACGTCCAAGGTAAGCCATCACGGACAAGGTGGCGCGAAACGAATCACCTACGAATTCAGAACAGGCGTGGCGGGTCGTGAAGCCGCCGCTTTGTCCGTGTCGGGTTGAACCGCTTGCTGGGCGGCGGGTTGTTCGGTCGGATCGTAAATCAGGCGATCCCGGAATTGTTCCTGATACTGCATGAGATAGGCCACCAGCTTGGCCGGATCGTGATCGCAACTGGCGGAGATGCGATGACGGATTTCGCGGATTTCATCGATGACGGGATCAGGCATTGGCGGGTTCATGATCGGCTCCGAGTAATTCCAGCGGCGTAACAAGTGCGGGGACAAACAGACCAAGCATGGAGTTGACGCGGCGAATGTGCCCGAACTTGTTGGCGTTGGCAATGTGGGCGCAGTTCCAAGTCACCAGGAAATCGCATTTGTGGAACGACGCGATTGCCAGGTGAAGCGCGTCCCCTGTCGGGTCTGCTGGCATGACCTTCTGTTGCACATAGGTGGCCGCGATCTCTGTGATTGCCAGTTCGAGTGGTAGCAAAGGCAAGTCTCGAATCAGCGACAACCGCAACGCACTTCGTTCGGGAATTCCCGCCGACAACTCATTGATGACGGCCGGGCTGGTCAACAATTCGTATTTCGCCGGAGCCTCGTCCCACCACTGCCGAGTCCAATCCCGACGTGCGACAACGTCCGGCGTGGTTCGCAGTTCGTGGTAGAAGCTCGGAATCGAAGTTTCGACGTACACACGCGGCTTGATCATGTCGCCAGCATACCAGTCGTCTGAGTCACTCGAAAGATGCGAGCAACATTCAGGATTCGCCGTCTACTGATGCCGTTGAACGATCAAGTTAATTGGATTCACTGTCGGTCTTCATTCCGCACTGGCGGCCCAAAGCCGCCGCCAGTGGCAGCCGACGGGACAGAAAACTTGATTGGATCTGAGTTAACCACCTTGTTGGTTGTCACGGTCACGAAAGGACTGCTCCAATTTAGCCCGAGAATGATCCTCTTGGGTTGGTGTTTCACTCAGAAACCACTGCCCGAAACACACCGCTGGTGATCGAGTCGATAGTTGTTTGGCAGTGTTAACCGTTGCCTTAGGTGGTAGAGTCCGTTCAACCTTTTTCGCCATTACGCTTGCCTTGTTTGTAGGTGGGAACTTGTGTTCCAAGCCCTTCTTGAAACGCGAGGGCTAAAACGTCGATAACTTTTTCGATCACTATTCGTGTGGGCCGATTATCGACAAGGCCCTCGTGGGAATGGAAATCGATTTTGAATACAGCGACTGGCTCGACACGTGTCCCAGCGGCAAGGCGAATCTTTATGGGCCACGCGATCAAGCCATAAACTCCGCTTTGCTCAAGTACGGTGCTTGTCTCGGTGTGATATGTGATGACCGTTGAGTTGCGCCAAGAAGAGATGAATTGTTCCAGCCCAGTTGTTAGAGCTAGACCGGAATAGCTGTTTTGGGACTCTATCTTGTCGAGGATTGGGCGACTTCCCTTGACCCCTTCTGGCGGGAAATAACACTTCAGGTAATCTTTGCTTTCAGCAATCTTCAGGCAACACACGGCATCGGGGCATAGTTTCTTGATGCATACCTGCGCCCGAAGCATGACTGTCGTTGAAAGTTTTCGAGCCTTCTCACTTCCAGACAGACTTTGGAGGCCGCCGCTCGCAAGGAGGTTACCCAAAGATTGTGTTAATTCGCGAAAGTCTTCGTGCATATTGCGTAAAACGGCCCAATCAGACGCTTCACGCTCGGCAAATGCTTGGTCAGACAGGAAGGTTGCGATTTCGTCAGAAACCTCGTTAATGAACGCCTTCACTCGTGCGTGGATAGCTTCCTGACGTTGGTGAATACTAGGCTCAGCTTTCAGAATATCGACAACGAGCTTCGTCAATGACGACTCAGTGAAATCGCAATTCTGAAACTGTCCAAACGGTCCTTGATTCGTCCTCTCGAAAGGGACACCCAATGCAAGTCCAAAAACAGGGCAGCCAAAACCTCGAGCAACACCCGCTTCATACAATATCCACGGACGATTGAGACTGTGCGGCGTCACCAAAGCTACGAGAGACTTCGCCGCACCCAACTTTTTCATTATGACGCGATACCATTCAGCGCCATGTTCAATTCCACGCCCCGTTTTTTCCGATGCGACAAAGCAACGAATCTTTCCTGCGCTCAAATCTGAAATGACATCTGCAAAACGCGACGCGAGCAAACTGTCACGGCTGTCATGGCTGATGAAAACGAATTGAACGGGCTTCTGCGGCATTGCAATGTCCTTTTGCC
>JBEBGH010000223.1:0-9012 GCA_040081565.1 Pirellulaceae bacterium
AACGCAGGCCCAAGAGTTACAAACTCATGAACAAACCACGCCACGAACTGCGCAAATCCCTGCCATCAACGGGAATTTGATTTCGCCAAGTGCCATTCGTCCCTGACACCATTTCTGCCCCACATTTTCCGCGCGTTAGCGCTTAACGGCCAGCCGTAAATCACGCATCCTCGACCCCAGTAAACCCTTACTTCGTGCCTTCAACGTTGAAAAAATTCAAGGTTTTCTCATTCACGTTGGCGGTGAGGGTGACGCTGATCCGACTGGGCCTCAATCCCGAATCCCTCGTCTAACCACTCGCGAAGTGGTGGAATTATCTTTAAGGTACTTTCTGACAACAATAGCTTGCCGTTTTACGAATTCCGGGGGTAACGCGTTACCGATTTGGGTAGCGAGCGTTACTTTACCTAACTTAGGTAGAAACTTGTATCGTCGTGGAAAAGTTTGAAGCAGAGCGGCTTCGCGGATTGTGATAGTGCGATCTTCTTCTGGGTGTAGGAATCGTCCTTTCGAAGGATTAAAGCAACCGGTCGTCAAAGTTGGAGCGACCTCGTCCCATGCCATTCGACCGTAGACATCTTTGAAGCCATCGCAGCGCTTATGACACTCCAGTTGAAGATTTCTTGGAAGATCATTACGGCTGCCGCCGTTCTTAGGTATCGAGGATATTAGCTTCCGGATTCGATCGGTACGGTTCTCGGGTAAATCGTGAACGGCGTCCCCGCTTCGGCCAGCAGGCGGAAGGTTTTCAATCGCATCTCGCACAGTCACCGTTCGTTTAGCTTTGGGGGCAAAGGGGATCGGTCCAGCTTTGCCAGCGAGCAGCACCACGCGGTGTCTTCGCTGAGGAACTCCGTAGTCTGCAACATTCAGGACCCGAAATTGAACGGAGTAACCCAGCGAATTAAGGTCATCGACAAACAACTTCAGGCGCAGGTCTTCCGCGAGCCCCGGCACATTCTCCAGCATGACGGCCTTGGGGCCCAACCCTTTGACGAGTCGCAGAAATTGAAAGATCAGATCGTTGCGTTCGTCAATGATCTCTCGTTTGCCATTCAGGGTACGGACGGTGGAAAACCCTTGACATGGCGGGCATCCAGCTAACAGATCCAGTTGGCCTTTCTGGATGCCCAGTTTGCGTTTCACGGTTGCAACCGAAAGCGATGTAATGTCTTTGTCGAAAAGATGAGTCTCGGGATGATTAAGCTGATAAACGGCACAAGCAGACGATTCCATTTCAACACCTGCAAGTACCTGAAATCCTGCTTTTCGCAAGCCTGCCGTCAAACCACCACAGCCCGAGAACAGGTCGATTGCTGTTGGCTTCATTGCGGCTGCTCCCCGTCTTGTTGCAGCTTTGGAAAAGATACAAAATCCAAACCAATCCGTGAAAGGTGTGAGCCAACAGAATGCAGCAAACGATTGGCGTACGGCTCATGCAGTTGCGCCACGATCTGAAAATCTGATTTGCTGGACGTCGGCGTTGCTTCCCGGAGATTTGGAAAGTAGACGTTGACCACAAGTCGCCCATCTTCTTCACGAAATTGCGTAGTTCGCGGCACGAAGGAGTCGATTATGATCGGTTGCAGCGAAGCATTTAGTTTGCCAATGGAGAAGTACAACCTCTGCTCGGCAATCTGAACAAACAGATGCCGACCGTGCACGGCATCCTCCAAGACCTGAGCAACATTGCCGGTAGAAATTTTCACCAGTTCCAGCATACGACATGAAGTAAACTTTGCGTTCGCTTGTCCTTGCGACGGAACGAGGTTGCAAGCAGGCTCGACGACGACCAACCATTCTGGATGATTGCCGCGTATTCGTTTCAGGATCGTCCCTGTTGTTATGTAATCACCATCGAATGCGGACGACGACTGAAAAACATTCAGGGCGTGCATGACAGAATGTGGATCAACCACCGAATTCCCAGCGTCGCCGCACCACTTTACCGCGTCTTCGATCTGTTCTGCTGGAGTTGCTTTCTCTGGAATAACCTTTAGCACGTTCTCTACAACCAACCCCAATTGATTGTCACCGAGAACACGTTGCTGAAACGATCTCAAAACACCTTTTAGGAGTTGGCGGACCCCTTCTGTTCCAGCACATCCGGATTTCTTCGCGTACCACAGCCAGCCTGCCTGCGTTTCCAAATCGTGCGGAAAGTCGTTGTCAAACTCGTGTCTTTTTCTGGAAATGGTATTTCGAATTTCACTGACAATAGTCCGTGGAATTCCCGGATTCCAAGCCACAAGCGATTCGTCGAGAACATTAAGTAGCCGCAACTGTTGATTTGTCTTAGAGGCAAAGCACACAAACAGATTCTCATAGACAAGCCAAGGTTGGTTTACCAAAAATTCACCGGTCAAAGGCACAAATTCTTCGTTACCGAGTGAACACCCCAGTTCATCCCTCAACTTCTTTTCGACAAGCAACCGTATGACCTGTGTTAGCTGGTCGCCCCTCAGTTGGAATTTCTCCGCACATGCTGTCTTGAAATCGGCACAGACTTCTCGTGGAAACTGGTTCCGGAGAAGAAAAGCATCAAGCAAATCCATCATCCGCAAATCCATCGAATTCGCCATATCAAGGATTTGCTCGAAATTGACCTCGACATTTGGGTGAGGATTTGACGTGCGTTGCCTGAGGCTACCACAAAGGCGTCTTGCAGCCTGCGTAAGGTCGGGATGATTCGTGTAAATGATGACTAAATTGAAGC
This sequence comes from Pirellulaceae bacterium, assembly GCA_040081565.1. GTDB lineage: Bacteria > Planctomycetota > Planctomycetia > Pirellulales > Pirellulaceae > BJ22. Next base: position 2,717 of record JBEBGH010000223.1, read on the forward strand.
GTGAATGTTGCGCTAGCTGACGCAGAATACCAATCGCTTCGGACGTATCGTCGCCACCCGATAAGTGCCAATCGAGGACAATAAGATCAGCATTTCTGATTTTTTCTCCATTCCATTGATCCGCACGATTGATGACGTCGCAAATCAAATTTGCAGAGTGCATTTCATCGTACAGTCGCTTTGCGACCGCATTTGGCAATTCTTTGACGGCCGATGCTTGCGCAGCACTTGGGCTTGGTTTTGCTTGACCCGATTCCGTACCCTGAATGGGAGATTCTTCGATCACCTCTGTGTTGTCGTTATCAGGCTCCGCTTTTTCCTTCATGTCGCTGGGCTCGATTTTTTCCAAAGCCAACAAATCGTGCAAACTGTCGAACTCTTCGTCCACCAAAACAACACTGCGAATCGCATTCTTCCGAAATGCCGCAGTTACAAACGGACGCAGCTTTTCAGCAACTGTGTCAGTCATTCAATCCTCGAAATTCAATGACAAAATTCGCACCTGAAAGAATCTTGGGGTCATCTGGCCCGGCGAGCCGAATCTGATGTCGTGCGACTGCAAGATTGGCTCGGCAAAGATATAGGCCGATTCCGCGTCCTTGAGGACGTTTCGTAAAGAACATCTCGAATAGGTGCTCTTGATCTTCCTTATCAACCCCTGGGCCGGAATCTGCCACCAATACTAAGGCCCCTTTTCGCACAAGTCGTATCTTTTTTGACTGGACGAATTTCAACCAATAAAGCGAATTGTTTACGAGATTGACGAATACAGGGAAAATCCGAGATGGAACGTCAGTAATCTCCATCAGCTCGAATTCTTTATTGGCTTCGAAGTCGATCCCCGCGGAGTCAAATCGACGCTGAAAGAACTCCTTGACATACGCGATGATTTCGCCGCCCTTGATTGTTCGGCGAGCACGATAGGTGGCGACACTCAGCGGGGACAAAAATCGAAAGCGGTCAACCAAAGACTGAAATGCCGCAAATCCGCGTTTGAATGCTGTGTTATCGCGGCAACCAGGGGGTAATTTCTTTAGGCTGAATTCCGTCTGCTGAGCCATCTCTTCAAGATCATGGCTGATGATTTCTACTGCAATGCCGCTTTGTGCAAGCAGGTTCAATTGTTCAATCCTGTCTCGTGACTGCATGTCACTTTCATCAACCACTTCCAACGCGGCCGACAGATCTACACCGTTATTCAACAACCTCAGCGATTGCATCACTCCCGCCGCATCTGTAAGAATCGTATTTTGAAGCTCGTTCCAAAGCACCCGGATGTCATCGATGGCGTCAGGAACGTCCGATTGCTCATTGACTTTGGCGACAATCCGCTCAGTGGCAGAAACAAGTCGGGATTCCGAATTGTGTATACGATCGACCCACATGGCCTGTAATGTCTTGACTGCCGAAGAGATCTCTTCTCTTGCCTCGGTGTGGGCTTCTTTGCTCTCGGTAAGGACCTGTTTCCGAAATGAGTCCACTATCCTTGAGGGCTGCTTGGACTTTGAACCAGCAATGTTTGAAATCACATTCGATTGCAGGGTTTCAAGAGCCGAGACAACCTCTTCAATCCTGTCTCGGTTAATCCGATACTCATCTGTTCGGTCTTCAAGGCCCTTCGGAACGGCAGGCAGTTCCATCTTCGAAGCTGTCGCCAAGAGGGATTGAATTTCGGCCTGAAGTGTTTCCAATGCGTCGATCTTCTCTTCTGCTGCAGCAGCTTTTACCTCAACATGCAACTCTACAAGCCGCGCTTCCGTTTTTGCAAGATGTCTCTCGGACGATCGCAATGCGCCCAGGAACTCCTTCTTTCGTGAGACCCGTGCAACAGAAGCGGCTTCGCGCCCGCGTTGTTTTCTCGATTCAGCTTTCGCTATCTCCGACGCGCGAATGGGTGAGTCCGTCCCAAGGAACTTTCGTGATAAATCCTTGAGGATCATAATAACGGCACTTCGTAACAGGCGCTTTGCCTGGTTCTCCACCAACCCTTCACGGCCCGCCTTGTCCTTGAGGCTAGGGTTTGCTTTCCTCGAAAGGTAGACTCGTCCAAAGAACTTGCGGTGAGCCCAATACTCCCGACCTGCATGTAGGCCTCGTCGGGCATCAATCTGGAAGAAGTCGCTATCTTCTTTGCCATAGGGCAAAACTCGAACGCCATCGCGGTAAACGAACATTCCACCAAAGCTGTCCAATTGCTGCTTAACATGCGATAACTCCGCATCGGAATGTGTTGTTTTCTTGGACTCCATTTCCGCGGCGGCAAGTTCGATTTTGAATGGACCGATTCGTGAAATATTCTGCTTATCGAGAAGCGATGGTAGTTGCAATTTCAACGAGTATTTCCCGCGTTCTTTACCGAATGCTTTTACGGTCGCTCGTAACCATCCTGACTCGTCTACATCTCCAATGATATAATGTTCCAGAGTCTGGAGGTAATCAGAGCTAATCACCTGCTCTGACGACACAAAAGTCGACACGCGAGAATGATCGTGGACGCAGAAGTCATAGTGGAAATCCTTTCTGGCAGCTGCATCCGCGTCAATGAATCCGTTCAATGTCTGCGTCAAATCGGAACGTGCATTTTCGATTTCCTCGTCGGATGAGTCTTCAAACCAAGCAGAGAGTTCATGATTTAATTGGATCAAGAAGAGCCCGGTTCCGTGGAACTCGGGAGTCCTGCACCCGGTCCAGTGTTCACATGCAGATTCGAAATCGATCTTTGCTGAAGGCAGCTTGCGTATCAAAGTTAAATGATTCGAATCACCTTGCGTTTTCTTTTGGTTACGAGTCCACGTTGCCCACGCGTCCTGAATCCGCTGTTTTTCTTTGGGACTGCTTACCGCTGAACCATCTAGGTTTTCGACACACTCTTGCATCAATCGCGTGAAAACATGCGACAACTCATCGATCGAGCTAAACTCTTCAATCGGTACTTCAATATCTGAAACCATCAGATAGGGGTTCTCGAAAAGTCGCCAGTCAACCAACACTGCAACAAACTTCGATTCCTTCTTACGAGTCACAAGTAACGTTACTGGCGCCAAAAAACCTGCCGAGAGGCGGCCAATTCCTTTTTCGCCAAGCTTCGTTCGCTCTTCCAGCCCAAATCGATCAGTCTTTGGAACGTCACTTTCAATCTTTGATTCCGTGCCAACAACCAGCCACTTCGACGTGACATCCTCAAGACTCATTCCGCAACCGTCATCGAAAATTGCGCCAAAACGAGGGTTGCCGTCGAAGAGATGCAAATGAACATTCCGGGCGTACGCATCATGCGCATTTTTGAACAACTCGGTCACAGCCGTTGGACAGTCCGCAATCTGACCACGTCCTAAATGGTCGATCGATCTAGCTCGTGTTTGAAAATGTCCCGATCTGGACATGTAATCCCGTTTGTATTTAGGTTGGACGCGTCTCCGCTAACTGTATTCAACATTTTAACCTTCTCCAAGCGTTTGACGCAACGATCCATGCAGCGATCCATTCTGCGATACTCCGTAATTCTAGGGCGACGAGCGGCTTGATTTGAGATCATTGGTGTTTGCTGATGCTGGTCAGGAAAATAAGCAATCGGTGGATTTGGTGCGTTCGTAATGGCTCAAGACGGAGCTCGAAAAAAGTTTTTGTGTGCATTTCCGTCGAGCGAATTAAACTTCGGATGAACTTCGTTTGGGTTGGCAACGGGATTCGGGTCCTCGCCAAGTTTTGGGACGTCGTTAAGGTCAGGCCCTTTGTTTGGTGTTTAGGTTCCGTTCGCATTCGATCTGCATGGCGGTTTACTGCCATCTTCGTGACGCGGTGCAGCATTTCTCGGGCCGGGACACTGCACGAAGGTGCAAACGACTGGTTTCGCCAGTTTCTCAAGCACCTCGAAATATTCATGGCCGAGACGTTATCGAGAACTTGCTCACGGCATTTCCGGACCTGGCGGGGCGCGTTGGTTCGCGATACCCATGGAAGGCTTTTTGCTGTTACGTAACGTGTTGGCAAATTAAAACGACATTGCGTTTTGTCCGACTGTCGAATCGGGTTTGGATCAACTGGCGGTATTTGCCCGAGGATTAGGTATGCTCGGGCGTCTGGCGTCGGCAGGAATCAGAGATTGATTTAAGAGTTGGTCATGCGCTAAGTCGCGCTCATCGAGGAGTTGACCAGTGCCGTCAAATTACGGGCCCATAGAGTTTTTCCTCAACAGCGGTCTTACTAATGCCGCCAGATTTGGACTGCACCAAGGAGGGCTGACCGGGATTGACCCGGAGTGACCCGTTTAAGATCGGCACTTTCGTAAAGTCTGGCCGCAGGATTAGCCGTTTGTTAGACTGGTAACTTGGCGTTTTACGTGACCTCGCAAGTTCCCTCACCTATTTCGGCACAATTGGAACCGTATCGCCACGCTCGTGTCGACTCAATAGAGAATTATCCCATGCCTCGATTTACTGATCCTGAAAAGCAAGAAATTATTCGCTTTCTGGAGGCCGACAAGCCGTTGCCGGAGAAATACCGGTTTCTGTTGTTTGACGACAAGCGCGAGGTTGAGCTGGTCTGGAACGGGAAAACGAACGAAGTTTGCAATGTCGTGCTGCCGTTTCAGACGATTGAGCATGTCGACGAGCCACGCGCGGAGACCGATGCCGACCGGGTCAGCGAATCGCAGGGGTTTTTGTTCAGCATGGACGAACGAGGCCGGCAATTGAAAGGCTGGACCAACAAGCTCATCTGGGGCGACAACAAGCTGATCCTCTCGAGCCTCAAGAACGGCCCGCTGCGGGACGAGATCGAAAAACAGGGCGGCCTCAAGCTGATCTACATCGACCCGCCCTTCGACGTCGGGGCCGACTTCTCGATGGACATCGAAGTCGGCGACGGCGGCGACACCTTCACCAAGCGCCCCAACATCCTCGAAGAAATCGCCTACCGCGACACTTGGGGCAAAGGGGCCGACTCGTTCATCGCCATGATCTACGAACGCCTCATCCTCATGCGCGATTTGCTCGCGGAGGATGGGAGTATCTATGTGCATTGCGATTGGCGGGTAAGTGCTTTCATCCGCAACGTCATGGACGAAGTGTTCGGTGACGACAACTTCCGAAATGAGATCACTTGGAAGCGACGCGTAGGAACGAGCAGCTCAGTACATGAATCAAATCGATTCGGAATAAGCACGGACACGATCTACTTCTATGCAATGTCTGATAGCACGGAGCTCGTGCCGCAGTACAACATGGACGCCTCTGAGTACCAAGGTTACATCGCGTCGAAATTCACTCAGACTGACCCGGACGGGCGGCGCTTTCGAACCGACAACCTCGCCAACCCGGCAGATCGGCCGAACTTGAAGTACGAATACAAAGGATACAAGCCGCCTAAAAACGGCTGGGCGATCTCACGTGAGAAGATGGAGCTTTGGGATCGCGAAGGACGCCTGTACTTCCCAAAGAATCCCGATGGTCGGATCGCTCGCAAACGATACCTCGACGAACTAAAGGGAATGCCAGTTCAAAACCTTTGGACGGACATTGCTGAAATCAATTCGCAGGCGATCGAACGGATCGGATACCCAACGCAGAAGCCCCAAGAGTTGATGGAGCGGATTATCTCCGCCTCCTCCAACCCCGGCGATCTCGTCGCCGACTTCTTCGTCGGTTCCGGGACGACGGCGGCGGTGGCCGAAAAACTGGGGCGGAAGTGGATCGCCACCGATCTGGGCAAATTCGCCATCCACACCACGCGCAAGCGGATGATCGGCGTGCAGCGGCAGCTCAAGGCCGACGGACGGGACTACCGCGCGTTCGAGCTGCTCAACCTCGGCCGCTACGAGCGGCAGCACTACGTCGGCGTGAACCCCAACCTGCGCGAAGAGGAAAAGCTCAAGCAGCTCGAAGCCAAGGAGGCGGCGTTCCTCGAACTGATCCTCCGCGCCTACCGCGCGGAACGCGTCACCGGCTACCCCTCTTTTCACGGGAAGAAGGCGGGCCGGCTTGTCGCCGTCGGGCCGGTGAACATGCCGGTGACCCGGCTGTTCGTCGAGGAGATCATCGTCGAATGCCGCAAGAAGAACGTCACCAAGGTGGACATTCTCGGATTCGAGTTCGAGATGGGCTTGTTCCCCAACGTGCTGGACGAAGCCCGCGCCAAGGGAATTGACATCGCCCCGAAATACATCCCGGCCGAGGTCTTCGACAAACGAGCCGTCGAAAAGAACCAGGTGGTCTTCCACGATGTAAGCTTCATCGAGGTGAAACCACTTATTCGCGATGCGAAAAAGAAAGGGGCAATGCCCGCCGTCGCTGTCGAAC
>JBEBGH010000224.1:0-8979 GCA_040081565.1 Pirellulaceae bacterium
GCACGCGCGAGTGTGTGGGAGAGTAGGTCGTTGCCCAATTAAATTAGAAAAGCCCCAGCCGAACAGGTTGGGGCTTTTTGCTTTGGGGGGACGAGTGAGGAGGAAGGCTTGGGTGCCGATCGCACCGGTTGCCTTGTAGCGCGGCCTTTCAGGCTGCGGTGGCGCTGTTGTGGGTTCCAGTCATCGATTGATCGGTATAAGGTTGAGTCGTTTTGGGATGCTTGATCGTGTGTCTTCGGGTATACTGTTGCATCGGTGATTCATGAGCAAAGGTTATACCCCTTACGAGCGTATCTCGCTCAAGAACGATAGTGCGTACGGTGAAAAATGGGTTCAGGATTTGATCGCAAACAACCCGAAGATACTCGGTATCGGGGACGATTTGGTTTTGAGGAGCAGTGAAAAGAGCCAGCCTCGTGCAGGGCGTCTCGATTTGCTTCTTCAGGATGTGGAATCGAAGCGCCGTTACGAGGTTGAGCTTCAGCTTGGTGCGACAGATGAGTCACACATCATTCGGACCATAGAGTATTGGGATATTGAGCGGAAACGTTATCCCCAATATGATCACTGCGCCGTTCTCGTTGCTGAAGACATCACGAGCCGGTTCCTCAATGTAATTTCTTTGTTCAATGGCACCATTCCTTTGATTGCGATTCAAATGCAAGCGATTAAGGTGGGTGAGCACGTGACGCTTGTTTTCACTACGGTTCTTGATGAGATGAGCCGCGGTTACGTTGATGAGGACGAGGACGCGGAATCTGCTCCGACTGATCGAAATTATTGGGAGAAGCGAGCGGGCAAGGAGATGCTTGCTCTCGTGGATCAACTTTTGGAATTGTTGAAGGAACTCGACTCGACGCTTGAGCTCAGGTATAACAAGTTCTACATTGGTCTCTCGAAGTACGGAAAGGCCTATAATTTTGTCACGTTCCGCCCGATGAAGAAGCACCTTCTCTTTGAGCTCAAACTGCCTAAGACGGAGGAGTTGGATTCGACGATTGAGAACGCCGGTCTGGAGGCGCTCGAGTATAACAAGCAGTGGGGTCTGTATCGAATCCGTCTTACGAAGGATGATTTCAACAAGGCGAAGGCTGTGGTCTTGAAGGAACTTGCGAAGATAGCTTACGAAAAACGCTCGGCGTAGTGGACGTGGACTCTTCGTGTGTTTCCGGCGGTGGGAACTGGCTCTGGTTCTCCGCTTTGGCCAGCTATGGAATCAGTAATCTAATCCAGATGCACCACCTTGGCAGCTCGGGCATTTGCGTTGGAAAATGTCGGACCCATTCGCTCCGTACTCGTGAGCACATTGCGAGCATCGCAGTACGTATATCTTCTGCAAATGGTCGGTGCCTTGTAGTCCTGTGGACCTGATGACGACTTGGCCGTTTCGATTTTCGTAGTCGGGTTGTGTGGTTTTTGCTTCGGGCATCCGGGAGTTCCTTTCTGGGGTCATTGTCGCTTATCCGACCCGAAGTTTCGCCCGGTAAGGGTGCTGCCGTCCCTTCGTTGAGTGTGACCCGGTATCATCACGAATTTGATCATACCGTTTCCTGTTTGTTCCTAGTCCCATAGCGCTGCTTTTGTGTCCAGGAAGGGGAGGTGCAAGCTAAATCAACAATGGGGGATTGTGTCCGGTTGAGGGCGCGCGGCGGGGAAATGTCGGGGCTTTGGCGCATAAACGCAATGCGCAGGACATGAACGAACAGCTGGCTTTCGGGATCAAAATGGGTGTTTGCGTGTGCTTTCGCGCGTTTCCCTGAACGGTATCAGGAGAGCCTGCGCCATGCTATGCGCGTGGCTGTGCGCAATCACGCGTTTGATTAGACTGTTTCCTGTTCGCTGCCAACTCTGTAGCGGAACATGTGAGGGCCGGGTAAGGGAAGTGTGCGGTATATGGATGATGGGGGAGTGTGTCGTTGCGAATTACATTTGGACGCCCAGTGGAAGCTGGGCTTTTGCTTTTGTGGGAGAAGGAGTCAGGAGGCAGAATTTGGTTCGCGTTTCGCGCCAGGATTTTCCTCGGTTTTCCTCTCAGACGGTATTTGGAGTAGCATAAAGTCAACATCCCAAAGTGTCGAAAGGACTAGAATGGCTTACTCCGCCGAGATTAGTCGCACTAAACCCACTCTATTCGTATTTGTTATTGATCAATCAGGATCGATGGCGGACGGCTTACCTGATCAGCCCAGTCGACGTAAAGCTGATGCAGTGGCCGATGCGATAAATCGGCTCCTTCAGAATCTGGTCATTCGATGTGCGAAAGAAGAGGGCGTTCGCGACTATTTCAGCGTCGGCGTGATCGGCTATGGGAACCGAGTTGGACCTGCATTTGCGGGTTCTCTTGAGGGACGCGACATCGTTCCGATCAGTGACGTTGGTAATATGCCGGCTCGGGTCGAAGAGCGCACGAAGAAGTCGGATGATGGCGCAGGCGGGATCTTGGAACAAAAGGTCAAGATGCCAATTTGGTTCGACCCGATAGCAGACGGTGGGACGCCGATGTGCAACGCATTGTCTCAAGCTCAATTACTTGTTCAGCGCTGGCTTGGACAGCACCCCGACTGTTTTCCGCCTGTTGTCATCCACATCACTGACGGCGAATCCACAGATGGTGATGCAACGTCAGTGATGAAGAGCTTGACAGCGCAGCATTCATCGGATGGAAACGTACTGCTATTCAATATCCACGTTTCGAGCGACTCGTCCTCGGCGGCGATTGCATTCCCGGACTCAATCAGTGCGTTGCCGAATGAATACGCCAAGTTACTCTTTGAAGGCGCGAGCCCGTTGACTTATAACATGCGGACAATTGCTAATTCCCAACATGGCATGAACCTCGGGGAGGGTGCGCGAGGCTATGTGTTCAATGGCGATATGGTGCTCGTAGTACAAGCCCTCGACATCGGAACTCGGCCGAGCAACCTGCGCTAAGTCCAGCAATCGGGCGAGGGCCGATGATGAGACCGTACGTCAGTGTGTTTAGCCATCAGAAGGCTGGTAATTCTGCTGCTGAATGTGAAGACGCAAATTGGCCAGTTGTGTCGACAGATGAGCACCTTCCTCTACGCATCGCAGCAGCGGACGGTGCGACTGACGCTGTCTTTAGTGGCTTGTGGGCCAGGATCCTGGTCAATTCGTGGGGACGGAAGCATCTTCAGTTTGAAGACTTCGCGACAAGCATTAGTAGGAAAGCGAGGGTTTGGCGGCGACTCATAAAGAACCGGCGCTTGCCGTGGTATGTGGAGGAAAAGGCACAGTCGGGTAGTTTTGCTGCTCTAGTGGCGGTGGAACTCCACGCCACAGGTATTTGGAAGGCCATAGCATGCGGGGACTCTTGCTTGTTCCAGATCCGGGATCGTAAACTAATCGCCTCGTTTCCAATCTCTGAGTCGCGCGACTTTTCGAATAGTCCTGTTCTCTTGTCGACCAGCAATGCTGAGCAGTTTCGAAGCGAGATTCGCTTCGATTCGGGGCGGTGGGAACCGGGGGATCATCTGTATCTAATGACAGACGCTCTCGCTTGCTGGTTTCTGGCGCAGTGCGAGGGTGGAAGCGTGCCTTGGGAACTAATGACAGAGATCGCTCTGAGCCAACGCATAGGGTTCGCTGACTGGATCGCCGACCTTCGAGAGCAGAATCAGATTAGGAATGACGACTGCACACTCGTTAGCGTCACTTTGGAATGATTCGCCCCTATGCCTTGGCCCAGCGATCAGGATTATAACGAAGCGATCCAGAATCCGCCCACGGCGTTTGAAGACTCTGATCTTCAGAAGGGCAAAGTCGAGTTGTATCCGACCGGAATTCCCAAGGCCCGTGCGGGGAACTTCGCAGCTGTGTATAAGATCTTCTGCGATGGCACCCCGTATGCCGTTAAGTGTTTTCGTTACGACAACCCTGAATACGAGCGCCGCTACCCCGCGATCACTTCTCACCTAAACAGCCATCGGCTTTCATACTTCGTGGGTTTTCGGTACATGACACGCGGTATCCGTGTAGGCCCGGCGTGGTACCCCATTCTCAAGATGAAGTGGACCGAAGGGGAATCTCTGATCTCGTATATCCAGCGGAATCTAACCTCCCCGGCTGTACTTCACCGGCTGGCATCATCCTGGAGTCGCCTGCTAGTAGATTTGCAAAAGGCCAACATCGCGCACGGCGATCTCCAGCATGGGAATGTTCTAGTCGTTGGCGGTGATCTGAAACTCGTGGACTACGATGGGATGTACGTTCCGGCCTTAGACGGGAGCCTTGGCCTGGAAATCGGGCACCGTAACTACCAGCATCCGGAACGGACCGAGTTAGATTTCGGTAGCTACCTGGACAATTTCTCGGCATGGCTGATTTACGTTTCAATCATGGCGCTAGCCGTCCGTCCGGCGTTGTGGCAGGTTCTGGGCAGTGGCGATGAATGTCTGTTGTTTAGGAAGCAAGACCTAGTTGATCCTGAGCAATCCGAGGCATTTCGGCTCCTCCGGGCAATCCCTGACGAAGAAGTTCGCGACCTCATCGATCAATTCGAGAACTTGCTGTGGCTACCTCCATCGAAACTTCCAAGCATTCCTGAGCGCTCGATCTCGATGGCACATCCACTGACCGCAACCACGGCGGTTCCTGAATGGTTGAAAGACCACGTTAGTGGCCCGAAGGTGCAGCAGCCCGACTCGAAGAGCACCGAATTGGAAGAGGACTTCGTAGGCGACCCGTCTTGGATCATTGAAAATACTGAAGCACCACCCAATGTGGGAGCATTTCAGGGCCAAGTACGAACCGACCGCCTCTTCGCCGTTTGTGCCTTGCTTGTTGCCGGCGGCATGACCGCTTGGCAGGCACCAGCAAGCGCACTTGGAACGCTCGCGCTATTTTTGCTCAACATGGTCCTAGGTATAGGTGCCACCCTGATGTTTTGGTTTCTCAACTACGGACGTGAACCCGCACTTGGCGCTGCTCGTCTCGCTCATGTGAATCTGCGAAAAGCAACCGGCGAGGCCGAATCGGAAAGCGCAGCTTATGCGCAAATACGTAAAGAGCGGCAAATTTGCAAGGAAACACATCTGACCGAAGTGCAGAAGACCAAGGAGAGGCAGACCGCCGTCGAGGTATCCCACAAAAGGGAACTCGCCGCCATTGATGATTGGCTGACAAGCGCACTTCGTCAGATACACGACAATCGGCGCTCGTTGGCCGCTGACGAAGCCAATCAAAAGCGTCAGCTCGGCGTTACATTGGCCAAACTATCTCAGATGATCAGCGCACTTGCTGGCCAACAGCAACAGGAGCTTAACCAACTCGATGCCGGTCCAGGTCAGAGAATCAAAAACACAGAAGCGCAACTCCAGCAAGTAACGTCAGACATGACTTGGGATCTTCAACGGGCATTGAAGGATTACCAAGATCAGATAGTGCTCGGCCACTTGCATCACTATCGAATTGCAAGTGCATCAATCGGAGGTATTGGGGCAGAGTTGAAAGACCGACTGGCTCAAGCTGGATTTATGTCAGCCGCCGATATCGTCCAACGTAATGTGAACGTGCCCGGAATCGGAGCAAAGAAGCTGGCGTCTCTCAACCTTTGGGTGCTTGGACTGGACAATATGATACGCCCCAAAGAAGCGCCGCAGTCGCTCCCTACGCACAAAGCAGCTGATATCGAACGGCGTTACGAGTCATCCATCAGGCAGTTGCAGCAGACCTTGGCCAACGAACGTCCGCAGTTCTCATCGGCGACATATCACATAAAAAAGAAATACTCCGACCAGAAGCAAGTTCTCGAAGCGGAATTGGCAACTGAGGATGCTCGTGTGCGTCAACAGGTGAGTCGAATCGAGCGGGACTTTGAAGCTCGCCGTAACACGCTCATCAAAGAAGAACAGCTCGCACGCCAGACGGCGACAAACCGTGTTGAAGATTGTACACGCAACGTTCAGACGCAATTAGATAAGATTTCAGCTGAGGAGAAGCGCCTTCGGGCTGAGTATGCAGCTGAGTTGGAGCGCTTGAGCACTCAGCTTGGTGAGGTGTCAAAACGAGTGAGAGAGAAGCGCTGGCGTCGAGACCAGGCCGCGAGAAAGTGGGACGCGTACTCTCACCTGTCCTTCCGCATGTACTGCGGCCGTGTATTCGGCAGGAGCTGAAAATGGGCTGGCGATTTAGGAAAGTTGTTCGGGTTGGGCCATTCAGGACGTGGCTGTCACGTTCGGGGGTAGGCTGCAGCTGGGGTTTCCCCGGCTTCCGAATCGGCGTCGCAGCCAACGGCTCACGATACGTTACTATCGGCATACCTGGAACCGGCTTGTATTTCATTAAACACTTTTTGAAGCATCGCCCGCAGATCGCGCCTAACTCTTCGCCCCCACGAAGCTCAGGGGCTGTGGCACCGCCCAACCCGACACAAACATCGGCACCTAACGCACCAGGAACGGGAGGCAACTCCATCCCATGGTGGCGGCAGAAGAACCTACCGTGAACCGAGCCGCCCGATTTCAAGCCTGATCTTGCTTCCACCACGGCAACTGCTGGAGCTCACTTACCGGCGGTGGATCGTGCGCCGAATCGACCTTCACATCGCCTTCCTCCAAGCATAGGGGTTGCGTATTCAACGGCTGCATGCCTTCCACCGCTTCAAGAGCTTCGTCAGTATCCGTTTCGTGAGGCGACAATTCCGGCTCACCGAGTTCCGCAGCATCGACGAGGTTCGTCCCGATTCCTCTTACAGTTCGCTCCACCGGCACCGCCTCCTTGATCTCGATTCCGGTCGGTGCCGTCTTCAAAGATTCAAATTTACGAGCGCTAACCAAGACGCGGCCTTCGAGTGTGCCGGATGCGTCGTTGTAGGCGTGCACGGCTCGACTCAGATTTACTCCCAGCTTTCTCCACTGTTCCATCATGCCGGATATCCGCCGGTAGAGTTCCTTTCCTAGGACACTGATATCCGCCGCATTTTGGGCGAGGGCTTCTTGTTGCCATCCATAGGCTGCTGTTCGTAGTAACGCGATGAGGGTCGTCGGGGTGGCTAGCACCACGTTTTGATCCCACCCGTATTCGATGAGCGCAGGGTCGTTCTCCAGAGCTGCACTAAAGAATGACTCTCCAGGGAGAAAGAGCACGACGAAATCCGGAGTGGGCTGAAACTGCGCTGCGTAAGATTTGCGGCCAAGCGCTTGAAGGTGTGCGCGAACCTGCGCTGCGTGGTCCCGCATGAGCGCCTTCCGGCTGTTTTCATCTATTGCCTCGACAGCTTTGAGATATGCCGCAAGGGGTGCTTTGGCGTCAACGACGATAGACTTTCCTTGAGGCAAGCGAACGATAAGATCTGGCCTCAGGCGACCGTCCTCGCATTCGACAGTCGGCTGGGTTAAGAAATCACAATACTGAACCATTCCAGCCATCTCGACAACGCGTTGAAGTTGAACTTCACCCCAGCGGCCTCGGACCGCTGGGGCACGCAAAGCCGTTACCAATTTGGCCGTTTCGGCGTGAAGCTTTGTCTGGCCATCCCCGAGATTGCGGACCTGCTCTCGCAACTCAGAGTATGCTCCTTCGCGTACCTGCTCTAGACGCTGGATCTTTTCGTCAACCTTTTCGAGCGATGTACGAACAGGTCCGACCAGTTCCGATATGGCCTGTTGACGTTTCTCAAGGTCCCCACTAAATTGTGTTCCGACTTCCGCAAGTCTCACCTTGGCAAGGTCGAGAAATGTCTGGTTGTTTCGCGACAGGGCGTCAGCTGATATGGCTTTGAAGGCATCAGTCAATTTGCCTTCGGCGTCCTTAAGCAGGAGGAGCTTCTCTTCAACTGCGACGCGCTCCGCTTCTATCCGGGCGGCGAGGTCCGTTTTCTCTGCTGTGAGGGAGATCACCTGCGCTCGGAGCGATCTCAATTGCGATTCCTGGTCACGTATTTGAGCCTCGAACGTGGCGTGCAAACCACGTGCTCCGGACTGTTCACTCGCAAGCCGTGCCGTTGCCTCAGCCTCTTTAGCGGTAGTGGCCGTGACACGCTCACGGAGAACTTCCAACTCGGCGATTTGCGCCTTAATTTGGTTTTCTAGAAGCGCTTGCTTTTCGTGAGCTGCGACCCGTTCGCCGTCGAGCCTGGCAGTCAACTCTGCTTCGTGGGTACTGGAAGCTCCTAACCTCTGTTCGAGTGTTCGTATGGTGTCTTCTCGTTCACGAAGGACCGTTTGAAGCTCAGTACGCGGCGCTCTCGTGACCAACCATCCGATCAGCACACCGGCGATTAGAGTTGAGAGCGATATAAGAATGATCATCGATAGTCCCATCTGCGGACTCCTGGCGGAAAGAGTCATTATGCTTCGGCAAAATGAAGTATAACCATTTGCGCGGAACTGCGGGCCAGTTGAAAATAGGACCATGCGCTTAATTAAACTCAATCAAGTGATTGTGAATCCCGACCAGATCACTGCGATCATTCTGGAAGGTGGGTCGGCCTGTACGATTCACTTTTCCGGATCGTCCACTCCGCCGATCAAGTTGAGCGGATCGGAAACCTCCCAGCTGATGTCCGCACTTAGACCACTCCTGACCGGAGCCTAACGGCGATGGTGTGTTGACTGAAGACAAACGGTGAGGTCGCAATTGTGCAGCGTCATTATGTCAACATAGGGTCATCCTCTTGTGATCCAGTTGTCACGCCAGTGGCACAGCTGGGTAGCGAAGTCTGGTCGGGATAAGCGCTGAAAGCATATAAGCGCGAAACCTTCCCTGAGATGAGATCTCCCAAGCGAAAGCTAAGAAGGGCCGTGGAAGACGACCACGTTGATAGGGCAGATGTGTAAGCGCTGTGAGGCGTTGAGCTGACTGCTACTAATAGCCCGTTCGGCTTGACCATAAAATTTTACTGTAGATACAGAGTAGACGGCCGGCCGCGGAAGCGGCATGGCTGAAAAATAAGCGTCAAGCAAACTTTGTGGCATATGGTTCGAAAGAACCTCCCGTCAATATTCAAGCTGTACCGCC
>JBEBGH010000562.1:0-2307 GCA_040081565.1 Pirellulaceae bacterium
GCGGAACGGCGCATGAAAAAGGCAAGTCGATTTTGAAAGTCGACTTGCCCGTTTAAGATCAGGGTCTAGCGACTCAGTCGCCAGGCTTGTTGGTCACTATGCAAACTAACTTGGTCTTACAACGAGTCAGTTTACGCGGCATTTTTAATACATGTCATGGTCGCCGTGATGACCCTTCTTCGACTTCTTATCCTTTGGAGCATCTGCGATCAAGGCATCGCTGGTGAGCAACAGGGTTGCCACGCTGGCTGCATTCGACAAAGCGGTCTTGGTCACTTTAGCTGGGTCGATGACGCCGGCCTTCACCAGATCTTCGTAGGTGTTGGTCAACGCATTGTAGCCCATGCCACCTTTGCTCTCGAGAACACGTTCGCAAACGATTCCGCCGTCTTGACCAGCGTTGCTTGCGATTGTCATGAGGGGAGAGCGACATGCCCGGACCACAATGTTGAAGCCGGTGATTTCGTCTTCGTTCAGGTCGGTGGGTTTCACTTCTACACTTGCTCGTAGCAAGGCAACGCCGCCACCTGGGAGAATACCGTCTTCCACCGCTGCGCGAGTTGCATGCAACGCGTCTTCCACGCGGGCCTTCTTCTCTTTCATTTCGCTTTCGGTGGCCGCACCAACGTTGACTTTCGCAACACCGCCGGACAATTTCGCCAAACGCTCTTCGAGTTTTTCGCGGTCATAATCGCTGGAGGTGTTTTCGATTTCACGACGGATGGCGTCAATCCGAGCCTTGATATCCGAGTTCTTTCCGGCGCCTTCGATGATTGTCGTATTGTCTTTGTCGACAATGATCTTTTTCGCACGGCCCAAGTCGGTCAATTCGAGGTTTTCGATCTTCTTGCCCAGAGCTTCGAAAATTGCTTCGCCGCCAGTGAGGATGGCCAAGTCTTCCATCATCGCCTTGCGTCGGTCGCCGTATCCAGGAGCTTTAACAGCACAGACATTCAAGGTTCCGCGAAGTCGGTTCACAACCAACGTTGTCAACGCTTCGCCGTCAACATCTTCCGCCACCATCAAGAGCGGTTTGCCTTGCTCAACGACTTTTTCCAGGATTGGAACCAAGTCCTTGATGTTTGATAGTTTCTTTTCGTAGATCAAGATGTAGGCGTCTTCGAGTACGCATTCCATTGAAGCTGGAACGTTGACGAAGTACGGAGATAGGTATCCGCGGTCAAACTGCATCCCTTCAACCCATTCGACTTCGGTCTGCAGGCTGCGGCCTTCGTCGACGGTGATCACGCCGTCTTTGCCAACTTTTTCCATGGCATCGGCGAGAAGGGAACCGATTTCGCGATCATTATTAGCTGCAACAGAAGCAACGTTGGCCATCTCTTCCTTGTTCTTGATCTTAATCGACATCTTGCTGAGTCGTTCATTGATCGCCAAGGTCGCTTTTTCGATGCCTTGCTTCATTTGGATTGGGTTAACGCCGGCCGTCACAGCCTTCAGGCCTTCATTGAAGATGGCTTCGGCGAGAACGGTTGCTGTGGTTGTGCCGTCACCCGCAACGTCGCTGGTCTTACTGGCAACCTCGCGAACCATTTGAGCGCCCATGTTTTCGTAGGTATCGGCCAACTCAATTTCTTTGGCAACGCTGACACCGTCTTTGGTGACGGTCGGCGAGCCGAAGCTCTTTTGCAAAATCACGTTTCGTCCCTTTGGACCGAGAGTGACCTTGACCGCGCGAGCCAATTGGGAAACCCCACGGCGAATTGCTTCGCGGGCTTCTTGATCGTAAACAATTATCTTTGCCATGTTTGAAATCTCCGGTTTTGTATCGATTGAATTAAGATTCGAAAGTTAAAGAAAGAATGCAAAGAAGCTGCCAATGGTTGCAGCCTCAGTTTTTGGTTAGTCGTCAAGCACAGCCAAGATGTCTTCTTCACGCATCAACAACAATTCCGATTCGCCCAACTTGATTTCATCTGGGCCGTAAGATGTGAAGAGGATACGGTCGCCTGCTTTGACTTGCAAAGGCGTCCGCGAACCGTCCTTATTGAGCTTGCCTTCGCCAACGCTGATCACAACGCCACGAGTCGGTTTGCCCCGAGCCGAATCCGGAAGAACAAGCCCGCCAGCGGTGGTTTTGTCAAATTCCTCACGCCTTGCGACGACTCGGTCTCCGAGTGGTTTCAAATTGACCTTGGTATTCACGGCTTTCTTGGTGGCAGTTGCAGCCATTTCATTCCCTCCATCGGATTTTTTAAGTCACTACTATCGCCAGAACACGTCCGACAGTGGATCGAGTTCCTAACTGACATTTTGGCGCGGATTATCGCGTAATCTAACCGTAGAAGG
>JBEBGH010000225.1:0-8968 GCA_040081565.1 Pirellulaceae bacterium
GCCTTGCGATAGCCTTCGGGGTGCGCGCAGCCAAAATAGTTCTCCGAGCGTTCCTTGAAGTCTCGCCCCTTTTGGTGTCCGCACACCAACACCTTTTGTTCCTCAAGTCGCGCGAATCCGACACGCAGAGCCCGATCATCTCCGAACTTTCGGTCACCATGTAATTCGACAAACTCGTTGAACACGAGCGACAGATAATCCACCGTGTACGGGCGATTCTTGTGACGCGAAACTTGTACGATCTGCCACGGCGTGAGGTTGTCATAAATTTCCCGCGTCGTTTTCGTCAACTGCTGGCGGAGTTCCCGAATCTTCTCCATGACTGCTGGTGAATTCGATGTGTCTTCATCCAGACGATCCAACTCGTGCTGCAAATCAGCGATCGGTTGTTCAAACGCTAAATAGTCCATAGTTTAAGTTCAAAAAATCTTGAGCGAGGAAAAACGAAAAAAGATCCAACGGCACTTGCGATGTCAATGCTCTTTGGCCTTGCGCCGCACACCGCCTCGAAACATCCGCAATCGATTGAAAATGTCGAGGAATTCTTTCATGTCAACCGGCCGATCGTCAGGGTTCTTGGAAAGCATTCTAGTTACCAAATTGGCGAACTCCAAGTTCACGTTGGTGTTGGCCGCTTGCAGCGAGGGAATCGGTGCCCGCAGATGTTTGGATAACAGGTCATCAGGATTTACAGCCGTGTAAGGTAATTTGCCGCTGGCCAATTCGTAGATCATGCATCCGAAGGAATAAAGGTCGGAACGAACGTCAAGTTTTTCCTTGCGAATCTGCTCGGGCGAAATGTAGCTGCGAGTCCCACGAACAAGCGCGTTACGAAATCCAAACAGTTTGAGTTTCGTCTTCTGCGGCTGAGCGATTGAAAAATCGATGAGCTTCACATTGCCCTGTTCATCCGCCAGGTAGTTATCTGGCTTAACGTCGCAATGTAGCCAGCCGCGTTCATGAACATGAGCAAGTCCTTCGGCGCATTTGCGTACGATTTCCTGCAAGTTCAGGTCGAAGTACTCTGGGTGCTCCCGCATTTCGATCTTGATGTTCTTGGCATTAAACAACTGCATCGAAATAAATGGAATTCCGTAGTCGCCGTGAAAGTCAAAAATCTTGATAACATTCGGATGATCGAACGATTTCGCAACACGGGTTTCGTGCTTGAGTTGTTCGATTTCGTCCTTATCCTTGGCGTGGTTCTGCAACAGAATTTTCAAGGCAATTCGCTCATTGTTGCCATCGCGCATTGCCTCCCATACTTGAGTTGTGTTGCCCGATCGAATCAAGCGGATCAACTGAAAAGGGCCGATGAAGTCGCGACCAACACCCACGATTTTTTCCGTTCGGACTAAGCAAGCCTTGCAAAAATGAACCTCACCTAATTTTATCTGACAACGCCTTCAGGCAAAACCGGTGCGCGGGTTTTTGCCAAGCTTGATTTCCTTGTTTCGCGCGTTTTCGATACGCGACTACATAAATTGAGGTGGATACTGGACGCGTAGCAGGCACAGGCCGTGGGCCGGAGCCGTTGCACCGGAAACAGCACGATTGCGGGACTCCAAGACTTCACGGCACCATTCCGGGGGCTGTTTGCCCTTGCCTGTTTCGGCCAACGTGCCTGCGATACAGCGGGCCATGTTGTACAAAAATCCGTCGGCAGAAATATTGACTTTGATCCATTGATATGAGTTTTCCTCGCGGTTCTCAAGGCGGATCTCGGTGATCGTGCGAACTGTGGAAACCCGCTTGGATCCAATCGACTGGAATGCAGCAAAGTCATGGCGTCCCACCAGGTACTCTGCCGCGCGTCTCATCGCCTCCACATCGAGTTGCGGAGGAACATACCACCATTGTTCGCGAGCCAATACATTGCGCAATGGACCAGACTGAATTTGATAGCGATAGGTCTTTCCCACTGCGTCACGAATCGCATGAAACTCGCCGGGCATTTCTTGAGCAGCCAGGACAATGATGTCCTCAGGCAAATAGGCGTTCAGCCCATTGATGAATTTCCGGACTTCCAATTGATTGCGGGTACGCACGCTGCAAACCTGCCCCTCGGCGTGAACGCCGGAATCCGTGCGACCGCTGGAAGTGATTCTGACTTTCTCGTGCGTAAGCGTCAGCCATGCCTTTTCCAAACAAGCCTGAATCGAAAGGCCGTTTTCTTGAATTTGCCAACCAACGTAGTTTTTTCCGTCGTAGGCAATGGTCAGCTTCACGAAACGCATGGAGCGAATTTTCCTGACAACAGGATTTCGGCGATTTGCACGGCGTTGGTTGCCGCTCCCTTCCTGAGGTTGTCGCTGACACACCAAAAAGCTAATCCGTTTGGATTGCTGAGATCTTTACGGATCCGTCCAATGAAGACATCGTCCTTGGCGTCGCAGTTCGAAGGCATGGGATAGACGCCCTCTGCCAAATTGTCGACGACGGTAATCCCTGGTGCTTTGGAAAAAAGTTCGCGCGCTTCAGCAACAGAAATAGGCCGTTCCGTTTCGACCAGAATCGACTCGCTATGACAGTTGGTCACCGGCACTCGCACGCAAGTCGGACAAACCTCGATCGAGTCGTCTTCCATGATCTTGCGAGTTTCCCAGACCATTTTCATTTCTTCTGAAGTGTACCCTTCAAATTTTGGTGATCCGATTTGAGGAATCAAGTTAAAACCAATCGGATGTTTGAAAACTTGATTTTTCATGGGCTGCAGGCGGCAAAAATCCTGGGCATTAGCCACAAGTTCGTCGACGCCCCCCTGCCCTGCGCCACTGACGGCTTGGTAGGTCGACACGACAACTCGACGAACGCGGGCAGCATCGTGTAACGGTTTTAAAGCCACGACCATTTGAGTTGTCGAGCAGTTTGGGCTGGCGATGATTCCTCGGTGATTGGCGATTGCGTGCGAATTGACCTCGGGAATTACCAGCGGCACATGCTCCATCATTCGATGAAAGCCGCTTTCGTCGACAACAATCGCGCCACGTTCCACGGCCCATGGGACAAATTCAGCCGCAACTTCATCAGGCGTACTGCCGATGACAACATCAACGTCCGCAAATGCTTCCGGCGTCAAGAGTTCAACTGGGTGCAATTGGCCCTTGAATTTGATTTCTTTTCCAGCAGATCGTTTCGAAGCTAAAAACTTGATCGTCGAATAGTCCAAATTGCGGCTGGCAATTTGTTCCAGAACAATTGTGCCCACAGCTCCCGTAGCGCCTGCAACGGCTAAACGCATCGACATTGAGATATCCTCGCTAGAAAATTTGGCTGTCTTCACATGAACAGTCGTTGGCTCGATTATAGGAGCATGACCCGAGGTTTCTCAAGCTCTCGAACGGTTCGTCAAGCTATGAACGAAGCTTGGAGTGAAGAACGCGAGGTTGCCTATCACCATCACAAGGCCGAAGGTCATCATGCCCATCGCAATTCCAATGCCCAAGTGCACCATGAACGCCATGGCAATCCAAAGCGGTCGCGTCAGTCGAGGCCAAATCAAGAACGGATAGCTGACCTCCCAAAACAGGGTCGTATAGGTGATGATATTGACAATAGCCATGTGGCTTGCCAATCCAGTAAGATCGAGCGTCTGGTATTCAAGGTTGGCAATGGCTCCCCAAATGGCGGTTCCATCCCACCAAGTCTCTCCGAGAAGCTTTCCGGTTCCGGCAAAGAAATAAACCACACACATGTGGATTTGAATCAACCGGATGGAAATAGTGGCCATCACACTAGGGGTAACGCCCCCCTGCCCTGCTCTTTTTTTCAACCAACGGTCCACCGAAAAATACTCGCCAGAGGGACCAAGGGCCAAATAGAGTGCCAGGAAGGCATTGATCTGGTCCAGTCCAAATTGAGCACCTGTCGCGCGATTCGCGTACGAGATAACGAAAAAAGCTGTCGCGATTCCGGTGATTCGTGTTTGGTAACCGACCATGAACAGGGCCATTACGATCAGAACGATCACGTGCGATGGCCACAAAAGCAGCGACGGCATCCAGTCGAAATGACTCCAGAACAGGTCCAATTCTCCCGTCAATTGCCCGCGATAGGTATCCGGAATGATCGACCGCGAACCGAAAAAAGTATTTAGTTCGAATGACCACGCGAAGTGCGTGTACAGAATCATCGCGCCGGCAAAAACTCGAACGAGGCTCAAAACAATCGGATCGGATCGTTCAAACCAGAATCGGTTCCAAGCGTTGAGCCAGTCGTTGAAGTAGTTTCGCACGATTGAATTTTGGCTGGTCATCATTCGCTTCCTGCTGATGATGGCGGCAACGCATCGTCTCGTTTGTATTCACCGATCAGATACAACTGGCTCAAGGAATTCTTGTCACTGAGTTTTTGCCCCAAGGCGACGTCGGCGGGCGACGGCAACCCGCGCTCTTGAACAAAAAGTTCAATCCGGGTTCCTCCGAACATCTCTAGTAACTTCTGCGCGACACTGTATTTCAGGTCGTCAATTCGACGGATCGAAAGGGGATACAACTTGGCAAGCCGATCTCGTCGGGCGATCAAGGGCCCGGCCATCCCCCCCTGCCCTGCTCCTTCAAACCGTTCGATTTGTTTGTTTAGATAATTCTGCGTTTCGTCGAAACTGGCTTGGTTGGGGGTTCGGTTCATTTCCTCAAAGAGGGTTTCGCTGAGCATGAACCAACGATGGTAAATGACGCGCGGCCAATGTCGAGCGACATCCGGAAAGACGCCCTCCCGTTTCAAATCGGCCCCGTCATAAATTTTGAAAACGACTAAATGGCTGGGGCCAGGATTTGGAGCAAAAAACCGATAGCCATGTCCCAGAAACAAACTCTGATGAACGGGCTGCAACGTTCGACCGATTGGTCCCGTCAGCTCTTCCGTCGCGATGGGATTAGTCATCGGACCTGAAATCACGACGATCAAGTAAACAACCAAAAGCAAAGATACCCAACCGCGCTTTTGGGCTGTCCACGATTTACTTTCGGCTTGTTTGGATGTTGGATCGGGCATGGTCAGGTGATTCGTCAGGCGGGTTTGCGACAAACCGACGTAATTTTGAATTTGAATGATTGTGAAAACAAAAAATGCCGCTGCCAACGGGGGCAGCGGCTTTGAATTTACCAAAAAGCAAACAAAAGGGCGATGCGCCTACTTATTTAGAGGCCACTCGAACGTCGGAGCTGTTAAAGTCGAATTCCACTTTATGGATTTCGCCAGCCGCGACCTTGAGCGTCTTTTCTTGCATCACCATCTTGCCATCACGCTCGATCATGGCAACAACTTTGTAGTCATCCCATGCTTCGCCTGATTTGAGTTGGCGAGTTGAAAATACTCGCTTCGAACCAGTACGATTGGTTTCGTTGCCAGCCAAAACCAGTTTTGCATTTTCTGGCAGGTTAACTTCGATCGCCGTGTAAACTTCTTGCTCGTTGTTGAAATCAAAACCAACCGACGCTTCGTCTCCACCCCGAACGGTCAGGATTTCGTTGCGTTCGATTGCCTTGATTGGGAAAGTGTAAGACTTTCCGGCAACCAAATTGCGAGCCACAAACTCACGGGCTTCGCCAGTCGACGATGTCGGCTTGCTGTTAACATAAACCCGAGCTTCGGCAGGAACGCGAACTTTGATCACCGTCTTTTTATCGTCGGATCCTTCTTTTTGATCTCCAGGTTGAGGCGGTTCTGCGTTCAGCGGAGCACTTTGACCAGGATTGGTATTGATCGTTGGAGCCGGAGCATTAAACGTTGGATAGTTTGTATTCATCGGAACGTAATTTAGATCAGAGGTGTAAGTCTCACCGCTGTTGTAATACGGCTGGTTAACTTCATTGGAGCCGTAGATCACTGGGCTACCGTAGGTAACCGGAGTGCCCGAAGCATATCCGCCGACTGAAGAAGCGTATCCGCTGCTTCCACCGTTGCTGCCGCCAGATGAACCGTAGGAAAAGCCAGAATAGTGAACGTTTCCGTGACTTCCGCCGGAGGAACCGCCGGAATAGCCACCGGATGAGCCCCACCCGCCGCCTGAGCTGCCGCCGCCGCTGCTGCCACCGTGAAATCGCGAGGAAAAACGACCGAGTAAATTGCGTACAGGCGTTCGGCCACCGAACAAACCTCTTACTCCTCCGCCGCTACTTCCGCCACCGAAGCTGCCGCCGCCTGAACTTCCAAAACCACCGCCCCTGGAACCTCCGCCCCACGAGCCAAAGGAATCGCCCGCATACGATGTGACTGTGGAAAGTCCCATCAAAGCCGCGATTCCAACCGTCAAAAACAATTTTCTCATTAGATTTTGCTCCTCAATATTGCTTGCTGTTTGGTGTTGATTTGTCAAAGCAGGGAAAACAAGCCGATTAAATAGAATAGCAAGAATTTGCCGGCTTTCAAGAATTCAAGCATCTCTTAAGACCATTTTACTTCAACTGCGACAGATTAATACTGTTTGGTCTTAGAAACCTGATTTTTCAGCCTATGGCGAAAAAAAAACCGCCGCAATTTTTGCGACGGTTTTCCTAAATCTCAATTGAGTGGAACTAAATTTACTTGGCTTTTTCAAAACCTTTGGCAAAAGCGTCTTTTCCGAAGAGCATCGCGACGCGAGCATCGTCGTCTGCTTTTTCGGCCTTGCCTTTGCAACCGCCACAACAGAAAGCGACTTTAGCACCGCCAACTGCAACGGTTTGGTCTTCTTTTACTTTTCCGCCAGACATTGGGCAGCCCTTTTGAACGAACTGGCCAGTCGAAACGAGTTGCATGTTGGCTTTCGAAACTTGAGCTGCGTCGTCTGCCGAGAAACCTTTCACACAGTCATTACAGCAGAAGTAAACTTTGCCGCCATTGAATTCGACAAACGATTCAGCGTTCACTGCGTGACCGCTCATTGGGCAGGTAGCGTTTGAAAGTTTGTCGTCGGCCCCAGCCTTGGCGAATCCTTTGCCAAACGCATCGTTTGAGAAAACGAGTGCAGCCTTGGCGTCGAGATCCTTGGCGTCGTCGACTTGCTTTTTGCATTTTTCGCAGCAAAAGCCAACTTTTACGCCGCCCACGTCTGAATTTTGTTTGTCATTAACCGCTTGACCCGAGATTGGGCATTTGGTCTGAGTGTATTGCTTCGTCAAAGCCAATTGGTGATTGGCCTTAGTGGCGAACTTATCTTTGTCGGCCGAGAATTTCTTGACGCAATTTCCACAGCAGAAATAGACCTTGCCGTCTTTGAAGTCGACAGCATTTGCCTCTTTCGCATTTTTTGTAGGCATCATGAAGCACTTGACGTCCTTCAAATCGACCTTCGCACCACCTTCTTGAATAACTGGGCTGTCGTTGCCGGCAACCAGTAACAGGCCCGTCGCCAAAACCAAAGAACAAAATACTTTGCACAACATGTTCGATACTCCTAACAGAAACTGAAAAAATCATTTACTGATTATCCGCAATTACAACTGCGGTCGTCAATCTACAGGTACGCAGAACACCCGTTCAAAAGCGGGAAAGACTAGAAGAAATTTTATTTTTTTCGGGAAATCAAACAATTGATTGGCGTTTGTTCACCATTTTTCTTGGCTCGTTGAGCAAAAAACAGAGTCCGAATCCCGCGAACTGAAGCCCCGACACCAATATGAATGCAAATTCATATCCCGAACGATCGATGAGCGCGCCAACCATCAGCGATCCCAAAACGGCAGGACCCGCAATAAATAGACTCAACAAGCTCAAGTACTTTGGGTGCTGCTCACGGTTAACCAACTCCAGAGTGTAGTTGTTGAACGTTCGAATCGCGACTGGCGTCAATCCCAGCAACGCGAAGACCAGGAAATACCAAAACGCGCCAGTTGAGCCGAGGCGAGAAAGAAACAACGAAGACAAAGGCACGAGGAACAACCCCCCCATCAACATTTTTAGGGCCAATCGATTCCCGTAGCGGTCGGCAATCCAGCCCGCTGGCAAACTGAAAAAAGCGACTCCCAAATTTTGCGCAACGATCCACGGGACGAGGCTATCAAAACCCAAGTTCAATCGTTGTCGGCCTACCGCTTGATAATGCGGGAACAAGGTCATCATCATCCCGAACAAAGCAGCGGCGATCGCCAAGATCCCAAAATTCCGATCCTGCCGCATCACGTGCAAAGACTCCGCCAGTTGAGTTCGGAGCGTCAGTTGTTGCCTCGGTGGCAAATCAATGGACTCTTTAAAGAAAACTGCGATTGCTCCGGCGGCGACGAACAGCAATCCAGCAAACAGGAAAATCGCGCCGAAATTTGGATCGACCTCCGTCAGCCAGTTGTTGAGCAGTACCCAAGCACAACTAATCGCGATCAATGAACCGATCACGCTGGAGAACTGCATGAGCCGACCTCGCTGTACGACCGGTATCAATTTGCCGATTAGCGCCGAGAGAATGAGTTGGTTGACGCCCAAACTTGAAAAAAAGATCGCGTACAACCCGAGGATCACCGCAATCATCACCGTTGGCGAAACCAATTCGCGGAATTGCCAAAGGAACGAGAGCAAGCAGAAGACCGAACCCATCGTCATCGACGACACGATCAGTCGATACTTCTTCCGGGGTGATTTGCGAATCGAGTTGGCGACCAACAAGGGCGGAACGCTTTGACCAAAGCGATTCAGCATCGGCAACATTCCACGCAGCCATGCCGAACCGCCTACCAAATCCAGCACCGCCGGCATCACCAGGCTTTCCGTCTTAAAGATCCAGCCCGTACGCATCAAGATCTGATGCCAATTCATCACAAAAAAGTTTAAACCAATTTTGGCCTGCTTCTCTTCACCGTCGTCGTCGCTCTCAGCAATCGGCGGTTCGTCGTCCTCGCAGATTGAGGCCAACGGTTCGGGAGCAAGTTTAGTCAGCGTCGCCTCCGTGCGGTTTATGTCTGACCGATTCAAATTGTCCGCTCGAAACTTATGAGGTCAAGGTGGAAGACGGGATGATTAAGATTTTGGTGTGAAGGATTGGTTAAAGAAGTCC
>JBEBGH010000016.1:0-31811 GCA_040081565.1 Pirellulaceae bacterium
TGTCGCGACGGCATCCGCGCGTTTTTTCCCCTCGGTTTGAAAGTCAACCAATTGCAGACGCAAGTCGAATTCGATTTCCGGCGAAGCCAACGAGCAGGCCTTTTGCAAGCTTGCGATGGCTTCATCAAACCGTTTTTTAGCCCGTAATAATCGCCCACTGAAGTACAGCGGCTCAAAGGCCTTCGGATTGTCCAAATTGGCTTCGCGATAACTACCCAACGCGGCCTCGACATTGCCTTGTGCGGTTTCAATTGCCGCGCGCGTCGTGACTTGAGCATACCGCAATTTCGGCTCATTCAATTGAGCAACAACGCCCTGGCAGAACTCCGCGTCGTTGGCAGCGAACAGCCAACTAACGACATCGTGCAACAGTCCCACACACTCGATTGGCGGTTGGTTGGGACCGTCATTTGGAATGGTCTGCTCACCGCTCAAAAGCGCCACGATGGCGTCCGCCGAACGCTCCTTGAGCCGGCTGATCATCTCGTCAAATACCGGTAATTCGTAGGCCCGACCAACATCGCATTTGCTGCAGATTTGGTGTGTCCGTCGTCGGCCTTCGATCGGCACGACCGGAATGAAATACAGATGAAAACAATTCGTCGCGTTATAACTCTGCAATTTGCCAAAGTTCGAACAATTTTCGCAGAAGCCATATTGGACTGCTTTGTTTGTCCGAAAGTAGGATCGCGTTCCAAAAATGATCATGACGGCCAGCCTGTCCGCGAATGAAATGTCGCATGCTTTGATCGAGAGAGTTCTAGATATTAAAGGGTTTCGCCGCAGGATGAAACAATGTCGATGATATTTAGCGAACTTCGGGTATTTACACGTTTATTCGCTTCCCCAGTAGCGAAGTTTGTGTAAATTGGGGGTTCCAGTTGCGGGCCGAAAACCCTTCGTTTTCCCGCAACTTGAAGCTAAAACAGGGCAGGGGATTGGAATGGCTAAAGGGCGTTCAGAACACGATATCGAAGACGGCGAAGAAGCAGAGACAGGCGGTCCAATCCGTCTGCAACGTGCCCTGGCCATGGCCGGTTTAGGAAGTCGCCGAAAGTGCGAGGAGCTGATTCTGGAGGGACGTGTCGAAGTCGACGACGAACCGGTGGCTCAGTTGGGAACCCGCGTTGACCCCGAAGTTCAAAAAATCACGGTTGACGGCGAACGTTTAAAACTGGCTCGCTTCCAATACTATGCGGTCTATAAACCAGTGGGAGTCCTGTCGACCAATTACGATCCCTCGGGGCGGACGCGAGTCATCGACCTGATCAAGACTGATTACCGAGTCTACAACGTTGGTCGATTGGACCAATCGAGCGAGGGGCTGATTCTGGTTACGAACGACGGCGATTTGGCGAACCGCCTGACGCATCCAAAATACGGCATTGAAAAGACCTATCTGGTTCAAACCGTGGGTGTACCGACTCCCGAACAATTGTCGCAACTGGAAAAGGGCGTGTACCTCGCGGAGGGAAAAGCCAAAGCCAAAAGCGTGAAGCTGATCAAACGAAACAAGGTCGGTGCCATTCTGGAAATGGTGCTGACCGAAGGCCGAAACCGAGAAATCCGCCGCTTGCTCGCACGTCTCGGGCACAAAGTCACCCGACTGCAACGCGTCGCGATCGGGCCGCTGGGACTTGGCCCCATGGGTGTCGGCGAGCACCGCAAACTGACGCTGGAGGAGGTCCGCGCCCTGAAGGAGTGGCGACCAAAAATCGAGTCCTTACCGAAACCGAAACGCTCGGCGAAACGATTCGGGCGTCCCAGCGGTGACAAAAATCAGTCAAGCCGTCCGCGACGTTTGCCAGGGCGCGATGACGATTCGTCGGCACCAGCCCGGTTTGGTAAAAAGCCGAACCGAAGCAAACCTGGAGAAGGCGATCGAAAATTTGGTGATCGAAAATTCGGCGAGCGAAAGCCTGGCCCCAGAAAGCCAACCAGCAAACGACCGTTCGGCGACAAGGCCAGCGAACCGCGCTCCGGTGGAAAAGATTTCTTGGCCAAACGCGAGGGAGGAGATCGTGCGCGAGGAAAGGGGCCAAGCCGTTTCGCGCCTCGTCGCGAGGGTAGCGGACCTCCAACAGGACGCCCGAAATCTGATCGTCGCGGCAAACCAAACCGTCCGTTTGGTAACAAGAATCGCGGCCCGCGCAATCCGGATTAGTCGACGCCAAGACCGTTTTTCAATTAGTAGCGGAGCAGCGCAAGCTGCCCGGTTTCAGCTATTGAAGTCAATTGAAAAACCGGACGGCTCGCGCCGATACCGCTACAATTAGATTTCTAATCAAACGAGAATCAACTCTCGCCCGGTATTCAAAGAAAAAGGCACAACGTTTGAAACGTCATGCCTTGTGTGCAACGAATTCGATCTTAACTGATCGTCTATTTACTTTTTGGTTTTTGCCGATTTGATGGCGTGTGCAAGTCGCGATTTACGGCGAGCGGCAGCGTTCTTGTGAATTGTCTTCTTCGATCCGGCTTGGTCGAGGCGTTTGGAAACGAGTTGCAATCCGGCTTCTGCTTCGTCAATCTTTCCAGCAGCCACTGCATCGCTGACTTTTTTGGTCAAAGTTCGCAATTCGCCTTTAATCGATCGGTTGTTAGCCTGACGGACGCGGCCCTGCTTCATTCGTTTCTTGGCGCTTTTGATATTTGGCATAGGTAATGTCTAAGGAGGTTTGAGGCCTGAAAAAAGGGTCAAATGACGTTGATTCATAAGGGGAACAGTATCGTTTTTTGTCGCCAACTTGTCTAGGGCCAATCGCCCGGCGACCGACCACTTGGACAATAAAGCCCGGGGGTTTTGCTTGATAATACCGACAAAGGCGGCGATGTTTCGAGTTTTCAGGCACCGAGCTACTTTTGCTCGATGCCAAAAGCGTGGTTGATGTCCGTTTACTCGCTGCCGGCCTTCTTGGCGTCGGCTGGTGGAGCTCCCGTCGCGTCGCGAACGTATTTGTTCAGCCAATCGATCGTCTCGGCATGGGTATGCAACACCGATTCGCGAGCCCGATAGCCGTGACTTTCCAAAGGCAACATCACGAGACGCACGACGCCGCCATTGCCCTTGATCGCCTGATACAACCGTTGGCTTTGAATGGGGAAGGTCCCCGCGTTGTTGTCGTTTTCACCATGAACCAGCAACAACGGACGCTTGATCTTATCCGCGTGGGTAAACGGTGAAATGTTCATGTAGATTTCTTTGGCTTGCCAAAACGGTCGTCGCTCGGACTGAAATCCGAACGGCGTCAACGTCCGGTTGTAGGCTCCGCTGCGAGCAACGCCTGCGCGAAACAAGTCGCAATGGGCCAACAAGTTGGCAGTCATGAAGGCTCCATAGCTGTGTCCGCCGACACAAACTCGATCGCGATCCGCGACGCCCATTTCCACCGCTTTATCAATTGCCGCTTGGGCGGACGAAACGATTTGTTCGACGAACGTGTTGTTCATCGTCTCTGGATCACCGACCACCGGCATCGTGGCGTTGTCCATGATCGCGTAACCTTGCGTTAGCAGCGCCAAATGGGACAAGCCCGAAATGCGGGTGAACTGATTCGGATTTGCCGAAACCTGTCCCGCCGTGCTGGGGTCGTTGAACTCGAGCGGATAAGCCCAAATCATTAGCGGCAAACGTTGACCGGGCTGATAATTTGCCGGCAAATACAAGGTTGCCGACAGGGGCACACCATCGGCCCGCGTGTACTTCACCAGTTCCTTGCGAATCCCGCGAATTTGTGGCGTGGGGTCGACAAACGAAGTGAGCTGCGTTTTTGTTCCGCCAGCCAGATCATTCTGGAAATAATTTGGTGGAACGGTGGATGACTCACGGCGAGTAATGATCGTGGGCTTTGCATCAGCGGTTGAACTCAGCAACAGTGCGACCGATTCCATCCAGCCTTTTTCGCAAAGCCAAAGTCGTTCTGTCTTCAACGTCGTCAGACTCTTGCGGTCCAGAAACGGAACGTCGCCTTCGGGCGTCGCCCCTTGTCCAGCCAGGTAGACCCATTCGCCGTCTTGGCGAACAATCGCGTGCCCTGTTTTTTCCGAGCGAGTGATCATTCGGCCGGGATCGCCATAACGATCTCGCATACTGCGATCATCAAGCGTTTTGACGGCGAAGTTCGTATCGTTCAGGTCATGCATCTGCGTCCGCAACCAACGGCGATCGCGATCCATTTCCGAAACAGCGACCATACCGGGCTTGGCGAAGAAACTCATGCCAACGGCGCGGTGTTCGACCTTCATAATCTCGGCTGGACTATCCGTAAACGGAGCCTTCCACGACATGACTCGATCACGATGCGGGACTTTTACTCGGGGATCGCCACCGTCCAAAGCTTCGAACCAAAACAGCCTCGCATCTTCGTTGGCCGCCCAACGGATCGATCGAGGCCCAACCGGTACGCCTTCGATTGGAATGTTTTCTTCCAAAGGATTGCGAACCACCGTTTTCAGTTTCTCACCGGCCAGATTCCAGATTGAGATTTCATTCGGAAACGAAGAGTATGGCATTAAGAACGAAAATGGACGTTCTAGATTGCCAACCATCAGCAATTTTCCATCAGGAGAGACTTCGCAACTCATGATCATGCTGGGTTTCCCCAAAAGCTTGGTTTTGCCATCAAGCCCAATCACCGCGAGTTGTGTCGTGGCATAATATTCGAACAGATTTTCGTCGTCGCTGTTGGTTAGCAAGTCTTGATACGTCCGGGTCGGCGAAGTGAGCCCGATCGATTCCTGGATGTTGGGGCCTGCGGGACGAACGTCCTTAATAGGCTCATTGCCTCGCGATTCCGGCACCAACGTACAGATCACCGAGTTCCCATCGGGAGAAAAACTCCAATCGGACAAAACCGTCGACAATCGCTCGGTCAAGCGGCGCGGCTCCGTCGGCCGCTCGACACTGGCGACCCAAAGCTCGGTGCCGTTGTCTTTGACTTGAGTCCAAGCGAAATGGCGAGAGTCATGCGACCATGCCATGCCACTGATTCTGTTATTGCTATCGCTTGGCACAATCGAAACTGAGTTTTTATCTCCGGTTTTTTGCAAAGACACTCCGCGCAAGAAATCAGTTTGGAATCTAGAGTTGGCAACCGGGTCGAGTCGAGTTCCGGCCAACTGCAACATCCGGCGACCGAGGGCTTCGATGTCGGGCATCGCATCCCGGTGGGTCAACACCATCCATTTACCGTCGGGACTAAAGCCTACGCCTGGTTCAGGTTTCGCATCGATGATGTC
The DNA here is from genome assembly GCA_040081565.1 of Pirellulaceae bacterium. Taxonomy (GTDB): domain Bacteria; phylum Planctomycetota; class Planctomycetia; order Pirellulales; family Pirellulaceae; genus BJ22. The sequence goes on from JBEBGH010000016.1 coordinate 5,239, forward strand.
CACAACGTCCTTAGGGGGAAGTCGATATTGAGCTTGTGTTATGCCTTGGGCCATCAAAAACATTGCCGATAAAGAGAACAAGAAAAAGGGTTTCATCATTTTCGATCCTTGACGGATTGCGTCGATATAACAGTTGACGTTCAGTAGCTGAGCGAGGGTAAAAACTGATGCTCCGCGGCCTACCATGATAGCCGGATTCACAAACGATTTCTATTTGTCGATCTAGATCGGCGAATTGAACAGAATCGCACACGACGGCAGTTGAGCAGTGAAGCGGGAACTTTAGAAATCAGCGGGGAAAGCTGGTCCGTTTGCGTTCAGCAACTCTTAAATCGGTGTTGAGTACACCAGAGAATTCTGCGATCTTCACGTCGACTGTTTGTCATGCTTTTTGCGCGCGATGAAGAGAATCCACTGGGCAAAATATTTTTGTCTAGTGACTTCTTGCTGACCAATGCGATCAACACAAAGTTGCGTCAATTCGGACGGCAACTCCGGCAAATTAGTCTTTTAGGAACCAAAGTTCTCGTTGAACCACCACCAGAGGCGTTGGGCGAGGCTGCGGTTGGGGAGTCTCAAACGGCCTTGGCCATCGAGCCCTATTTGCAAAGCCACGCCTTTGCTTTCGATCGGAGCCTTGGCAATGTACTGCACGGATTCCTGGTCGACCTTGGCAACCAATTCGGAAACTAAATCCGGCACACGAATTTTGGATTGCAAGGCATCGGGGTCTTCGTCGCGTCCCTGACGTTGAATCAACCGGTCCGCCACGCCAATTGTCTGAATCTCAGTCTCCAGCGTTGTGCCCGGTAATGCATGCAAACGAATGCGCGTCTTTTGCCCCAATTCGGTGAACTTAACCTGACGTTCGGTCAGCAGGATGATCGCTTCCCACTGATCGAGGTCCGCAATTTCGCAGAATCGTTCTCCACGGCGGATGGTGATCCCGTCGTGAAAACCAAGGACGACCGGTTGTCGATCTTCGAGCGGCGTTTCGAACTTGCCGGGCAATTCACCCGCCAGTGGCGTCGCCACAACCGTACCCGCGACTGGGCTGCGGATTTCCAACCAGGCCAACTGCCTACGTTCAATGTCAATGGATTTTTGCAATTTCTGGATTTCTTCGTTGAACGCGGAGACGTCGGCGAGCGATTGACCTCCATTAAAACCCAACATGCCAATACGCAAGGCCGCGTCACGCTTGAAGGTCAATTTTTCGAGCGCGTTTTGCTTCTCGGTAAGAGCGAACTTGAGCGGCAGGTTTTCGAGTCGGGCCAAGACTTGGTTGACCTCCACTCGTTGGCCATTCGTCACCGCGAGGTCGACCACCGCACCGCTTTGCCGCGCGTAAACAGCCTCAAGGGTCTTGGGAACAACCAAAACTCGGCACGACAGGTTACTAGGGAACGGCACGAAAAAAATGGCACCCAAAACCAACAAAATACAAATCGTGCCAATTGTGAATCGTTTCGGTTTCATTTGCATCAATCGACCTGGAACAGAGAAAAATCGGTAAAGTTTGTAGGTGGGCATTCCCACCATCCCCAGCAAAGACATCCACGCAATGCCTTGCCCTATTGATTCAAGACCATACGGTTCAAGCCAGCGTGTCAAAAACATCAAAATGGAAAACAACACCACAAAACGGTAAATGAAAGCCGTGACCGTGAACAAGGCAAACGACACCATGCGGTTCCGAGGCAACAGCGGATCGTCCGGCAATTGCATGCCCAGCCAATGTCGGCCCATCAAAGTAGTCAACGCGGTGTTTGATTTCTGATGGAGGTTTGGAATTTCCAACAGGTCACTGATGATGTAGTAACCGTCGAAGCGGAGCAGGGGGTTACCGTTGAAGAGAACGGTGCTCACACTCGAAACCAGCATGATCTGCAAACAAATTTCCTGCACTAATCCCGGCTGGGCAAACCACCACACGAACGTGGCGATCGTGGCCAGAATGATTTCGATGTACATTCCCGCAGCACCAATTGTTGCGCGCTGCCATTTGTTGGGCAGTCGCCAACTGTCGGAGACATTGCAATAGAGACAAGGAGTCATGACGAGAAGCATGAAGCCAATCTCGTGACACTCGCCCCCAAACTTTTTGCAACTCAAACCATGACCAAATTCGTGAAAAATTTTGGTGAATGCGAGTACGCCGGCAAACAGATACCATTTTTTCAAATCGAAGAATTGGTCGAAGCCCGGTAGTCGAGCATTGAACTCCGCCCAATTCGAAAGCACCGAAAACAAGGCGATCGTGGCCAGCACGCCGACGATGATCGCTGTTGGCTTGGTGAACAACCACGAGGTGTAGGGGTTCATCCGCGCCAGCAAACGGTCAGGGTCGAAACCGCGAAAGCGGATGGCCAGGATGTTGCTGAGCTTGGAAAACCACTCCATTCGCTTGTTCTTTTTTCCCCGTTTCAGCAACTCCGTGCCTTGGCCCGGCAAATCGCTGATCACGAGCCCGTCTTTATGAAAGCGCTGTAACAGTTGCTGCAATTGCTCTCGGTCAATTCGTTTCGGAGCAAATTCGTCGTGGTAACGATCGATGATCTGTTCGACCGTTCGGCTTCCGTCAAGTTGTTGCAGGAGAAAGTAAACGTGCGGCGGAAATTGGTAGTACTTCTGGCCGATCGGTTCCTTGATGACCCAATACTCAACGCCTTGATACCGCTGACGATCAGCGGACAAGTCGCCCCGCATTTTCAAGCGGACGGGAGTTTGTGCGGCAGAAACTGGTGCAACAGACATGGAAAAATATTGGCCTAGAAGAAAACGCGAGTGCGAAGGAAATCGTAAACCTGATAAAACAGCACAAACCCCATGGGTTGTGGGCCGCAATTCACTCGAGCGATAACGCCCGCTCCAGCTTGCGGAGTTGCTAACTTGTCGGAGTCAATTTCCACAATCGCGCGGAACTCGGTCAAGCCTTTGGCATTCGTTTCGGCACGATCAGAGATGCGGATCAATCGGCCTGAAATTCGCGTATTCGGATCAGTCGTCAATAGAAAGTCGGTAGGCAATTCTTTCTTGCCGGATTTGTCAAACGCTTCGCGAATGTAGCCCGCCCGCGCCTGTGGAATCAACAACTCAACTTGCCACGGGCCCTTCAAATCGGCCACGGTGAGCAGCGGTTGTCCAAATACCACCGGTAGTCCTTCCAATTTACGTTTGGCATCCCAGTTCATCACCGTTCCATCAATGGGACTGAAAACCTCTAGTGATTGCATCTGGGCTTCGACGTTTTTCTTTAGTTCTTCCAGCCCCTTCAACTCGATTATCAACTGATCAAGCTGCAAAGCGATTTGGGCCGCCGTCTGGCGAACTTGCGGGTCTTGAGTTGAACGCACCTGATTGAGTTGCCGTTGCAAACTGGCGACTTGTTCGGTTGATGTATCAATTTGTCCGGACAATTCAATGAGCCGCTGTTGTAACTTTTCAGACTCCAGCGAGAGGAGCCGATCACCTTTTTTGACCGTCGAATTGTGATCTTGATGGACCGTCTTGATGACCGCTTCTTCCAATTTCGAAAACAGGTTGCGGCGAATTTCCGGTTGCAAAACTCCATCGACTTTGAGACGCATGGACATCGGCCAAAAGATCATGGCCGCCGTCAGGACGGTCAGGGCGACGAGTCCAGCAATCGTGCGACCTCGGTAGTTGGTCCACAAGTTGTCACGCAATTTCCCCAAGGCGCGCCACATTGGCAGCAATAAGACCTCATGCGTGGCGAACGAATTCTCCAGTGCAATCGTCGACTCGGAAGTGATCAGCGCCAGGTTGTTTTCCACGGCTGGTTGCGCGACTTCCTGGTCGAAGTACTCAATAATTAACCCACCAATTTTTCGACCGACCTTTTTCTTCCGTCGGGAGAGTTCGTCGTTTTGTTTCGGCGGTTCGACAATCAATGGAATGACTGCCAATGTACGGCTGTGCGATTCGTCAAGATATTCGTTGACATGAGCCGCCAGCTTGGGGGGCAATCCGCTCGTGTCTCCGGTTAGCCAGAGCGGCGTTGAAGTCTTGATGGCACCATTGACGACATGGGTGAGTTTCTTGACGACGTTGGCTCGGTTATCGAAGCGATCCTGACTGCTCACGGCCATGATTTTGTATCCGTTTCCAGATTCAACAGCGACTACGACACGGTCAGCTTTCAGCAGTCGACGTGTTTCGTTGGCAATGGCGTAAACCGCTTCGTTCAATTCGATCGATTTATGAACTTCGCGAACGAACCCAACACGATCCGCCCATTGTTCGTCGGATGCGGAAGCCGCTCGCAAATCATGCTGTTCTTGCCACCGGGCAAACAGCGATGCCAGTTGGGTGGTGAATTTCAAATAACCTTGCTGGGTTTCGTCGCTGATTTCTGAACGTTGAAGTAATTCCAGCGAACCCCAAATGCGATTTTGCCGGTCGAGAATGGGCACCGCAATGAGCAACATGTTCGCCGCATCTTGTGAATCGGTAACGGCCTCACTCAAGACGCACAAGGACTTTTGGTTGCGTGCAACCTCGATCAGCAATCCCTGGTGCTGTTTATTTTCGGCGGCAATTGCCTGGTGACGCGGTCCGTGGCCAAAAACCGGGAGGAACCCTTGTTCACCCTTGAATTGCCAAATGATCGCCCCGTATGCGCCCGTGAGGGGAACGACTTTGGTCAACAAAGCCTGACAGAATTGATCGAACGGAATTTCGGCTCGCGTCATCGAGCGCAATTCTTCGATTGTCTGACGTACTTCGTTCTTGACTTGGTCGACCGTTGCTGAGCGGCTGGAACCTTGTGACATTTTTCAAACTCTTGTGTGGATACGGGTAAGAATTGGCTGGTGTTGAAATCGATTGGCATGGGTCGGCGGATTGACCGACGAATGCCCTAAGACATCATTCAATATGGTCGAGAATTGGATCGAAACCCATTTCTCGTTGGTTGCGATTGATCTGTTTCTCGTTGTACATCAGGATTTTTCTGGCGCGGAAATGGCGGCGTTCCAATTTGTGCTGCGCGGACTTGAACAGTTTCACCCACCACTCTTCGGATCGATTTTTGTAATTTTTTCGATAGGTTGTGGCTTTGGCCATTCCAAAGGCACCCTCCAGCAGATTGTCTTCGTGGCAAATGAATTGGCGAATCGAACCGGGGTCACCTTGTCGGGCGCAACGTCCAAACAACTGACGGTCGACTCGCACCGACTCGTGCAATTCGGTTCCGATGACGTGGAGACCGCCAAGCGAGCGGACCTCGTCGTCGATTTGAATATCGGTACCACGCCCGGCCATATTGGTGGCAACTGTCACGCGGCCCCGCTGACCCGCTGAGGCAATGATCTCGGCTTCGCGTTCAATATGGTTGGCGTTAAGGACTCGGTGCACAATTTCCTCCCGCTGAAGCAAGCTGGAAAGTTGTTCCGATTTTGCGATCGAACGAGTGCCGACCAGAATGGGACGCCCAAGATTATTGATCTGTTGAATTTCGCGAACGATCGCTTCCCATTTTTCGGTTTCGGTCGCCGTCACGATGGTCGGCATCGAAATCTGTTGGATGGGTCGGTGGGTCGGCAGCACATGGACGCGAACGCGGTAGACCTTGCGGAATTCGGCTGCTGAACTGGCTGCAGTTCCGGTCATCCCGGCAATCACTGGAAATCGATTGACGAACGCCTGGACGGTAACTTTCGCCTGAGTCTTGGCCTCGGCCGTTGGTTTCAAGCCTTCTTTCGCTTCGATTGCCTGGTGAATCCCGCGACTCCAACGTCGACCGTGCGAGATGCGGCCCGTCGATTCGTCGACAATCATGACTTCTTCTTCGCGAACGACATAATCGCGATCCCGCAAGTAATCGCGTGCGACTTGGACTGCCCGTTCAATCGAATCGTACAGTTCCAGCAAGCCAACGCCTAACAGCTCTGGAGGCTTGGCAATTTTGCGAACAAGTTGCGTGCCTTCGGTTGTCAATTCGACTTTTCGTTTTTCTTTGTCGTACAAATAGTGTTCGTCTTCGACAAATTGCGAGGCTGCCGCCGCGCACCAGTTGAAGATATTGGCTTGGCGTTGTTGAGCTTCGGCGTCGGTCGCACCGCTTAGAATCAGTGGCGTGCGGGCGTCGTCGATCAAAATACTGTCGGCTTCGTCGACGAGTAGGAAGTAGGGTTCGCGCTGCACCGGGGCCTTGTCGGCCTGCGTGTTTTGCGACACTCCGAGCCAATCGGCTTCGCCCCGTTTGGTTTCTCGTTTGAAGAGATAATCACGAAGAAAGTCGAAGCCGAATTCTTTCATCGTGCCATAGGTAATGTCTTTCGTGTACGCGTCGCGCCGCGCAGACCGGTCCATTTCGGTCTGGATCGTGCCGACGCTGAGACCAAGCAATTGACAGATGGGGAAATTCCATTCCGCGTCACGACGGGCGAGGTAGTCGTTCGCCGTCGCCAACAAAGCTCCCTTGCGAAACAAAGCGTGAACCACCAAAGGGATCACGGCCGTCAGGGTTTTGCCTTCACCCGTTCGCATTTCCACAATACTGCCGAGCGCCAGATGTTTGCCGCCCACCAGTTGCACATCGTAATGCGAGATGCCGAGGGTTCGCGCCGAAGCCGTTTGCACGAGGGCCGCGACCTTGGGCAAAGTCATTTTGAAGTCTTGGTGTTCCCGCAACTCACCACCCAACTCGAGACATAGCGGGCGCAGATCCCGGTCGGGCAATTGCTTGTAGCTGTCCGCATAGCGGTGGACCGCCGACAGCCAAGTTAAGTCGCCTGCGATGATCATTGGAATGGTTGGAAGATTGATGGAGCGATGGTGCCGCGCCCTTTCGAGGGAGCGGTTCGGATTGTCGATTCACGGTCAATTGCAAAGCGTAATGTTCACAATTCGCTAAGCAGAATTTTACCACCCAACCCACGATTTTCGGTCAATTGATCGGAGAACTCTCCGAGATTATTTGGGATATCCGCGAAGAGTTGCCGGTCAGGCAAACTTTGGCGAACAAGAACATGGGCTTTTTTCTTCAGTTTTTTGCGAATTTCACGTGACATTGACCAATAGACCTATCCAAAAAAACGGAATTTGAAGGTTTCTGCCTTGCCGAAATCCCCTTAACTTCCTACGATCCGCGGCCTTTTTGTCTCTAAACGAATTGAGTGCGGATGATCGAATTCGACTTCAAACGACCAACCCGGCGATGCTCTCAAACGGATCGGGAAATTGGTCCGGGCGAATCGTATTTCACCGCGCTGATCGAAGATGCAAATGGCGAACTGATTCGCGCGGACTATGCCACGGAAGCTTGGAAGGGACCACCCGAAGAATGCATCGGCTGGTGGCGTTCCAAGATTCCGACACTGGATAAAGGTCGCATTTACTGGGCACCCAATTCCGTGCTGTTGGCGTCCTTCGAACATGTCGCAAATCAAGCGGAACAAAAAGAACTGGCTTTTGTCACGGCCTTGTTGTTGATTCGAAAACGGATCGTGGCCTGGAAAGACACGATTGAACGAGATGGCAAAAAGTACCTGGTGATCCAAGACAACAAGAACAAACGTGACTTTGAAATCGAAGAGCGGGAAGTAACCGCCGAACAAATCGAAAAGATCCAGGCGAGCCTGGCCGAGAAACTCTTTACCGATCAGCGCGAGGCAGAGGTTGAGGACGTAAATGACGATGCGAAAGAATAATCGACGAGCCGGAATTGCCGAGCGTATCTGTCCCGCCTACCGGACGATAACGCAGTGTGGTTGGATCTTTGTTTTGTCGTTGTTAATGCTGACTTCCGGGGGTTGCCAAGTCTTCCAGCGATTTAGAACGAACAAACAAGAAGCTCCGATCGTCCTCGCCGAAACATCCAGCCTTCCTCAGGTCATTGCCAAGATTAACGAACAGAGCCGCCGGGTGAACACGCTGAAAACCGATGCCCGAATTTCGGTTGATGGCATGCCCAACCTTCGCGGCGACCTCGTGCTCGAACGCCCCGACAATCTGCGGCTCAAGGCCGGCCTAATGGGAATGTCCGAAATGGGCTTTGATCTAGGCACGAACAAGGACCTGTTTTGGGTCTGGAAAAAGATGAACACTCCCGGCGACCCGCCGACTTTGTATTACGCCTATCACGATGAGTACCGAAACAGCGCGATCAAGGAGCAACTTCAATTGCAGCCCAAATGGCTGCTGGAGGGGATTGGCTTGATTGAATTCTCACCGGAATCGATTAATTCCAAGCCTCGAAACGATGGACTGCTTGAAATCGCCAGTCGAGATCCATTAGACCCAAACGGGCCCTTTCGAGTTGCGGTTGTTGATCCTCGGCGTGGACTAATCCTGCAGCAGACGTTTTATACTGCACAAGGCAATCGCCTCGCCTACATCAATTCCGTCGATCATCGCTTTTACGCCGAAAAAAATGTCAGCTTGCCCGGGCGTTTAGAAATCCACGTGTTTGATCCGGAAGGCCGCGAAACGAAAATGGCGGTCTATTTCGGAGAATTCGCCATCAACGCATTCTATGGGGACCGGGACGCCATGTGGTCGATGCCCAACCCCGGCGATGTGCCCAAAATCAACCTTTCCGAAGTCGGAAAACAAGCGGTAGAGACGGAAGCCGCAGCCGAAGTGAGCCGGAATTGGGACCCCCATACGCACCGACGGTAATCAAAGCAATTGTTAATCTTCGAGTTAGCTTCGCGGGCTGATTTCGGTGTATTAGTGCTCAACCACGGTTTTTGCGGGATTCAATCCGCTCTACACTTCACTTTTGACGCAAACTTGTAAAAATGTGGGCTGTTTACTGGTGACTTGCGGCGTAGAAGCCGAAAATATTTTTGAACCTTGCACTCAATCCAATTAAGCTGACATCTCAAAGGGAGACTTCGAAATGACTCATGTGGTAACCAAGGCTTGCGACGGGTGCCGTTACACCGACTGTGTTGTCGTGTGCCCAGTCGAATGCTTTTACGAAGGGGAAACGATGCTCTACATCAATCCCGACGAATGCATTGACTGCGAAGCCTGCGTGCCCGAATGTCCAGTCGAAGCGATTTTCCACGAAGACGACGTTTCTGACGACATGAAGGACTATATCCAGATCAACGCGGATATGTCCGCCAAATCGCCGAACATCACCGAACGCAAAAAGCCATTGGCGGATAAGTAAACCGCGCTCGAGAAAACGCGAGCTGATTTGAAGCCAAAATTCGTTGTCTCAAAACGAGTCAACCGAATTGATCTAAGTTAATACCATAAGGCCAAGTTATCGCTTGGCCTTTTTTCGTTCTTCTTCGCGTTCTGTTCTTACCCATGTTAATCGCGCAACAAAATTTTGCATGATGCAATCCATTCAGCAGCAAGCAAGGTCATGCAATTAGCTGCACCAAAACTTTTTTGAACGAACCATTTCGCGCATGCCAATTTTAGTTGCGCGGACCATCGACAACGAACAAAAATAATTTTTGGTTTCGTTTCGAAATTTGTTTGCAATCTCATCTTCATTCAGATTAACATGACGAGACGCTGGCAAGGTTAAACGCCCAATTGTTGTGACTCGCGCTGCGACCAATGCGTGAACACTTAATCGCGACAAGCGAACAAAGGAAACGTAGACGTGGCAGCGGAATACTCCCTGAAAATCTCAAGGAAACGGATGCCCAAATGATTCACTATACTTGCGATCGTTGTCGAAAAGTAATCGAAACAGAACACGAAACACGCTACGTGATTCGGATTGAAATACAGGCATCCGATCACGACGGCCACTTTGGTGAGGACGGCGAGCGGGGCCATTTGATGGCGATCGAGGACATCATCGATCAACTGGATGATGAGGAGGGCGGTGAAGAACTCTCTCCTGAAATTTTCTCGCGCCGAGCCTACGATCTGTGCTCCAAATGCTACGCGGCTTACTTGCAAAACCCACTCGCCATCGAGCCTCAGCCTCATCTGGGTTTCAGCAATAACTAAAGCCCTAACGTGGGCTGGCAGTGATCGCATTTTTCGGTCTGAAAGCCAACGGTGATGGAAAACAACAAGAGCCCCGAACGCCTGATCATTTATTTGATTGCCGCGATTTGGGTGGTTTTGTTTTTCCACTGCGCTTGGGTGTATTTGTTTTTCTACTGCGCGATGACGGCTCTCAGGCCAATCCAATTTTTTGATCGTAGTGCCGTTGGGGTCACTGTCCATGTTGCGATGAACATTTTTATTGTTTACGCGACTTTCAGTACTACAACTTGGCAACGCCGCATTTTCATATCGGGAATCTTGGGCGTAACTCTCGCGGCCTCATCAATATTGTTTTTCATCTTTCCACCCAATCTTTTTAGGCTGACGAATGCCATGCTGAATGACGCTCTACAGATGCTCAATATTCTCAATTGGACTTCCTTGTTCGCCATTGTCTTATTTGTGCTGGGGTCGTTTCTCCAATGGCAGTTTGGTCCGCTTGGCGTTCGCGCACAAAAGCTTTCGATCAAAACTCTCATGTTTGTAATGACGGCGGTGGCACTAACAGTCGCGTTGGAAACATTTTTGGCGGCCAAACTGGAACAACGGGAATTACTGTTTTTTGCCATGGTTTTTCTTCCAAAGCTTTTCTCGGGGCTTTGTATCGCTCGGATTGCTACACATCGTAGATGGCGTCTTGCGTTGCCCGCAGTAATGCTGATGTCGCCGTTGCTTTTGCTCGTCATGTATCTGCTTATCGGCGGCCGAATTAATTCAAATGGGTTCATGCTCCGATATTGCTTGCCCGATTTGATCGGTTCCGGCATTTTGATTTGGTTCTACATAGCCATTTCCCGACGGGGTTGGCAATTGCACGTCGCGAGAAATCCGAAAGCGGACGATCGGCTCGGAACCGAACTAGTTCAAAGCCAAGGTCCCGTTGGCGTATTTCCAGAAGATGCCAATGCGTGACGTTTCGGCGCGTGGCGTTGTGAGCGGAAAAATCTGTTGGTAAACTTGGCCCGAAATTCTGAATTCGGCGGCCGCGAATGCAATGTCACGCATCGGTCAGGCAAGTCTTTTTTCCAGTGAGAATCGAAAATGAAAATTGCTGTAATCGGTGGAGATGGTACAGGGCCCGAGGTGACTCGCGAGGCACTCAAGGTGCTGGAGGCCGTGGCCAAAATCGACAATTTCAAATTCGAATTGAATCACCTCGACTGGGGCAGCGAACGTTACATGCGTACCGGCGAAATCATTCCCGAGGGTGGCTTTGATCTCCTGCGCCAACACGACGCGTTGTACCTCGGTGCGGTGGGCCATCCGGATGTCAAACCGGGCGTGATCGAAAAAGGTCTCTTGCTCGAAACGCGATTCAAGCTTGACCAATACATCAATCTGCGGCCGGTGAAGTTGTACAAGGGTGTTGAAACGCCGCTGGCCGGCAAGGGTCCGGCGGACATCGACTTCGTTGTCGTTCGGGAAAACACCGAAGACCTTTACGCTGGCATCGGTGGCTTCTTGAAAAAAGGAACGGCCGATGAAGTCGCGACGCAGACTGCGATCTACACTCGCAAGGGTTGCGAACGCTGCATCCGTTGGGCGTTCGATTACACCCGCAAACGTAACAATCCCAAAGGCAAACGCCTGACACTCGTGGCTAAAACCAATGTGTTGACGTTCGGTCACGATTTGTGGATGCGGACGTTCGAAGAAGTCGCCAAGGAATTCCCCGACGTGCAAACGGACTACAACAACGTCGACGCCTGTTGCATGTGGATGGTGAAAAATCCGGAATACTACGACGTCATCGTGACGACCAACATGTTCGGCGACATCATCACCGACATCGGAGCCGTGATCCAAGGCGGTCTGGGGGTGGCGGCTGGTGGCAATATCAACCCGGAAAAGGGCGGCGTCAGCATGTTTGAACCGATGGGCGGTAGCGCTCCAAAGTACACCGGCAAAAATGTGATCAACCCGATTGCCGCTATCGGGGCGATGGCTATGCTCCTGCAACACACGGGGCAACCTAAGTCAGGCGATCGGGTATTGGCCGCAATCGAAAAGGTCACTGGAACGAAAATGAAAAGCCAGGCCGCCGGAAAAATGGGTTACTCAACCCAGGAAGTTGGCGATTTGGTTTGCCAACAACTGGCCTAACCGAATTGTCGATTTAGAGCCGAATAATTCACAGCGACTATTTGCTCAGCCCAGCCATTTGACGGCGAGCGTCGGCAAAATGTTTGACGGTCGTTTTCAGACTCTCTGGCAGTTTTTTGGTTGGTTCCGCCAAATCGAAATCGCTTGGCGACTGAATCAACTGCAGGGCCCAGTTGGTCGGGAGTTCGTCTTTCGTTTCGTCCTTGTTCCAACTGTTTTGAACCTGCTCCCAGAATTTGGGCTCTGGTTTTTTCGAAACGTAGCTGACCCAGTCGTGACGCAGTGACTGTTCGGATTGAACGTATTGCGCTGCCACCTGCTGAGCCTCCCGATCTCCCTTCAGGTAAGTCGGGACGATGAACGAGACGGCTGAGCGAAGTTCGTCAGTGATTCCGGGAAAGCGTTTCACCGAACCGACTGCCAGACAGTCGATGCGGATAATTCCGCCACGCCACGAGCGGGGTACGCGGTAAACGAGGCTCAACTCACGGCCACCTTCAAGCGAAAATTGTTTGGCCGAGTGAAACCGGAAAAAGACGCCCGTGCCACGATTGATGGAGCCCGACGCAACCAGCAGATCATGTTGCGGGATGGCCTCGAAACGTTCGGTTTGCCCAACCGTTTTGGCAGTCTCCAATTTCGCACCAACTTTGACGGCGCCAGCAGGAATTTGCGAATCGCCGCCGACCTTCACGGTTTGATCGTCCCGTTTTTCGACGGCGATGAAGCCATGGACCGGCGACTGCATCAGGGTCTTGGGTCCATATTCGACAACGGGAAACACGGAGCGATGCCAATGGACGTCGAACCGAAATTCCTGGATGTGATCGCGGTGTCGTTGGTCGATCCAACAACTCACCGGGATCACGATCTCAATCAATTGCTCGTAAGGATCGGAATCTGACAAAATGCAATCGTTGTAGATCGCATTGACTTCGATCATTGCCGGAACATCGAATTTGGTTTCGCCGGTTTGGGCCTGCGCGAGATTTTGACCGACAAAGATTGCCAGAAAGAAAGCTGTTAAAAACAACTTGCGTTGCATTGAAAAATGTCTCCAAAAGAACGTCCCCGATCAAACATCCTGCCTAAGGCGGGTAAATCGAAACGGACTCCTTCGTGGAGTGCGGCGAACCAAAAGATCACCGCAGTCGGTCACTTCGAGGGTGCCAGCATCGCCGTTGGGCTGCTGCGGTTCCTGTGGGTGACTTTGCACTCGTTCGCCGAGATACGGAAACGAATCGATCTTGGTTCGCTGGAAAAAAAATAAGGACCAGCGATTGATTTGAACAGTCTTTTTGCTGACGATTGTTCAAAAAAGCTATCGCGTCCACAACAAACGCCGTTTGACCGGAAAAGTTTAACAAGCGTTCCAAGTACAACCCGCAAAGTCCATTGAAAGTGCTATCAACACGTCGTCAATACGAGAGGGAAGCCCTGTCAGATCCATTCAAAGAGATCACGCGTCCCGTAGGGACGTTCTGTCGGTAGAGAGCAATACCCAAAGAATTATGCGTCCCGTAGGGAAGCCCTGTCGACATGCAGCCGATAGCTTCTCTTTTCAATTCTAAACAACGTCCGAGGCTAGCGCCTGCGATTCCCATCCTAAACTTTTTTGTAGTCCCATTCCCACTTTAGGACGTCAAAAAATGAACCGCTGGCGCTAGCCTCGGGCGTTGTTACCGCATTATTTGCCGATCGGATCAAACGCAATGTAAGTCTATTCGGCCTGCAAACCATTGCAATTCCCGTACTACCGACTTAACGGATTTCCCGGCAACTTCTATCTTGAACCTGCACCTTCGCCGGTCGACAGTACATCTTTGTGCACCAAAATTGCGATCGTTTTCAAGCGCACGTAAGCCTCCGACATGTACAAAAAGCCTTTGTGCTGGCCAACTTCACCCCAAGAATTCTTGATGATGTAGTATTTCGTTCCATTTCGATCGACGGCCCGGCCGACCAAGTGCATCAGATGGTCGTCCGCTGTCGTCAGATTTTCAAAAGTCCTTTGTCGAGCGTCTTGGTCGACATTCTCCTCGGCTCCAGGAGTCTTCGCAAATTCCTTATTGGTCGCGTCAGGCAGAACGGCTAAACCTTGTTCGCGCAGGAAACTGCGCTCGCTGACGTCGCCGTCCCAAGCAACCGTGTATCCCGCATCAATTGCTTCGTCGATTTTCTTGACCAAATCATCAATTGGCACATTCAAAAACGAACCATTCGAAAAGTTGTCAGGAACTTCCAATACGAAACTTTGGCCGAAGGGGTGATGCGAGAAGGATGTCAGGCTCACGTAATCTTCAGCCTTGAATCCCAATGCTTGCGCGAATGATTCCGGCGTGTAGTCCTTGCCTTCGTAAGAAAATTCTTCCGTCACCTTACCCATGTAGGTATCTAGAACATTTTCGAACAACGGCTTCCATTTATTGCTGAGCACTTTCTGTTTCGAAAACGTGTCCAGCAATCCGCGCATTACCGTTTCCATTTCACCATGGTTGTGACGTGAGTTTCCGTCTGTCAGCCCACTGTAGGCTTGCTCGGGCATCAAACCGTTTCGTCGTGCCGCGGCGATGTAATCGTGAGCCAATGCACCTTCGCCAAAATTTGCCTTGCCTTGTCGCAGCAAGAAATTCTGAGCCTTGTCCTTGTAAATATTGCGAACAATAAACATCTCGGAGAGGTTGTGCTCGCCCTTGCCTTGTCGCAACAATTCGGATTCGAGAAACGATGCCGTCGCAAAACTCCAGCAAGTGCCAGTGTTGTCTTGCGACTTCACTGTCGTACAGTCGATGCGTTTATCAACCTTGAATTCATATCCCTTGGGTGCTTCGGCAGCCGCTTCTTCGGCGGCTGGTTTGGTCTTGTCGTCTTGAGCCAGGGCCGAGGGCAGGCACACCAGACTTAGCAGAAACAAATACAACAATTTTTTGGCGATGGCAACTTGCATGGCAGAAGGCCTTTGATAGTTGGATTCGGAAACTGGTTCACTTCTGATTTATTGTACCAAAAGCAAAAGCCGATACCGCCAAGGACAGGGGCTAAATCTCGCCAAATACGGGCTGGAGAACAAGCAAATTGTGGACGGAAATCCAGCCAGGCAACTGTTAAGCTTAGCGATCTACGGGCAGTGTTACGGTCCCTTGTTGCACATTCGTGCGTAATTCGTCGGCGCGCTCGGTCAAGCGTTTTTCCGAGACGACTTCTTTGGGCACAAGCGTAAAGTCCATCACGCGCTCGTCGCGAATTTCCCGCGGCCAGAAATTTTCGGAGATCAAGCAAATCGGGACTCGCTCATACCACTTCGGCGGGAAGCATTGTTCGATTTGGGTTGTCTTGTAGCCGTCCTTTTCAATTTGAATTTGGCGAGTGCCATGATAAGTGAACGGAATCGAGACAGGAGATCGGCCAACAAATTGTCGATCAATAAATATCGCGGCTCCAGGTGGATCCGTACGTACGAGAAACTGACGTTTCACGCTGTTGCATCCAGGCCCTGCGAGCATTGCCAAGACAACAAACAACCACAATTTTTGGTTTTTCCCACGCATTGGGTTGGTTTGGTAGCCGAGAGTTGAATGGTTTGATTAGGGAATGGGCGGCGGAGTATAGAGAGACTTTTTCTGGGTTCCAAGGCCGAATTTCGACCTATTCCGGTGTTTGATTTTGCTTTTTACGCTTAGAATGGGAACTGTCGCCGGGACGCCACACAATCACCTATGGGCCGCATGACCAATAGCCTCGTAAAATGGGATGCCTATCTGCAAATCGCTTCACAGAGCGATGTCGGGATGCGGCGAACGAATAACCAAGACAACTTCTTCATCTCGCTTGCAAGCACAATGGACCAGTGGCAGCGGCGTGGCCATCTATTTATTGTGGCAGATGGAATGGGTGCCCATGCCGCCGGGGAACTTGCCAGCAAAATTGCGGTCGACCAAATCCCGCATCTTTACGCCAAATTTGGGACCAACAATCCAGCCGAATCCTTGCACCGCGCCATTGCGGACGCTAACGCCGAAATCCATCGCCGGGGACAGGCCAACGAAGAATTCCACAACATGGGAACCACCTGCAGCGCAATGCTGTTGCTGCCCGAAGGAATCGTGTGTGGCCACGTCGGAGATAGCCGCGTTTATCGGGTGCGAAAACAGCGTATCGAACAGTTGACCTTCGACCATAGTCTGGTCTGGGAAATGCGAGCAGCCGGACAACTGAACAACGAAGAAGACGCGCTCAAGATTCCCAAAAATGTTATCACTCGGTCACTCGGACCCTATACTGAAATTCGCATCGATGTCGAGGGGCCATTTCCCGTCGAGGTAGGCGATGTTTACCTACTCTGTAGCGATGGTCTTACCGGCCAAGTTTCCGATCAGGAACTGGGAGTAATTCTGTCCAATCTGGAGCCTGCAGCCGCGTCTCAACTGCTCGTCGATATCTCAAATTTACGCGGGGGACCCGACAATATCACCTTGATTGTGGTAAAGGTCGTCAATTCGGAAATCATGAAATCTTCGGCTCCTCGCCAAAGAACTAACGACCGAGATGGACATCTGGTCCACCCCTTTTCCTGGGTGGCACTCTTTATTTCGCTGCTCATAGCTGGCATTTTTTATTGGTCGACGAAGTCTATTTTTCCAGGGGCGATTGTGCCACTGTCAATTTCAGTAATTTCTCTGATCTGGATTTTTGTGCAACTCGTCATGGGGCTCAATCGACGTTCCGGTGAAGGCACCTTCGCCCAATATGGGAGAGGGCCCTATATCAAGGAGGATTTTGAAGCGGCTGGTTGGCCGTTGATCGAGAATATCAAAGAGCTGATTAAGCAAATCACTGCCGCCGGCCAAAACAGCAAACTCAGTCTCGACCAAAGCCAATACAACTCCTTGCGAACCGAGGCCGAACAATCGGAGGCAAAAAAGAATTTGCCCCAATCCATTCGCTCGTATGGTCAAGTGATCACCTTCCTGATGGCTCAATTCCGCGGCCTTTCTACATAAAAATGGGTCACCGGTAACCAGACGTTGGTTTTGCAGCCAATCTCTTTCCTGTTTCAATTTGCTAGCGAACGCCAAAAGTTCTGCTGCAAGAATTTCGCCGCTCCTGCAATAATCACCGCGTTTTCGTCTTCGAATGGAATCGGACAACCTGAATGACTTTGATCACACGACATGTCGTGGCGGAATTGTTGAAAACGTTTGCGATTGCGCTTTCGGCAATGACGTTTTTCATCGTAATGGTGTTCTTAGTACAAGAAGCGTTGCGAGAGAAGTTGACGATTGAGGCAATCGTACGCCTCATTCCTTACACTATTCCCACTGCACTTTCTTTTGCCATCCCCGCAACTGTTCTTTTTTCCGCTTGTGTCGTTTACGGACGAATGAGCGGAAATAACGAAGTTGTAGCAATCAAGTCGTCCGGCATTTCGCCCTCTGTCGTTTTGATTCCCGGCTTGGTGATTGCCTTTCTCCTCAGTTTGCTGACCGTTTATCTCAATGACCTTGCCGTTTCATGGGGGCGCCGCGGAATTTATCGCGTGATCCTGAACTCGTCTGCGGAGACGATTTACACAATGCTCACGGCACAAGGCCAATTTTCGAAGGGGCGTATCTACATCGATGTTAGCCGAGTCGAAGGAACTGACTTGATTCATCCCTTCATCGTCCGAACCGGCAATGACAACAATGACGGATTGCAGATTCGCGCCGAATCTGCCCGAATTTTGGTCGATGCTGAAAACGAGCAGCTCATCGTTTCATTAAAAAATGCTCACATTACTGTGGGCAAGGAAGCCAGCGTTTGGTTCGACCAACGCGATATCCCGATACCCTTGGGCGATGTCAACAAACGCAGCGATACCAGCGTGCAAGCGTGGAATTTGCCGATGCGCGACATGGCTCAAGCGACGGTGAAACAGCGATCTTCCCTTTCCAACCTTCGCCGAAAACTGGCGGCACGACTGGCGGCCCAACAGTTAGGCGGAGACATGGTCGGCGTCACCCATCCGCAATGGGGCGCTGAACTGCATCAATTGCGCGAAAAGATTTTTGATGGCTATCGGCTAGCGGCGGAACCCTGGCGGCGGTGGGCCAACGGATTCAGTTGTTTATGCTTCGTGATGATTGGAGCCCCATTGTCCATCTTGTTCAAGCGTTTCGATTTTTGGACCAACTTTGCCTTATGCTTTGCTCCTATTCTTTTCTTGTATTACCCCTTGTTGATGTTCGGAGTTGGCCAAGCCAAATCGGGTGACCTCCCGGGATTCGCGGTCTGGTTCGGCAATATCGTCTTGTTCGGCAGCGGGCTGCTGCTTTGCCGCCGCGTCGAACAAAGTTGACTCAGATCCATCAACTGCTAGCGAAAGAGCGGATGTAAGGAGCTTTCTCAAGCCTCCTCGGGAAATTTCGATTGGTCTTGGCTCTTTTTCTGCTTTTTCCTAAAGTCCCGCCGCTGCGATGTGAATTTGCCCGGGCACAACCAATCCATTTTTGGTTTTCGCCCCAACCTTCACATCTCAACTCGTTGCAAACATTGAAGCGGGCAAATGGCCCGCGAATGAAAAACGCGTGAAAGTAAACTTATGGCGACTTTGAATACTCAAATTCTGGCTACAGCGATCTCTCTCGCGTCGTTCTGCTTGCTCATGAGTTCCAGCGGTTGCAACTTGGCCGCACGAAATCATAATTGTGCGGGGGTCAACTATTTTCAAACCGGTCAAGTTTCACAATCAATCGCGGAGTTTCAACGGGCCTTGGCTCGCGACCCTCAAAATGCTGACGCTTACTACAACTTGGGCTCTTGTTATTACGCACTCGCCAAGCAATCGAACAACGCACAATGGACACAGCAAGCCGAACAATTGTTCCGCCAAAGTATCGCGATTGACGATCGACATGTCGCAGCCCATCGAGCTCTCGCTGCCATGCTCGTTGAGACCAATCGCCAGCGATATGCGTTTGACCTTTTGAATACCTGGCAGCGCCGACATCCAGAAATGACCGACCCGTTGGTTGAAATTGCGCGGCTGCACGAGGAATTCGGCGACATCAATAAAGCCAGCGAATTCCTGGCCGATGCTTTGAAAGTCGACGGCTCCGATGCACGAACACTTAAGGCCATGGGTCGCGTTCGCGAACAACAAGGTCAACTGGCATTAGCTCTCGAGAACTACCACCGCAGTTATCAACGCGACAATCGCCAACTTGATGTGGCAGGAAAGATCAACGAGCTTCAGGCCCGCCTCGCCGGAATGCCCAACAATCCTAATCTAGGTTGGCAAAACTCCAACGGCGCACCGCCGGTTCGCTTTTAAGGAGTAGTCGCGAACTAACTCAACTTCGCGATGAGCTTGTTGGCCTCTTTCGGTTCCCGTTTGCACTCCAACAAGGCTGACAGAATCAGTGGAGCAACGATCGTCGCATCCGACTCGATGACAAACATCGGCGTCTTCTCAGTCAACTTGTCCCAAGTGATCTTCTCGTTGGGCGTTGCACCGGAATAAGAACCATAAGAAGTTGTCGAATCGGAGATTTGACAAAAGTAAGCCCACGGCTTGGCTTTCTTCTGCAGGTCGTACTTAATCGATGGCACCACGCAAATCGGAAAATCTCCGGCAATTCCCCCGCCAATCTGGAAGAAGCCCACGCCGGAGCCTTTCGACAATTCGCCGTACTGATCATAGAACTCGGCCATGTACTCGATCCCGGATTTGACGATCGACGCCGCGCACTCTTGATGTTTCACATGCGAGGCAAAGATATTGCCGAACGTCGAGTCTTCGTAGCCCGGAACTACCATTGGCAAATTGGCTTTTGCGGCGGCCAGCAACCACGACTCGTCTGCCTGTCCTTCGTGTAGTTTCGCCGGAAGTTTGAGGATCAGTTCATAAAAATATTCATGCCAGAATTTACGAGCATTGGATTTGGAGGCATTCAGCCACATTGGAACAAGGTACTTTTCGACGGCTCGAAACGCTTCGTCTTCGGGAATGCTGGTATCGGTGACGCGTCGCATCCGATCCTTGAGGATTTTCGTATCGTCAGACTTCGTGAAATAGCGATATTCGGGAAAGTCCTTGTAGCTGTCGTTGGCCACTAAACGAAACAACGACTCTTCCAGATTTGCTCCGGTAGAGGAAATGCCATGAACGATCCCTTCTCGAATCGCCGGTGCGAGGGTAATCCCCAACTGGGCTGAAGACATCGCGCCTGCCAGTGTCCAAAACATCTTGCCATCGGCTTGTAGATGTTTCCAATAAGCCAGTAATGCATCGCGGGCCACCCGCGCGTTGAAATTCTTGTAGTTCTTAAGAATGAATTCCAGTACTGGGAATGACGCCATTAGTGCTCCTGTGTACGCATCAATTGTCTTTGTAAAAACTCGATCTCGACGGCGGGTTGCCATCGGGATTTCGTTGTTGATTTTTTGCGAACCACCATTGTAAGGCTACCTTTGATCAGCGAAAGGTAGCGAAGACAGTGCCCGACTCATTCGTTCTGTCGCAGGCAAAAGCGCGATTCCCGATGCGTTAGCAAAACCTTGTCTGGTCCTTCGTGAAGGTCATTCGCCTCGAATTCTCCAGCTAAACGGCATAATCGGAGCGATCCGTGAGCAATTTTTCCCGAGGCCATTCGGCAAGGATTCTTCGATTTGCCTCCAGCAATTATCGTGCATGGATTGGCTGTCTCGATGGTTCAGGAACTTCCCGGTTGTACGCGTCACTCTCAACTCTGATGCTCGCGGCGCTTTTAGAAGCGTCACAAAATGAAGCAGGGACCTTCCGTGCGCCCGGCAGTTGCATTTTTTGGGGACTCGTCCTGGCGCTAATTAACCCGTCGGTTTGTTGGACTCAAGTTCAGTTGGCGAAACGTCGATTCGGCCCGAAGTACTCTGACGAAACTCGATGGGAAGAACAGCTAAACCAAATCGAACGCCGACAGTTTTGCTTTTGGCTTGCTTCGAGTTGGCTATTCTATCTGGGCAGCGACTGGGCTCAGCAAATGTCCCAGCTATTCGGCAATCGGAGCCTGACAGTAATTGGTGAACTGGCGATTCTGTTGCCGGCGTTGATTGCCTTACTGGCTAATCAATATCCGTTGAGTACTTGGGCTTCGAAGCCATTGGCTCGAAAGCTCTTGGGGTTTCGATTGGAATCCTTGCTCCGACTGGTCGTCGCGTTTCTGATTGTGCCTTTGTGTTTCAATGCCCTCGGCCAACAGATTTTCGTTTGTTGGCCCAGTCTCTCCGCAACCGCACGGGCACTATCGCTGGCAGGCACCGTGGCGGCGTTTTTCTTTTTACCGCGAATCATGCTGCAACTGGCTTTCGCAACACGTCCGCTCAACGCTCAATTGGCTGCGTATTTAAATGACCGTTTCGCGCGAGAACGAACAGGTTTCCAAATAAGTTTCGCAATGTGGGAATCCAAAGGCTGCTTCTGCAACGCGTTGGTGTTGCCCTCGTTTCGCGGACGTGTCCGGATTCTCTTCTCTGATTTGATGCTGGAGTTTTTTGAGCCAGCCGAATTGACGGCGATTGCCAAGCATGAATTGGCCCATGCATCGCGGAATCATTTTCTGTTCCGGTTAGCGGCAATTCTGTTGCCGTTTGGTTTCCTCGCAATGGCTGATGTCGCCGGAACTCTGGACTTGTTTACTCGTACCTCAGCGCAATCGCCAATCCAAGTAACTTCTTTGGGAATGTTGGGTGTTGTGGCCGCATCGCTTGTGGCCGCATACCTGTTTCGAATCGTGGCCTTCAACAATGAATTCGAAGCCGACCGCGTGGCCGTTCAATTGCACCCCGCAACCAATGTTGTGAACGGTCAATCCGTCGACGAGTTGCTGTCGGCTCTTCAAAAAATGGCCTGCATGTTTCCGGCTCAAGCCGAACGACGCAGCTTTACTCACCCCAGCCTGATGGAGCGAATCGAACGCCTGAAAAAAATGAATTACCCAGACTACGACAAGTCATTCATCGGTCCGTAAGACAGCGTTTAGGGGCGGATGTTGAATCGAGGATTTCGGCTGCGAATCAACTCGGACTCATAGGCGCGACGAATCGCCAACTCTTTGATCCGAGAATCTTTTTCGAACGTGTGAATTTCAATCGAGATGTTCTCGACGTTTTTCTCTTTCAAATAATTCGCCAATGACTTTCGATCCGAATCATCCAGATGGCTGGTTAACCGTCGACGCAAATTATCGGACTCGCCGATATACAAGTAACCTTCCTTGTCCGAAAAAATATAGATGCCTGGCTCTTCAGGAATTTTCGACAAGTCCTTTACCAAGTCCTTGGCGTGGTAGCCCGTTACGACCCGGCCCCAATCAGCAATGCGAGTGATCAACTCAGGCTTTAGCTGACGTGCCTTGCGGAGTTGAAACGCAGCCTTACGCACGCGGTAGACATCAATCTCAGGATCAAACGTTCGGGACAATTCATCAAAGGACTTCCGTGATTCTGGATTACACATGGCCCGATCCACGGAAATCTTTTTCGCATCTTGAACTGAACGGGCAACAATCTCGGCCACATGTCGAACATCCTCCAATTCAACACGATTCTGCTTCGTGGTTTCGATGTCCTTCAGCTTCCCTTGTTTGCGGAGATTGAGCAGAACCCAATTCAAAGTCTCAGTTTCGGCATCGGGCAACTTTTCCCGGCAAGCGGCAATGAATTTATCCTGCAAGGCGTCTTGAAGCAGCACCTCATCGCTGCTGTATCCGTCATGCGTTTTCTTAAAAGAATCAACTACCGTCTCAATCACAGACTTATCGATTGGGTTTTTCTCGAACTCAGACTTCGCCTCGACGGCATCGATTTCGGTATCGGCGGGAGTTTCTTGAAAACCCAATGCTGGAGCGGAGACAGCAACCAGGACCAGCAAGCTGGCATAAAATACACGGCAGGTATAAATTGGCATGATTCAATTTCGGTGAATTAATCGTTGGTCAGATTTGTAATCAACCGGTTCCATTATCCGCAGTCGCCGCTAACAGACCAGAGACTCGCTCGAAAATTATGCTAACTGCCCTTGGGATTACATATTCAATCATCGTTGTCGTGGTGGCCATTGGCTGCTGGATCGGCAGCGCGTTGGGACTGCCGGCTTTGTGGCTCATGGTGTTGCTATCTGCCTTAAATGCCTGGTTGATGCCAGAGGACTATATGGCACGGTTGCCTTGGTGGAGCGTTTTTGTTTTGGCTGGAATTGCCGGAATCGGCGAGTTGATTGAGTTCGCCACAAGTGCACTTGGTGTCGGCAAACTGGGCGGCACACGTCGCGCGACGATTTTGGCTCTTGTTGGAAGTATCCTCGGTGCCATCGTCGGTTTCTTCGTCAGCCTGCCGATACCGATCGTTGGCCCAATCGTTGGTACGATTTTGTTTTCGGGAGTGGGTGCCCTCGTTGGCGCCTGGTTTGGTGAATACTTGGAAGGGACCGAAACCAAAAAGAGCATTCAAATTGGTCTCGCTGCGTTTGTAGGCAGAATTCTCGGAACCGTCGGAAAGAGCATGTGCGGGGCGGTGATGGTGGTCCTCGTCGTCCTGTTGGCCTTCCAATAGCCGCGACCGCACCGCCTGTCGGTCTATTTTCGTTTGGGAATGTCGTCGTGCAACATTCGCCGCTGAGGCGTTTCCAGGTCGTCAAATTGGCCACTTCGAACACTTAACGCAAATGCAATGACCGCCGCCAGCGAGAGTCCAAGAGCGATTGGTAGGGCAACGTAAATAACACTCATAGAGATTCCAATTCTAAATCGCTCGCGGCAATGCCGCTGATTGCTCGTCTACCATCGCCCCGTTTTCGTTTCGGTCTAACGGTTGCTCATTGCCGCTCGGTGACGAAAAGGAAGGCCTCAGCCACGACGACGAAACGACCGTCAGAGAACTGATTGGCATAAGCAGGGCTGCGATCAAGGGGTTAATGATCCCCGCCATCGCCAATACAACCGCCAGCGCATTGTACAACATCGAAACAGTCAAATTCAGACGAATCGTTTGCATAGTGTTGCGACTGAGATCCAACAACTCCAGGATTGGCTCAAGCCCTGGGCGATTGAGGTAAACGGGAGCGGCTTGCATGCTTACTTCGGAGCCACCGTGAACCGCGACACCGACCGAGGCCACGGCCAAAGCTGCGCTGTCGTTGACGCCATCACCAACCATTACCTGCGTTTGATCGGTCGGTTGCTGCCGGAGAAACGCAACCTTGTCCTCAGGCAGCATTCCACCTTTGACAAGTGCCGGATCGATTCCCAAATGCTCGGCAATTCGAGCGACCACCACTGGATGATCGCCCGATAACATTCCGACTCGCCAACCCAACTTTTTAAAGTGAGCTATCTTCGTTCTCGCTTCTGGACGAATCGGATCGCCCACCGCGGCCACGCCAACCACCTGACCTTCGCATGCAACAAACACCGGCGTCAAACCGGCCTGAAGTGCAGCGGCTGCCGCGACTTCAAACACGGCGTCAAATTTGGCAGCCTGTAATGCGAACTGTCGGTTGCCGATTAACAACTCTCTCCCGTCGATCCGACCTCGAATCCCACCGTTTACAGTTTGTTCCACTTGTGAGGCGACGATATGGTTTTCGATTCCGCGTTGCCCCAGGAAATTGTTTACCCCGTTGCAATTCATCGCGTTGGCTATCGGATGCGACGAATGGTCTTGAATCGCCGCGGCTCGCCACAACCATCGATTCTCGCCAGCCCAATTGACGAGTCGCATGCTGCCTTGGGTAACCGTTCCCGTTTTATCCAACCAAATCGTGCCGGGTTGATTCAATCGTTGCAAGACGTCACCGCTCTTGATCAAGATCCCGCGCTGCGCACCTCGTCCCAGTCCGATGGCGAGGGCCAACGGTGTTGCCATGGCTAGCGCACATGGACAGGCGACAATCAACAATGCGATCGCTCGGTCCACCGCATCCAGCCATCCGGTATTCCACCAGATGGCGATCGTCGCAAGAGCCAGAATGATCACCGCGATCACAAATTGGCCGCCGATACGATTGGCCCACTGGACGATTGCGGGCTTGTCCGCGGCCGCCTGTGCAACCAATCGCGCAATGCGACCAACTCGAGATTCTTCACCGACGGCCGAGACCGAGACCACAATCGCCGAACCAAGATTCAAAGTTCCTGCCGCCACGAGCGAACCTTCGCAATGCCGTCGTGGCGCTGATTCGCCTGTAAGAATCGCTTCGTCAA
The DNA here is from genome assembly GCA_040081565.1 of Pirellulaceae bacterium. Lineage (GTDB taxonomy): Bacteria > Planctomycetota > Planctomycetia > Pirellulales > Pirellulaceae > BJ22. The sequence goes on from JBEBGH010000016.1 coordinate 30,552, forward strand.
TCGTCGTTTGGCCTTCCAGAATCTTCCCGTCGGCAGGTATCAGCTCTCCGGCCAGGACCTGAACAACATCGCCGACTTTGAGCAAATCGGCATGGGTGTCGATTGGAACGCCATTGACGATCTTACGAGCTTTCCGCGGCGTCAATTGGTACAACAAGTCAACGGCATCGGCTGATCGCAGTTGTTGCCGAAACTGAATAAAGCGACCAACAAGGAGCAAGAAGACCAAAACTCCTAGTGAGTCGAAGTAGATCTCGCCTTCGCCGCGAATCGTGTTCACCAGCCCGCCGATACCACCTGCCGCCAGTCCCAATGCAATTGGCAAGTCCATATGGGGAGTCCTCATCCGCAACGCTTGCCACGCACTTCGAAAGAACACCATGCCTGGCCCGAGCAACGACACGAGTCCCAGGAAGCAGCTGACATAACGCAACAGCGATTGGTAGCCCAACTCCATTCCCGAAAACCATCCGAGATACAAACCCAAAGCGATCAGCATGTTGTTCCCGGCCGCCGCGCCGGCAATGCCCAATCGCATCAATTGAGTGCGTGTCTCGATAGTGTTTTGTCGTTCGCGTTCACCGTACCGCATCGCGGACAACCGATAACCCAGCCGCCGCAATAACGCCACCGCTTCGGACAGTTTTGTTTGACTCGGATCCCAGTGCAGGTCGAGAGTGGAATTGCTCCAGTTCATCCGCGCTTGAACAACTCCTCGTTGCATCTGCGGTAAATTCTCAATCAACCACACGCAAGCGATACAGTGAATTCCCTGGATGCCAAAACGAATTCGCCGACTTCCTGCGGCATCGTCCGTCGCAAATTGGGCTTGGAATTCGCTGGAGTCGAAGTCGGCAAATTGCTCCGCGGCTATGACCTCGCCAACCGCCGTGCCAACCGTTTGATTCATGTCATAAAAGGCATCGAGACCGAAGTCATGAATAAGCTGAAACGCCAACTCACAACCTGCACAGCAAAACGCCTTGTCCGACTCAGACTTTGCATTCGCCGCCGGAACATCCAGTCCACAATGAGCGCAAACCGAGCGGGACGAACTTGCTCGCCCTGAGTCCGCATTTATTTTTGCTTGTGGCATCATGGCATTCATTGTTTCACTCGGGCTGATCCGTTTTCCAGACCTCCACCGTCCCACTCTGTGAGCAACATGGCAACTCCTCGTTAGGTGCTTGCTTGATCCTCGATTTCAAATCCTGAATGTTATGGGTCACCGGCAGTTGTCGATCCAAGACAACTTGAGCC
>JBEBGH010000563.1:0-2302 GCA_040081565.1 Pirellulaceae bacterium
ACCGTCGTTCGGATCTCGGGTGGAGGCGTTCGAATCGGTATCGAAGCACCAGAGGAACTCATAGTCGTTCGCGACGAGTTGCGAGAAAAGGCCCTTGCGAAAGCCACCAAGCCAACTTCCACTCTCGAATCTCCACCGGTTGGAAACCAACCGAACAGCAAACCTCGATAGCAATCAAAGTAGATTGTCCATCCGGATTTCCGATTCTCGCCGTTATTGTATCACGCCCCGCAGATTCTTTTAGAGAACGCTAATCGAATGCTGTCACCGAGCATCGTTGACAAGATTTCCGGATTCTTCCGATTATTTCTGCAACTTTTGGTTTTGCAATCAGGCAAGATTTGCCGATTGATCTGATTGTACGACTCTTTACCAAAACAGCTGCGCGGGAATTCTCGCGCCCGGCAACGACGACCAGGGAATAAAGAGGGATGGTCAATCGATTGTCGTTCAGCTTAATAGTGACGAGTTATGGTCCACCGTGATTGTGGTTTGCGACCGTATCGAACGGATTTGAACAATCTTTTAAGGCAACGCAATGGAATCCCGCATTTCTTTAATTGTTCGAAAATTGAAACGAGGACTGGTAATCGCGCCGGCCATCGTGTGTTGGTTTACTCTGTCCGCATCGGCAACCGCCCAAGACCATCAGTTTCGGGAATTGCCTCCGGTTCAAGGTTCCACAACGCTGCAACCGGTTGCGCCGCGACCGACTCCTCAACCCCGCGCTGTCGTGAATGCTGGCGGAACCGTTGCCGCCGATGGCCAAGTCGAACAGGTCAACTTTTGGGCAATGGCGGCCGTCCGTCCCGCAGCCTCGTATCGCCTTACCAAACGCACTTGCGAAGAGTTTGAGCGTGCGTTGGTTCAAAGCTGGTTGTTGAATCCGAATGCACAATTGACGGACGAAAATTCCAGGGTCCTCGTTCAAATTCCAGTGGCCAGCGGCTCGGCCATGATGACGATCGATCGCAAGAGCGCAACGATTCATTTGCATGGTGACCCTGCAACCGCGAAATCCTGCTTGGCTCTGGTCGAAGCAATCGATCAATGCGATTCAAAAAAATCATGTCTGCATGTGATCGGCCAAACGCCGAATGTTGGCACCGATTTGATGGCCGCCATCGCCGAGTCAGAAGGCGCTGTCTTGGTCTCCGGCCCGCTCAAGTCGATGTTTGTTTCCACAGTCGCCGGTCGCCAAGAAGGCCAGTTACCCGGTACGCCCGCAGCTGCAACGCAGAATCCAGCGCCACAAAACAACAAACAAGATCAAATCCCAAAAAATACGCAGATCATTACGCAAACCACTGACGAACAAGGCCAACCGTTGAAAGGCCCAGTCAAGATCCAAGTGATTCCCGAACTGAATGCGATCATCATCTCCGGATCTCCTGAAGACGTTGAGAAGGTCAAGCGTAAGATTCAAGAGATTCAGCAGGAAGCGAAAGTGACGGGACCAAAATTCCGTCGCATTCCCGTTGTCGGCGCCAATGTGCAGACGTTGTCAGACACGATTCAAGATGTCTACGACGACAACTACGCCGACAACCTTGGCCCTGCCAGCGTCCGTCCGGTACAAGACCCCAAGGGCTTGCTCGTGATTGGTCGCGAAGAGGCGATCAATACCATCGAAAGCCTGGCCAAGGAATACGATCGCTCGGAACCTGCAACGCCAGCCGAACCGGGCTTCAAAGTATTTCGTTTACGATTTATGTCGGCTGCAGACGCGAAAACGCGCGTCGATCTATACTTCTCGCAATTTCCCAACTCCGGACTGACCGAACCAGGGGCTGCAATTCCCGTGATCACCATCGCGGATTTCCGCAGCAACGCCTTGGTGGTCAAAGGCTCCAACGCCAACTTCGAACAAGTCGAATTGTTGCTCAAAGAACTCGATGTAGACGAGTCGCCAGCAGTCAACATGGTGCAAGTCATTGCTTTGAAGAATTCGCTGGCCGAAAACCTGGCGCGTCCTCTCCAAGACGCAATCAACGGCCAACAAACGGGCGCCGGCCAAGGATTCGCCGGCCCAAATCAACAAGGCTTCAATCAGAATCAGCCGCAAAATCAATTCGGTGGGCAGAATGCGACTGGCTCAACGTTGCGCAGCCCTTCACTGAAACTGATGACAATTGATCGCGAAGGTAACAAGGTTAATAGCGGGATCATGTTCGATGTTCGAATTACCGCGAATGCGGGAAATAACTCGTTGATCGTCAGCGCGCCAGAGTCGGCCATGCCGTTGATCACGACCCTGATCGAGCAAATCGACACGATCCCGACCGTGGAAACCCAGATTAAG
>JBEBGH010000564.1:0-2300 GCA_040081565.1 Pirellulaceae bacterium
TCTGGCAGCACAATTGAAACTGTTCGATCGGCTTGACCAGTGGCTTCGTCGCCGGATTCGCGCTTGCTATTGGAAACAATGGCGGTGTCCGAAGCGGAGACGAGAGATGCTCATTCGATTGGGCGTGCCACGTCGTCAAGCGATCCGTCACGCCCGCAGCCGCAAGGGTCCATGGCACATGGCACGGTATTTGATCGGTATAGGCCATTGCCAGTGGAGTTGGCCTGACCAACGCGTGGCTAGGCGAACAGGGGTTACTGAGCCTCAAGACTCTCTGGGCATCGCTTGCCCGTCTTCGTTGAACCGCCGGATGCGGACCCGCATGTCCGGTGGTGTGGGGAGGGTCACCCCCAAAGGGTGACCCTTACCTGATTATGCAACTGCAGTTTCGGAATCCCAATCAATGCAAGCGTCCAGTGTAACCCATTCTTGGCACGTTTGTCGAAGCCACTCAGCACCCTCTGTCGACACAATCAGATATCCTTGTGTTTTTGAACGGAAAAAGTTTTGCCCGTCCCATGACTCTGGATTCACCATCACCTTCATTCGGCGTTCGCCTTCAACTTCCTTCGAAGCGGTGTCAGCCCCTCGCGGGAGACGTAATTCCCAAATGTCACCCATTTGCTTCGCAGCCGATCGTGAATGCCAACTATTCAAAATGTATCCTTCTGGTTCTCCCCCGCGAGGGTATTTTTTTGGTTGGTCGGCGTTCCGATCCCAACGCTCCCAATGGAGTTTGGCAATGTGTTTCTTTACCACATTTCGGTAGTCGAAGCTGAACCAACCTGAATCATCGATTTGCTTTCGAAAATCTTGAGTAACAACTACGTGTGGAAAGGGAAAAGAGATTGGCGGGATAAACGGACCGGTACGAAACAAAAGAAACGGTTCTTCTTCCGAGCCGCCGCATCGCGCAAAACCACCGGCGAGAAGCATACCGTAACCACCCCAAAGGAGAGGACCGCTCACGCGAAAAAAATTCATGAATCTCGATGTTCCGCAATATGTTGCATAACAATTATTATACAGCGCGAGCTGGATATTCTGGCGGCTGCGTTGTTTTGATTTTGGTGAGAACAAGCGAAGATGTCAAGGTTTTTCTGCAAGGAAAATCCAGACGATTGCCGACCGTTGGCGAACTACGGCGATCATGCGTGAGGGCAAGGCCCAGATCGATCCGAACGTTGCTCGGGAAATGCAGCTTGCCCATTTGGTGAAGGATGCTCGAAGCTCGGGGTGTTTCGCACGATGAAATTCAAGCGTTGATCGAGGCGCATGACCGGCGTTTGGAGACGGCATGAAAGTGCTTGGCACTAGGACCGCTGGAGAGAGAACTTTAGTGCTCAAATTCCGCGCCGCGTCATTCATCCGATCCGGCGTTCATCAACCAACATCGCGCGCCAACAAAGAACCGGGATCACTCGTCCCGAAGGAAACAAAAACCAACACCCGGCCATGCCTCAAAAATCCAATTCCCAACCGCAAGATTTTGACTTGCCTATTGACATGTCTTAAGACCGTCGCTTGCTGGTTATCCGGTATTGCGGCGCGATCTACAAGACGAACGCTCTAGGTTTGAAACTAGCAAGGTTTTTTTTCTCGGTAACGAATTTGCCCCAACGAACTTGATCGTCGTCCAATCCATCGAAATCCGGATCAATCTTCTGCCCTTTTACCGCTGACGATCCATGGTTTTGTTCCATCCTTGCGAAGGCCTATGGAATATTTCGAATTCGGGGAAAACCAGGCAAGTTCACCATCACGCAGTTCAATTCTGTCTGTTCGATTCTGTTCCAAAAAATGGTACTTGGGACGCTTCAATAGTTCATCAACAATCGTAATTGTGATTTCGTTAATTCCTGAGTCATAAGCATCGCGGGTTAACTCGGACAGCATGTCTTCCGTCCGCTCGGCAGGCCCCCACATCGCGGAGTGGCGGACTATCCACCCGAATGGCAGAAGGAATATGGCAACTACAGCGACAAATGCAAAGATCATCTTCAGGGAGAGTCGCGGCATTCTTATGGTCGGATAACGCTGGGGTTCAGCGAGCCCGAGCAGTTGACTCAACACAAGTCAAAACGGCTGATCGAGGGCTTCGTCTGCAACCCTTTGTGTACGCCCGTCATGGGCATGAGTTTATGGGGTTTGAGTCACCTGTGCGAGACTGGGATTCTCAAGGAGATCAGTATACCAAATGAAATCTCCGATTGGCAAAGCACGAGGCGAAGGCAACTGCGCTGGAGCGATCTAGGGAGCAACAGCAAGACCAAGCTGGAAGAGATTCGCATCATCGTCTG
>JBEBGH010000226.1:0-8918 GCA_040081565.1 Pirellulaceae bacterium
AAACCATGGCGTGCTTGTCGAATTCGCGGCTTTCCGCTTGTTCCAAAACGACGACCAGAAATCGATCGTTCTTGTACCAGCGAATTTTCGCCGTGACCAAGAAATCCAGGCAGTAGAACATTGCTTCAACACCTTGCCCCGCGATCCCCGAAACTTCGTCTTCTGCCGGCGTCATTTCGAGGTCTTCGTATTGTTCTTGCAAACTTTCGAGATAGTCGCGAAGAACTTCGGCAGGATCCGAACTGGCGTCGAAGAAAGTCATTGACACAATGGGGCCGTCCGGGCTCTCGACCGAAACTTCAAAAGGCATCTCGCCGTCGCCGCTTTCCTCCAGCCGCCAGTTTTCCGGATATTGAAACCGGATTCCGTATTTGCGAAACAATCCCGGCATTTACGTCACGTTCCTGTTAAAGCTAGCACACGATGTTGCTGGCAGAGGCAAAATTGCCAGCGGGTCTGAGTCATCAGTTTGCGCAAATTTTGTCGATATGGAAACGGGTAGTGCTTCTTGTTACACTCCCGCCACGTCGTATTATCCATATCGCTGACCAAGCCTTTCGAGGGCAGCTTGTTCCTTTGCCGATTGCAGCGAACGAGATCTTTTTCTTGCAGCATCCTGTTGCTCGCGGTGAGCGTTTCTGTTTGCGGATGCTCGAGCGTCAGCCAACGACGAATGGCCAACCGTATGTGGTCCAATCGGATGCTGGAGTTCGCTGGGCAGTCCGTTGAACTGGGCCGGGAAGACCAAGCGGTTGAATACCTGCAGCAACTGGTCAAAAAATCTCCCGAAAACCTGGCGGCTCAAGAACAACTCGCCGACTTGCATGTGCGTTCCGGGCGGTCTGCACAGGCGATTCGACAACTCGAACAGGCCGTCGAGGCCACCAGCAACCGACATTCATTGCACGTCAAACTTGGTAACTTGTATCTGAATGAAAAAAAACTGTTGGCGGCTGAGCGGCAAGCACAATTGGCCGTTGAGATGGAGCCTGATTCTCCGACAGCTTGGGAGCTAAAAGGCGACGTTCACGGAAACAAGCGAGAATGGTCAGAGTCGACGAATGCCTATCAACGGGCGTTAGCCCTCGACCCGCGCAACTCTCAGCTGGCGATCAAAATCTGCGGCATCTTTTTGGACACCGAACGTCCGCTCCGAGCATTGTCAACTATCGAACAATTGATCGCCGAAAGTACAACCGCAAGTCAATCTCAAGAAATCCTGCTGATGCACGGGACAATTCTCACCGAGGTCAAAAATTACAAACGCGCGATCGAACAACTTCAAACCGCCTGTACGCAACCGAACTGCGGCCTCGAAGCCTATTTGCGTTTGAGTAATGCGCAATTGCTCGCAGGACGTCAGGATGAGGCGCGAGAAACACTCGTACTGGCCCAATCCCGATTTCCCGACGACACCACCCGCCAGTTGTTGGAGCCAGTTACCAATTCTGCCAACAATATTATTCCAACTCGGACCGCAGCGCGTGAATAATCGGCGCGACCGGCCTAAACCACTTTGCAAAATCTACCGGCACTTTGCGAAAAAAACGGGACCGCAGGCGAATGCAGCCTAGAGTTGCCGATGATCGACAATGAATCAGCGCGCAATCTAAGATCGCGCCGAAGCGTCGAAATTGGCAATCGCAAAAAGGCGGTAAGGCATGGCAACGGACAATTCACAGCAATCACCGACGCCCATTGATATTAGCACCGCATTTCAAGATCGCCGTACAAGCGGCCAGGAACGTAAAGCTTCCGGATTCGAACGCCGCCAATTTTCCAATTCCTACGATGATCTTTCGCCTGAAGCCGCCGAGTTAGGTCGAGCCATTGATGCCTACAAACTTCAACATCGTCGGCGCTTCATCAACTACGAAGAAATGTTGGCGATCGTCAAATCACTGGGTTACCAGCGATAGTTGACCTGTAGTTTGGTGGAATCGAATTTGCCATAGTTCGACCGATCAAGTCGACGAATCAAGCTGATTCAGAATTTTGATCCGAATTCTCTCGCGCACGTCTGCCGGCAGCTCATTCTGTGGCACCGTACTCGCCAATGAGTTTCGTGCCTCTTCGATTTTCGTCTCGAGCATTTTCATTTGTGCGGCCAAACGACGACTTTTGCCGCAAATTGCCAGATGACACCAAAGGGCTACGCGTTCCCACCTCGAAAGCGGACGATCGAACGAATCCGACGTCAGCAACGCGGATTGCTCGCAATTCATAAACAGAATGAGAATAACGCCCTTAACTATCTGCATCATACGCCAATTGTTTTTCGCCGATCAAATTTGAGTGTGAATAATCTGAATTGTCATTTAGAGATCGAAAGGTTTACCCATCCAGGATTTTTCAAGACATTTTCGCAACAGGACCCGTGCTCTGAAAAGTCTGACTGCCAGGTTTTTTTCAGTTATTTCCAGGATTTCTGCTAATCCGTTTTGAGTTTGTTCCGATCGCATGCGATGTTCAAACACCTCGGCCAAATGAGTTGGCAACTGGGAAATGCACCTCCGCAAAACGTCAATAAACTCTTTTCGTTCCAACAGAGATTGGAATCCCGAGTTGCTAATCTTAGGGTCCAATATATTGGAAAGTACCTGTTTGTCCTCCTGATTGTATTGAAGTGATCGCCCGTTTTTTCGAAAGTAATCGACAATCTTTCGTTTAAGGATCGAGGTCATCCAGGTACGAATTGCACATTTGCCTTCAAATGTTGCAACCGTAGCGATCGCGCCTAAAAAAGTCTCCTGCACCAGATCTTCTGCAACATGTTTGTCGGAAACACGTGTCAACGCGAATCGGTACAAAAAACTGCCATGATCGTCCAACCATTTTTGCGGATTCAAGTCAACGGATCGCTCATCAACGTCTGCAGGTGAAGGCGATCCTGCAACGTCACTTTCCATATTTGTAAACTTCGATTTCTCGAGCGCCATTCTTGAGTCAGCCCTTGCGAATTTTGTCGTGTCCTTCAGGTTAGCTGTCGACCTTGATCTTCACAAGCGTTTTTTCTCTGGAATTCAGTTTGAAAAGCGCAGCGATATTTTTTTGTAAATAATTTTCTTTCTTTTGTAATGCGAGATCGGATCGAACGACCAAGCTCCCAATCGTGAGTCGTGAACTCATTTTCTTTTATTTTAATTGTGGAGTGAAAAGATGACCGTTCGGCTTTTTTTTAGTGCTTTCTTGATTGCAACTTGTTTTTTCATGGCCGGGCCTCAAGTAGGTCACGCGCAGGAATTCGATACAGAAGTCATCTTGCGAAACTTGGCGCAACCGACTGGCATTCATCTTGATTTACATGGCAACCTGTATTTCAGTGAAGTCCCAAGTCCCGGTGTTGGAGGTAGCGGAAATCGTGTGTCGCGATTTGTTAACCAAAGGAAGATTGTCATTTCTGCCGGTGAACCTGATCCACAAAACATTTCCTCAGACGTGCTGGGAAATGTTTATTGGACTTGTAGATCGGCAAACGTAATCCTGCGTAGAACTAATTTTGGCAGGGGCACGAAGTCGGCGGTTCTTACAAACCTGAAGAATCCATTGGGAATCGACTTACCATTGCTGTTTCCAGGTTCAATCGTTTTCACTGAAGTGCCAACGCCCGGAGTCAATGGCTCAAACGGTGGCACAAATCGAGTCGTTTTGGCGGCGAAATTATTGAATTCCTATTTTCAATTCCCACTCTCGTCGGGCGAGCCAGAGCCATCGGATGTTGCAGTAGGACTCGATGGTACCGTCTATTGGACATGCAAGACCGCCGGAGTCATCTTGATGCGATCCCCAGCCGGCGTCATTTCGCTGGTGGAAGGCGATTTAGAGAATCCAACTGGGCTCGATATCGATTTTTTCGGGCGGCTTTATTGGACAGAAATCCCGACACCCGGTGTTAGCGGTGCCAACGGGGGACGAAATCGTGTTGTACGGTATTCGCCATCGACAGATCAAACGACGGTTGTAAATTTTGGCGATCCCGAACCACAAGACATCACGGTTTCACCTTTGGGAGATCAAATATTCTGGACTTGCAAGTCGGCCGGTGTCATCGTGCGAGCGAAGAAAAGTGCAAGATAGATGTTTCTTTTTGAATTGTCTTAGGGCGTGTTTCAAAACTCAATGATTCTTTCATTCGAAGCGGTACGGCGCGAGCCGTCTGCTGGATTTGGAAACTTACTAAAAAACCGGGCGGCTTGCGTCGCTCGGCTTTTATTTTTGAAACACGTTCATTGTCCAAACGATTGCAACTAAATTCGTTAACGCCGCAGCGACTCAAGTGGACCGCGAAGCAATTGGCTCGTAAGTTGGTCCATCGAAAGCAATCCAATGACTTGCGATTGTTTGTCGACAACCTTGACCAGCGTTTCTCGATGAGTCTGCATCCACAGCAGTACTTCGCCAAAGGCCTCGTCGCCGCTCCGCGCCTGGAGCTGACGAGGTTCGGGGAGTTCGACTTGGCTGGCGGGCATGACGAGCAAATCGACCAGATGATAATAGCCAAGCAACTCATTGTTGGTCGAGGTCAACGGGATGTCCGACAGGTTGTGTCGCTGTGCCAACTTGATCGCGGCGATCCGCGTCATGCGGGACTTGATTGATACAATGCGATTCAACGGCAGACAAACCTGGCGGATGGGTTTGCCGGCGACCAAAAAAAAGTTTTGACTTAATTGCCGCTGCGATGCATGTAAAATACCCGCCTCGTGGCCTTCGTCGAGAACCTGCTCGATTTCTTTGCGAGCCAAACTCATCTGCAAACGCTCCGGAGATTGACCGAGAAACCTCTCGATGACGCGCGAGAATCCCCACAGCAATGCCGAAATCGGGGACAGCACCAATGACACCAACATCAAAGGAATGGTCGCGAATTTCAAGATTCGGTTCGGGGCTTGAAATGCTAACGACTTCGGCAACGATTCGCCGTAAACGAACAGCAAAGGCGTCAACAAAATAGTGGCGACCATTTCGGCAGATGCCCCGGAATTGCCCGTAAACAGGCTGGTTGTTGCCAGCACGATACTGAACGAAACCAGGTAGTTGGCAATGTTGTTGGCCACCAGGATCGTGGCAACAAAAAACGCCGGGTGGTTCGTCAGCCATGCCAGAAACATGCTTAGCCGGTCACCCTCCAGCACATTCATGACGATCTTTACGCGACTCGCGCGATAAAATGCCGTCTCAGTACCGCTGCAAAAGGCACTGAACATCGTGCTTATTCCAAAGAGCATTCCGGCCAGCAGCAGAGTCATGATTGATCGCCCTCCCGTTCGGGTATGAGGGTCAATTCCACCACGATGTTCCCTCGCTCTCCCACCTCGACGACCCGAAAATGAAACGGGCCCCAGGTGCATTCATCGCCGGCTTGCGCCAGCCGCTGCATTTCCTCCTGGATAATTCCCGCCACGGTAATACTGTGAGTCCGGGGGACTCGGACCTGCAAACGCCGAGCGAGTTGCCGCAAACTCATGATGCCGGCAACAATCCATTTTCCCTTTTCGATCGGGTGCAATGGATTCCGATTAAGTAACATCCGGCTGCGACTCGGGGCATAAGTGAAAATCGTTTCTAAAACGTCTTCGATAGTCAAAACGCCGATGGTCTCTCCGCGCTCATTGACAATTACAGTCACTTCCCGATCTCGCGAAGACATGCCCTCCAAAGCGTCTGCAACGGTGGCACACCATGGCAGAAATAGGACAGGGTCGCCCAGTCGCTCCAAGTTTTCTGCAGGCAAATCGAAAAAACTATCAAGGCGAATGGCCCGCTCGATTTCATCGCTGTTCGGTTCAGAAATAAACAGGTAACCCCCGACAGGAACAACTCCATTTAAATCGCTGAGTCGGACGGGTGGTCGAAACGTTGTAAATTGAGTTCGCGGTCGCATCCATTCATCCACCCGAATGTCGGACAACTGAACGATGTTCGCCACCACCGCCTGTTCGTGTTTGATCAGGGCTTCGTCGAACCCTGAAATAGCAATCGCACGTTCAATGTCGGTGGCCTCCAGCGTGGGTTCGACTCGAAAGCCCGGCCAGATAATTCGTTGAGAAATCCGATTCACGGCGATGACAAGCGGCTGAATCGGCCCCAACAGTCGGACCAATAAAGTGAGTGGAATTCCCACAGAACGTGACAATGGGATGGGAACTAAAACGCCAAAAGTCTTGGGTAACATCTCGCCAAAGATAATGACAGCCATCAGCGTCCCGCCAGCAAAAGCAGCTACGAGCCACTCTTGGGAACGATCGAGCCGTAAAGTACAGACCGAGCCAAGTGCGAAAATTGACATGTTGACCATCAAATTGGAAAACAGGATCGTCGACAACAGACGTTCCGGATCATCCATCAAATGGGCCGCACTGCGCTCGCTACGTTTGCCACGCAGCATCTTGCGGCGATCGTTGGGCCGCAAAGAAAACAACGCCGCCTCACTGGCTGAAAAAAAAGCGGACATCGCCAATAGGATTGCCATCGCAATCAACAGCGGTCCAAGCTTGACAAGAAGTTCCATAGTTGTGCGGCCGCGACTTATTCTTCTTCTGTCGAACGTGAACGGCCGGTCGAAATCCGGAATTCATTGAGTCTGGGCATCAGCATGGCCGTAGTGGCAAACCCATAAGTGAATGCAACGACGATAATGACCGAGGCGTAATGACCAAGCAGTAAACTGGTGATCGAATAGAACATTGCGAAGGGCAAAATCATGGAAGCCACTGCGAGCGCGGGTGACGGAGTTTGCCAGCCCAACGCCACGTACAATCCGACCGCCCCGCCAACGATACAGGCCAAAAACGGTGCCAGTTGTGCTTCAACATTTCCGGTGAAAGACACCAGCATCACCATGCAGGTCACCACACCCAGAAACAGAAAAAACACAGTCCCTAAACTCACGCTGATCGCAGTTCGCGTGCTGGAGTAGGACATTCCGCAATGCAATCCCAACGTCGCCACGAAAAAGTCCAGAATGACCATGCCCAAGATGACAAAGAGAAAATTTTCCGTCGATATCGCGTTGCTCCACCACAAGTAGGCGCACAGAATCAGTGGAATCAAAATCAAATCGAGACTGAGATAGAGGACACCAAAGAGTTTGCCAAATAAGAACTCTTTTGGCGAAATATCCGTGACCATCAGTAAATCGATTGCCTTGCCGTCACGCTCGGTCGTGATCGAGGTGACAGCCAGTGCTGTAAGGATGACGAGGCTAACCAGCATCAAGGGCGCAAGCGGTTGAGCCACCACTGAAACGGCGATCGTCGAAGTCCTCGTGGCGCGCGTCGCAGCCCCAGTCGAAACCGCCCAATACAATGCCAAGGCCACACAAACCGCCGCAGTCCAATAGGCCAGCCGGATAAACAAAATCTTTCGCCCGTAGGCCCATGTCTTCATTTCTCGCCAGAGCACGGGATTGTTCCAAACCTCTCGGCTCTTCTGTTGGGCTCTTTTTGCAGTCGCGACGGCCTGTTCGCGTTGCACTCGCTCTTCGGCCTCTGTCTTTGTTTCGCCGTAGATATTGACATCGCTGAACTCAGTAACGAATTGAGTCGCCCGAGCCTCGCGACTCGGGTTCCAAACACGAACGCGCAGAATCGCCCAGCCCGCAACGAGAATCGAGAGAGCAATCGACGTCACTAAATACGGCGCGACCTGGGTCGACCAATTTTGAACAACCGCCGGTCGACTGGCAGCCAGAATCGCTTGGATGGGACTGAACCAAGTCGACAGTTGTTTGGTTGTGGTGGCGCCGAGATCGGCCTCGATCTGACCCAGACTTTCCCAAATCCCGATCCAAAGGGCAGTGACAAGCAAAACCAACGCGAGCGATTGAAAAGTCTTTTCCCGCCAAAATCCGATCATCGTGCCCAGGCTGCCCGCCAGCAAACAAGTCGTCAATGTCACGGCGAGGGTCCAGCCCACTTGTTGGAAACTCGTTCCACCAAACAACACGATCATCATCAAGATCGGGGCCGACGTCAGCAATAAACTCAGAATCGACAACAAAGAGGCAAAAAGCTTGCCAAGCACCAACTCGCTGTTCCTTAACCGTGTCATCAGCAATAACACCAAGGTCTGTCGGTCCTTCTCGACGGATACATTGCTGGCTGCCTGAATGGCAGACATGAACATCAGCAGAGCCAATTGCAGCGGAGCCAGAATTTGAAACAGGATGGCACCGAAACGTGCCATATCGCTAATGTTCCGAACGACTTGAGTTCCCGCAATAATCATCCAAGCCGTGGAAATCAGAACGAGTAGGGCAATCCCGTAAACCGTCCGCATCAAAAACAGTCGGGGGCGGCGCGGGGAAACGACGGCTTCACGGGTGAAAATCGGACCGGCTAACACGAGGTTCCTTAAGATTGACTCGATGGACATCCACTGCGGAAATCAGGATTCGCCCTAATAGAATAGCGGAATAAGCGAAAAGATTCAGCGGCGGACTACAAAAACCATGGGAAATGACGATTTCTGGCCACTTCGGCAATTTTCTCCCTGCCTCAAATAAAAAAGGTCGTTGGATCGTCTTGTTTCGGCCAAGTAACCCAGCGTAACCTGTGAATCGTTGTTGAAATCGAAAGCAGGAGTATTGGGGAACTTAGCTTTGGTCGATGAGCCGAAAATGCGGTTAAGCGAGGGACAAGTCACCGATTTGGTGAACCGTTACCAAAACGACTTGTTTCATTTTTTGCTCGGGATCTTGCGGAATGATTCGTCGGCAAATGACGCCTTGCAAAACACGTTAGTGAAACTGGTAGAGCAGGGGGGCGGTGTGGCCGCAGGGTCATTGAAGAGTTGGGTGTATCGAGTCGCGTTTAACGAAGCCATGGAGATTCGGCGACGTTATTCGCTGGAGGCTCGCCACCATGAACAAGTTGCGATTTGGAGATCGGCACACAAGCCATTGGACTCAAGCGACA
>JBEBGH010000565.1:0-2288 GCA_040081565.1 Pirellulaceae bacterium
TTTGATTTCCTTGCAGGATCACCCGGTGCTGGGCATCAGCCGACGACGAGAACAGCCAAACGGCCAGGGTCAAAAGGTTCAAACAGAAAAAGACGGGGCAGGTCATCGGAGTTTCCTTCGTGAAAAAGAAGTCTTTCGCGTCCAACTGATTTGCAATCAAACTCCAAGTGTAACATCTGCTGTCGTTAAACAGGATGAAGCCATCGGATCAATCAAAGAAATCCTCCGCCTTCATGAGAGTTGAACCCGTTTCTGTTAGGATCAAGCAAATCCCCGGAGCCACATTCATGACAGAACAAAACGATGTCGAATTTTCAGAGCCCAAACAATCGAAGCGGTTGATTTGGTTAGTCGCCGTTGCAATCTCGGCGGCCTGTGCGTTATTTCTGTTTAAAAATTTCACCGCGGCTCCGATCGAACCTGACTACCCCTCCACTCCTGAAGCAATTTCGCGGGCCACGAAATTTATGGTCTCCGACGAGAAAAGGTTTGCCGAAGCAGACATTCGCTTGCTTTTTATCGGTAATAGCCACACGATCTTTCACGATTTGCATCATTTGGTAGGCGACCTTATTCGTTTTCGTACTCCAGACAAAAAAATCTACACCCATTCGATTGGCGATCGAGATTTGGAATTTGCCCAACACAACCCAGCCGTCGCGAGCGAAATCAACACCCGTCCATGGGATGCAGTGATCCTCCAAGGGCAGCCGATCAGCCAAAGCGGCAAGTATCTGTATTCGAAAAAGGGCTCACTTTCGTTGGCCAAAATGGCCCATGCCAAGGGGCTGCGCGTCATGTTTTACTCCGAATGGGGACTGCGAGACGACGCAAAAAATACGGAGCACACTGCGAAAATCTACAACGAACTTGCCACGGAGACCTCGTCAGAATTGATTCCCGTCGGTCGCGTGTGGGCTCGCGCTCTGCAGAAATCTCCCGAATTGAATTTGTATGAAGAAGACGGAAACCACCAAAATCGACTTGGCGCAAGCTTAACCGCCCTCGTCATCGCCGCCACATTCCTGAAGAATCCGTCCCACGACTTTCATGAGTATCGCGACCCTGTCGCCAGTCCTGCCGAGTGGAAGTTGTTTTGTGATGCGGCCGAGATTCTTGCAGCGTCAGGCAATTGATTCGAAGGCTCCAACAACAGCTAGCATCCGCAAGCGACGTTGACGCTACAGGGGCTTAAAAATAAAACTTTCGCAAAGGAAATCCTTCGCACGGACAAATCGCGAAGGCTATCGACACGACGCAATGCCGAACCGCTTCAATGGATTGAAACGATGACAAAATCAAACCGCTCGACTTATGTTTGCATTCTGCCGTATTTCTGCGAAGAAGAAGTCGACCGCTATCTGAAGACCGCCCAATGGATGCGAGAAAATTGTCAACTTCCGTTGACTTGTGAGTTTCTTCTTGCCGCCAGCCCCAAAACTCAGACAAGCGACCGGCTGTTCGCCGCGTTTTCATCACTCGGTCGCACCCGTCATTTTCGCTGCCCAAGTCAGATTTTCGGCTACCCCCAAGGCCCAACGGCAATGTTCTGGGACTGCATGGACTACATCGCCAACAATTTTTCTGGCAGCGGCTTTAGTTTGTGGTTCGAGTCCGACATGGCCGCAACCAAAGCCGATTGGCTGAATCGACTGGCGACGGAATGGCATGCAGGCGGCGAACCGATCATGATGGGCTGCTTCGTTCCGGAGACCTACAAGTTTCGTTGGCTGCGGAAGAAGAAGAAAGTTCTCGATCCGCACATCAATGGTGGTGCTTGTTACAGCCTGGATTTTGGACGCAAGATGCCTGTCGAAGCCCGCGAGGGCGTCTTCGATATGGTGGTCTACAAACATGCTCTCCAACTCGGCACGGTAAAAACGACAACACAGATCGCCTTCTCAACGTTGGCTCGAGTTCGTCGCGATGTGATTGGCCAGCAAGCCTGCGTGCTGCACGGTTTTATGCAAGACAAGGATCGTTTTATTGATCAATGCGTGGCACCGATTACAGAAAAGGAACGAAGCGGGCGAATCTGGCATCCATTCCAGGAGCAGATCGAGATCACCAAACGACGATTGAGCGTGTGCTTTTATCGCCGCGGCCGGCAAGCCGTACTCGAAAGCATGCTGCTCGCGAAACATCAACTGGAACGCCGCAAGTCCGCCTGACGCGCCGTTCCGATAGTCGCCTTTCGCTCCGCGAAAGTTGCGATGCTGAACGTTACTTTTGCGGAGCAAAAGACGACTATGTCTCGCGCCCGCTAATAAAATCACGGTTGCAGATAC
>JBEBGH010000227.1:0-8885 GCA_040081565.1 Pirellulaceae bacterium
GCTGTCTATTTTCGCGGCATCATCACCTGGCGGTGACCTGCGGGTTGTGGCAGGAGCAATGCCGGTAATGCCGGAATCTAAAAAGCATTTCCGCTGGAATCTGCGAATGCATCGCAAAGCAACTATTGAATCCGTTCGTAAACGACTTCGACGGCTTTTGATTCTTCGCCGTCCGGTTCAATATTGTACGCGGTGATCGTTAGATGATTCTCATCGAGGAGTTCGAATTCCGTACGCCATCCCCAACGTGGCAGATTCTCTCCGGCATCGTATTCGCCGAGAACCGAGAACCCCCGCTCCGTTGCTTTTCCCTGAGAAAACAAGAGGGCAGTACTCATGTGGAAATCATCGATCCAGCAAGATTCGAATAACTTGGTCGTTTTGTTGTAAGCCAACAGGTCTTCACCATGCCGAGGCTTGCCCTGCATCGAACCGACATAGACATGTCGAACAAAGCGGCCGCTAAAAACATTCAGAAATTCACCCGAAATTTTTGACTCGTCCGCGAGTTGCCCCGGCTCAAACCATGTCCGACAATTTCCACTCCACTTGCCGACAACAGTCTTGAAGAATTTTTCGTAGAACATTTCTTGCCTTTGTACGATCGAAGTTCGGTGATGAGTCGCGTGATAAACTAAAAATTGGTTGTGCCGTGTTATTGGCAATCAAAATGACACGCGTATTCTCACTTGCGATTTGACTCGTGTCTACAAAGGGTGTTTAAATTCGGATAAGCGTTTATGCGCACAAAAAAACGTTGCCCGGATACCGGACAACGTCATTTAAGTTTCGCTTATGAATCCGTCGCAGGACTCCAGCTGCTTATTTGTTGTTCTTTTCCGCGTTTTGTGCGGCCATTCGTTGAGCTCGGCTGGTTTGTGAAGTGCCGGTCAGGTAGTTGTCGATTTGAGCGTCGTCGCGAAGTTTCAAGAACGTTTCGTTCATCGCAATCCGCATCTTTTTCTCCTGAATATCCGCCCTCAGCGTGTCCTTCACGGAATCGAAGTCCTGCACCATCGGTTGCGTATGGCCTTGGCACATCATGATGATGAAGTGCTCGCCGACCTGAACGACTTTGGAGATTTCCCCGACCTTCAGCCCGAATGCTTCCTTTTCCAATTCTGGACGCCCACCGTGTTTTTGGATGGGTGGAACCAGTCCTTTGTTAGCTCGCGATGCATCTTCAACCGAGTATTGCTGGGCCAGTTCGCCAAAGAACTCTTCCGTTGGTTTTGCATTGGCTTGCTGCCAAACTTGTAAGGCCTTGCGATGGTCGCTCAGAACAATAGCGAGAACTTCGACACGTGGACCGAAGTTCGCTTCAAAGCCTTTTTGCATGTCCTCTTCTGTAACCATGACGGAACCGGATACCAGTTTTTTTAGGGCACAGGTCGGCCAAACTTCATCTTCCACATAGAAGTCGACTTTGGAAGGATCGTCATTCGTTGTGTACTTAATCCAAGCGTCGACGTCGACTTTGCCGTCTGCTGTAAGGTAGCCAAACGATTCAGCAGCGCGATAGATTTCCTGATCAATGTCTTCTCGCGTAACTTGTTGGCCGGTTTGTTTCATGGCTTGTAACAGCAGCGCCCGGTTGATTTCGACCTCAACCAATTCGTGAGCGAAACGGGCAATGCACTCTTCGGCCAACATCCGCACGGAAATATCGTAAGTGTCAACTCGCGCGGCAATTCCGGGAAATTTCTTGCTTAACTCCAGATCATTCATGACATTGACAATTGTCACGGTGTCTTGAAGTTGCTTGAAGATCGACGTTGCTGCATCAGCCAGTTTCATTTCCGAAATCTTGGCGATGAGTTTTTCCTTTTCCGTTGCCTTCTGCTGTTCGCTGAGTTGCATGCCAGGGAAAATTCGTTCGCACTGCAAAATCACAAATTGATTCGGAGCGATTTCGGTAACGTCCGAGATTTGACCGGGAGTCATCGAGAAGATCAGACGTTCGATGTTGGCAGGGGCTCCTGAATGCAGGGCCACTGGAGGCAAAAGGCCTTTCATGGCCTGGCTGGCAGGGTTTTTGGAGTACTTTTTGGCGAGATCGCCAAATTGTTCCGAATTAGCTCGAGCCGCCTCGAGGATCTGGGAAGCTTCGTCTTTCGAATCACAGACAATTTCGCGGACTTGGACTTTCGGTCCATATTCGAATTCGAGCTGTTTTTCGATTTCCTCTGGAGTTACGGCGATTTCGTTGGTTGCAAGCCGCTGTAATGCCAACTGTAACCAGACGATGTCGTTCTTGTATTGGTCGAGTGAAATATTGCGGCGGGAACAAATCAGTTCTGCAAAACGCTCGCCGGACATGCCAACAGCTTTGGCCTTGTTGACGATTTCATCGTTGATGTCTTTCTCGGTGATATTGACACCTCGACGTTGACATTCGTTGAGGACCAGAATTTTATTAACGATGCTTTCCAATACGGTTTTACCATAACGGCGTAAGCATTCGTCGGCCAATTGTTGACGGGAAATTTCTTCACCGTTCACAACTGCCAGAACCGGCATTTGCTGATTGCTGTCAACATTGACCGGATTTTGTGCCGGGTCACCCTGTTGCCCAGAGAGTGGCGAAACAGCCAGCAAAAGGGCGACGACAAGCATAAATTTCGAAATGTCGAATTTCGGTAGAGACTCACCAATTCGACGCGCATAAAAGATCATTACGGTTTCTCCTTAAACCTTGGTCGATGGCGACAGAACAACGGCGAAAGTTATCGGGACACCGTTGCTGCAACCCATCCTGCTCGCAGCAAAAAACTCATCCAAGTGGCAGCGAAACGAAGGTCAACCAATCAAAGGTTCCTTCGTAAACTTGCAATTCCATTTCACCTGGTCGAGCGGAGTATAGGACGCCCGAGCGAAACCGGTCAATAGAACTCGCCGGTTGCCGTAGAAAAGGCCTTGAAACTCCCCCAAATCGACAGTCACAGCGTTTTCGCTAGCAGCTTTGTTCCAATCGTAACGGAAAACGGATCTGTTTTCGTCGAAAGACGCCAAAACGGTGGCGAAATCTCATCCCACCCCTTTCCAGAATAACGTAGTTTTTCAGCAACATTCGACCGGGATTTAATGAAAGGAAATCCATGAACGAACCGCAATCAGGTGAAATGCAGGTTGAAAACTCCGAAGGAGTTTCAAACTCACAAGTAAAAGAAACTTCACCGACTGCCGTTATCGGTATCAACGAATACAATCGGTTGGCCACGGCACAGACGATAACTCGAAATGTGCTCATCGCAATGGCGAGTTTTCTGGTATTCAGCTGCGCGATTTTTTATTTTTCACCGCAGCCGACCAAGCTCAAAGCCAAGGCACCGGTTTCGAAATGGAATGCCCGAAATCCATTCGACTGGCTATTGTGGGCCGCCGGCAGAGAAACGAGCACGCAAGAAATCGTGGACCGTAATTCAAAGTTCACGGCCGACGATTTTTCCAGCAAAGTAGAAATTCCGACCTTCAACTCGATTAACTAGAGCAAACTTCAACCGATGAGTTACCCGCGGTAGCCTTCGATTGCAAGTCGAACATCGTTCAGGAAGTTTGCAGCGCCGACTCCGTTGGCAATGCGATGGTCAAAACTGAGCGTCGCGATTACGGTCGGTTGGAATTTGAACCCGGCGCCATCTGGGACGGGTAGGGCATAGGTTTGACCGATCGCCAAGGTCGCCACGGCTGGTGCGACGATGGCCGGAATTCCAATCTTCATTCCTGCTTTGCCGATGTTGGAAACCGTGATGGTTGTCGACTCGTCAGCTTGATCTTTACCGTTGCGAGCCATGTCAATTTGCTTGGCAAGCGCCGCGTAGAACTCGTTCGCAGAAAACCGGTCTGCGTCTCGAACGACTGCGGTTACCATTTCGTCACCGGGTAGGGCGACTGCAACCCCTAGGTTGACCCGTTTAAAGACTTTAAGTGAACGACCGTCGCCGCTGATAACACTGCGGAATTTGTTGTGGTTCTTGAGGGTTTGCACCACGCACCAGCAAGCAATTGAGAAAGCCGTTGGGCCGCCCGAATCTTTGTTTTTCTTGCGTGCGTTTTCCAGCGCTGTCCAATTGATTTCGTTCATGACGGTGACTGGCACGCAAACCTGGGTTCCGCGCACCAACCGGTAATTCAAAACAATTTGCGACTGCGGTAGTTCCACAACGTCGTATGCGTCAGTCGAAACCGGCATTGCAGCCTTTGTCGAACTTGCCTGTCCAGCTTCGCCACCTGAGTTCAGGTACGCGTCGACATCTTCGGGCATCAATTTCTTGCCCGAACTTGGAATCTTGTGTGCGATTTCCAGCAAGCCATTTTCCTTAAGGTATTTGCGGGTTTTCGGCGGAATCATCGCCCCGGCTTCGCTATCAGCGTCTTTAGACGCCGACTTGGTCGCAGATGCGGAAGAACTCGATGTTGAAGAGGAGGTATGTGATTCTGCAGGTCCATGTCCGGACGGCATTTCCTTCATGCCTTCAGCGACCTCAATCTTGCCGATTTCTGAACCGATTTGCAAAACCGTGCCGGTGGCCACGGTCCATTCGATCAACGTTCCGTCGTAAGGCGACTCGACATCGGTCGTGGCCTTGTCCGTTTCCATCACATAGATGGCTTCATCGCGTTTGATCTTATCGCCGGGTTTCTTGATGAAGTCCACCAAGAGTGCCTCTTGAAGACCCTCGCCGAGTTGCGGAATGCGAATGGAAATGATCGGCATGGAAAATTAATCCTCGAGGGTCTTGCGGATCGCGTCCACCACGCCGTGCGTGTCGGGCAACGCCGCGTATTCGTAAATCGGGTTGTAGCCAATATGCACGTCTGGTTTGGAAACCAGTTGTGGAGCGCTGACGAAGTGGGAAAAACTCTCTTCGTCGCTCATCAATTCGCTGATCAACATTTGGCCAACGCTGCAGGTTCGGCCGTCCTCTTGGACTATCACCAAACGCCCGGTCTTTTCCAAAGACTTCACAACTGTCGCGCGGTCCCACGGTACGATCGAGCGGAGGTCGATGACTTCGACGCTGCACTCGTCAGATAACTCTTTCGCGGCTGCGAGAGCCTGCTCGATACAGTTGCCCCAAGTCACAACCGTAACATCATCGCCGGCCAGACGAATTCGGGCCTCACCAAATCCAACCGCGGGGACTTCTTTGGGGCAGTCCATTTGTAGGCGGAAAAGATGTTTGGGGATCAGGAAGATCGTGGGGTCGTCGGAATGCATCGATGTCCACATCAACGCGGCCGCGTCTTCTGGAGTGCTCGGCACGACCACGCGAAAGCCTGGAGTATGAGCAAAGAGGGCTTCGTTTGCCTGACTATGCCACAACGATCCCCCGGGGAGATAGGCCCCATACGGCGAATAAATAACGGCCGGACATTTCCATTCACCGAAAGTGCGCCAACGAAGTGTTGCCAGGTTTTGCGTAAGTTGGTTCCATCCCGGACCCATGAAATCAATAAACTGTAACTCGAAAACTGGCCGCATGCCGAATGACGACATGCCGGTCGCAACACCGCAGATGGTGGCCTCGGCGAGCGGGCTATTGAAGACGCGGTCTGGATGTTCGGTCGACAAATCTGCAGTCAGGCGGAAAACGCCTCCTTTGGGATCTTCGATATCTTCACCGAAGAACACAAAGCGTTCATCTTTTTTCAGGCCTGCCTTGAACACCGTGTTGATCGCATCGACCATTCGCCACTTGCGGCCACCCTCGATCGGGGGCGGTTCTGGTTTGGGCAGTGGCCCAAACAAATGGTCAAGTAGTTCCTCTTTTCGAGGATCGGGATCGTTTTCGGCCGCGATGTATTCTTGGTCGACTTGTTTGTTGATCGCTTCCTTAATCGCTTCCCATTCGGTCGCGGTCAATTCTCCGGCATCGATCAATTCACCCGCAAGAACATTGATTGGGTCGCGGGTCATCATTTCGTCGATTTCATGTTGCGGGCGATAAACGCGGTGGTCATCGCTACTGGTGTGGCTGCAGAGGCGGTCGACCTCGCAAACCATCAACGTTGGGCCTTCGCCGGCTCGGGCACGGGCGATGGCCTTGGAGGCGGCCTCGTGAACGCGGTCTGGGTGCCGTGCATCGACGCGAACCACCAAGTCTTCGTTGAAGATCTCAAGCTTGAACGGATTGAATTTCTCGGTGTTTGTGCTGATTCCGTATTGATTGTCTTCGACGATAATCAGAATCGGCAGTTTACGTTCGTAGGCAAACGAAACGGCTTCGTAAAATTCACCTTGGCGCGATGCGGCATCGCCCACGGTGGCCACGACGACGTTCTTTTTTCCTTGCAACTGCATGGACCAGGCGACTCCGCAGCCCGGCAAAGCGTTTGCTCCTGTCGGCGTTGGCACGCTCCAGATATTGTGTTTTCGGCTGGAGTAATGGCCAGGCATCTGGCGACCGCCGCTGCCGGTATCTCGTTTTGCAAAGTAGGCCTTGGCAAGCTCCGAGTTCTTGACTCCACGCGACAAAACCAGAGCGCGATCTCGGTAATAAGGAAAAACGTAATCGTCGGGTTCCAGCAACAAGCCAATTGCTGCGAAAGTCTCATGTCCCATTCCGGCTACTTGAAACCACCCTTTGCTTTGACGGAGCAACACGCCCTCGCGGCGATCGCCCTCACGGCTCAAGTACATCAATTTCAGCAATTCGAGGCGATTATAAGTCGCTTTTGATTTAGTCATTGTGCTCATTCGACTCTCGGAAACAAATGGAAACCGGGAAAAACTCGATCTCAACAATCAGGAGTGCACCGAATGCAAAACCCCGTGTAATTGTGCACCATAGGGCCTAAATTTCTGCCGACAGCGACACGGCTCGAATCTCACCCCCCAAAGGCTCACAAGAATTTAAATGACGCTCCGCAAATTTTCAAGGATCAAAGGTCTTCCTATGTTTATTCGCGTTGGATTAGCTAAACTATCGTCGGTGATTTGGGGTATCGATTGGGAAACGGCGCTACTTGTTGCCAGTTTGTCGCAGCAGTAGATTGGCTGTGCTATTCCCGCAAGTTTACTTTGGAGATTGAAGAGATAATGAAAACAAAGCGAGTCTTCTTTTTTGCGAAACGACCAGCAGCCATTCTGGTCGCTTGCCTAATTTTTCAGGGGTTGATGATTCATCAACTCACAGGTCAATCAATCACGAGGGAAGGCGCGCTCGAACGATTTACCGCCGACCTGAAATACCTTGCGTCCGACGAGCTGCAAGGCCGTTTGCCGGGCACGCCCGAAATGGAAAAAGCAGTCGAATATATCGTCGCTGCTTACAAATCGGTTGGCCTGAAGCCGGCCATGCCCGACGGTACCTATTTACAGACCTTTGACGTTGGTCGAACCAATGCGATGGTTCCCGATTCCGGAAAGTTATCGTTGATGGGCCCCAATAATCAGGCGATCGAGCTTAAGTACGGAAGTGATTTTACCACTCAAATCAGCCAAAACAATTTTTCGATCGAGGGTGACCTTGTTTTCGTCGGTTATGGAATCACCGCGAAAGATCACAACTTCGACGAGTATCGCGATCTAGATGTGAAGGACAAAATCGTCGTGATGATCCGCAAGGAACCTCAACAAGACGATGAAAAAAGCGTTTTCGATGGGAAGCAACAAAGTACCTACGCGTCGGTTCGCAGCAAATGCACAACCGCGCGTGAAAAAGGCGTCAAGGGAATTATCTTCGTCAATGATGTCGTGACCGCTCCTGAAGCCGCCAAAGACGGATTGGCTGTTGAGGAATTGTTCGGCGCGTCGACTTTTGGCATTCCCTTCATGCACGTCAAACGAAGCACGATTGACCAGGTTTTGACAGCTTCACCGCTGTCACGACCCGACGGCAAGAAAATTTCGTCGCTCGCTGACGCGGAAAAAGCGATCGACAGTTCGTTGGAATCGTATTCCCAGGTTTTGACCGGATGGCGTGCAAAGGGGGCTGCGGAGTTCGCTAAAAAGCAGATTCTGACGCACAATTTGATCGGTGTAATTGAAGGCGAAGGCCCGTTGGCTGATGAAACCGTCGTGATTGGGGGGCATTATGATCACCTTGGACTTGGTGCTTTCGGCTCGCGATCGCCTGACGCGGGCAAGAAGATTCACAATGGTGCCGACGATAATGCGACGGGAACCGCGGGGATTATGGAACTCGTTCGACGATTCCAGACGCGGCCAAATAAGCCCGCACGACGACTCGTTTTCATTTGCTTCACAGCAGAAGAAATGGGGCTGTTGGGTGCCCAACATTATGTTGAAAATCCCGTGTTCCCGCTGGACAAAACCGTCGCCATGCTCAATTACGACATGATCGGCTGGTTGCGGGACGACAAGCTCACGCTGTTCAGTTGGGACTCCTCACCAGAATTTTCCGATTTGATTGAAAAAGCCAACGAAGAATTCAAGCTTGACTTGCAAAAGCCACCCGGAGGTTTCGCCGGCAGCGATCACTTGCCGTTCCAGGCCAAGAACATTCCGGTCATGTTTTTGCATACCGGTTTGACGGGAACGTACCACACTCCTGAAGACGAGTTCGAATCGATCAATTGTGCCGGGGCTGTGAAAGTCATCGACTACACGGACAAAGTGATCGATGTCATTGCTTCCACGGAAACCCGCCCAACGTTTTCAGGTTCGGGAGCGGGACGGGGTGGCCAACGGGTGCGACTCGGAGTGACTCTGGAAGAAACGGAAGCTGGTGAAGTCATGGTCGTTGCCATTACGGAAGATTCATTGGCCGCCAAGGCGGGATTCGAGATCGGTGACGTCATTAAAAAGGTTGCCGACAAAGAAACCAAGAAACGTCGCGAAGTTAACCAGATCGTGTCCGCAAACGTCAACAAGAAGGTCAAGTTTGTGGTCAACCGCAAAGGCGCCGATACCGTCATTG
>JBEBGH010000228.1:0-8883 GCA_040081565.1 Pirellulaceae bacterium
TCCATGAGCAGGATCGGCGTGCCATGGCGGCATTCGCTTGTCGCGAATGACCTCGCCAATCATCTCTGACCATGCCGCAGCATTGGCGTAATTATCCAGTGAAAACGGACCAATCTGTCCATCGCGGTGGCAACGCACGCAGTGATTGTTCAGGATCGGGGCGACATGTGAGGCATAGGTGATTGAAGAATCGGAGGCGGATTTTCGTTGGCGACCGATGAGGCAGCCCACGGCTTCTGTTCGCGACGTGACCACATCCTTTTTCTGCAACAAGGCTTCGATGGCGTCGGCGACCTCGCGGGACTGCGGCGATTTTTGGGTATAGCCGATTCCATATTGATCATCGATTCGGCCGCGATACACGACCTCCCGTCGCTCGTTAAGTACAAACGCTTCTGGAGTTCTCGTCGCCCCCAATCGGTCGGCTACCTTGGCCTGAGGATCTTTCAAAAAAGGGACCTCCAGATTTTGCCGACGAGCAAAGGCCGACATTTCCTCCAAAGAATCTTGCACATTGGAATCGATCGCCAGGAATTGCACCCCGCGCTCCTGGTATTGGTCGGCCAACTCTTGAACGCACAACGAATAATGGGTCGCCAGCGGGCACTCGGTCCCCAAAAAAACGACCACTACGATCGGACGTTCCCGGAATTCTGCCATCGCCCAACTCCGTCCACGAAAGTCATCGAGTTGGAATTCAATGGCATCCTTCTCAGCAAGTACAGGTGTTGCCTCTTGCGGACTGGCGGCCAAAACTAATGAAGAAATTGCGAAGACTAACCAAGTGACCGAACAAGCAAACGTAGCGATTCTCATCTTAAACCATTGATCGAGAAGTAATCGTAAAACAAACGCCTTAATTGGGTCCAGAATTTTCAAGCAATTTCGCAAAAGAGTCAATCACGTTTTTTGGGACGAGGGACCTTGCGAGCACTTCCGCCGCGGCGACCACGTCCTCCTCGTGACGATTCTTTCACCGTCATCGTTGCCGTCGACAATGGTTCCCCCACCGAGTCCTTAATCTTATTAATCTGATCCCGGATAGCGGCCGCGCGTTCGAACTCTAGGGATTCGGCTGCCTCCAGCATCTCCTTTTCCAGATCGGCAATATACTCCTCGGTGATGTAAACGGTTTCGGCTTTTTTCGTTACCGCTTCGTTGGCCCGGCGGTGAGCGTCCACTCCGGATTCGATGCTGGCAACGATATTTTTCTTCACCGTTTGCGGCGTAATGCCATGTTCTTCGTTGTACTCCGTTTGAATTTTGCGACGACGGTTAGTTTCCGCAATGGCGTTCTTCATGGACTCGGTCATTTTGTCGGCGTACAGGATAACAGTCGCATTCACGTTTCGAGCGGAGCGCCCGATGGTTTGAATCAAAGACGTTTCGCTGCGCAGAAAACCTTCCTTGTCGGCGTCCAAAATAGCGACCAGGCTGACCTCGGGCAGATCGAGACCCTCGCGCAACAAATTGACACCGACGACCACGTCATAACGTCCGCCCCGCAGGTCCTGGAGAATTTCCACTCGCTCAAAAGCATCGAGTTCGCTGTGGAGCCATTTGCAGGACACGCCATTTTCCACGATGTAGGCCGAGAGGTCTTCGGCAAGACGTTTGGTCAGCGCCGTGACGAGAACTCGCTCGCCGACCTTGCGACGAAGTTTGATTTGTTCCAACAGGTGCTTGACTTGGCCACTGGCTGGCACAACTTCGATAGTCGGGTCAAGTAAGCCGGTTGGACGAATCACTTGTTCGACGACTTCGCCACCGACTTTATTTAATTCGTAATCCGACGGAGTTGCCGAAACAAAAATCACTTGGTTGATTTTTTCTTCCCATTCTTCGAACTTCATTGGTCGGTTGTCGAGCGCACAAGGGAGTCGAAAGCCATGTTCCACGAGGGTCGTTTTTCGACTGCGGTCGCCCGCGTACATCGCACGAATCTGCGGAACCGTGACATGCGACTCGTCGATAAATAACAGGTAGTCCTTGGGGAAAAAGCTAAAGAGAGTATCGGGCATTTCACCCGGATTTTTTCCCGACAAGGGGCGACTGTAGTTTTCGATTCCGGGGCAATGCCCTACCTGTTCGAGCATTTCAATATCAAAGCGGGTCCGGGCATTCAATCGTTGGGCCTCCAACAGTTTCCCTTCCTGGCGAAATTGTTCCAAGCGTTCGGCAAGTTCCTGTTTGATGATTTCGACGGCAGCCTTGATGCGCGATTCCGGCGTCACGAAATGTTTTGCGGGATAGATGAAAAGTTCATCATGCAGCGATACGGCTTCGCCAGTCAACGGATTAATAATCGACATCTTGTCGATCTCGTCGCCCCAAAGTTCGATGCGATAGGCGTATTCCTCGTAAGATGGCCAAATCTCGACACAATCACCACGCACCCGAAAGCTTGAACGCTCGAAGGCAATGTCGTTCCGAGTGTATTGAATGTCGACCAGCCGACTGAGCATTTCGTCGCGATCAATTTCTTCGCCCTTTCGCAACGAGACCATCATGCGGCGATAGTCCTCAGGCGATCCCAACCCGTAGATGCTGCTGACGCTGGCTACAATGACAACGTCGCGGCGACTGATTAGCGAACTGGTTGTGGCAAGCCGCAGTCTGTCGATCTCTTCGTTAATCGAGGCGTCCTTCTCAATGTAAATGTCGCGTTGAGGGATATAAGCCTCAGGTTGGTAATAATCGTAGTAGCTGACAAAGTAATGCACGGCGTTGTACGGAAAGAACTCCTTGAATTCGCTATAGAGCTGGGCGGCGAGAGTTTTGTTATGCGACAGAATCAATGCCGGGCGCTGCATCCGCTCAATGACATTGGCCATCGTGTAGGTTTTGCCTGAGCCGGTGACACCCATCAGCACTTGCGATTTCTTGTTGGATTCCAGCCCACGGACCAGCGATTCAATCGCCGCCGGTTGATCGCCGGATGGTTGGAAGGGAGCCACCAATCGAAACATGAATTGCCTGCTGAAACGGAACTGATCTTTGCGGGGAAACCGAACCCTACATCATAAGGCAAACAGCCTGTTGCGGTGAGAGCAAATCAGGCGACCGCAACCGAGCGGCCGAATCAAAGATGACATTCACTGGGCTGATTTGACGACATTTGGTTTCAAGGGCGCAAGATAACCGCGTATGGCCGCCAACTTGGCTGGGCCGATCCCGGGTACTCTCAGTAAATCCTCGGGAGAGGTGAACTGGCCGTTTGCATTTCGAAAGTCGACAATCGTTTGCGCCAGTTTGGGACCAATGCCCGGCAAGATCGCGAACTCCTCGACCGATCCGGAGTTGAGGTCGACCGTAAACGGATTTTCGAAGCGAGTCGCTTCGTCGATCTCAATCACGTCCGCCTGATTGCGATACAGATTCCAGAAATACAAACCAATGCCCGCCAATCCCAGCGTCAGCAGGATCACGACAACGATTTGCTCATTTGACTTGATGGGGGGACGAAGCGATGCCACGAAAATCAACTTGTGGAAAGTGCAGAGCAATAAAGTCCGTTCACCGGAGCACTGACCCGCCAGATTAACGTCTAAGAAGCGTCGCGGCTACTAGCCCTTGGCAATATAGCCCAGCATGAAGCCGACGAGCGCGCCAAGAGCACCGCACACGACGGCGGCAATCAGGAGGCCGTTCAACGAAAACATCAACGGTTCGTTCTGCAAATGTCCGACGCGGGCAAACGACTCAACGATTCCGCCCGGTGGTGGAGGTTTGGACTTTCCATTGTCGATCGGGTTCGTGCCCGAATGGCTCTGCTGCGTCTCTTGATTGCCGCTCATTTCGCTCAAGGCCAAATCGGCAATATCATTGGGGTCCGTATCTTGATCGCCAGGCACGGGCGCGGCCATCCAGCGACGGCGCGAATCGTCTTGCAGGATCGCGACTCCTTCGACCTTGGCCCAAGGTGCCAGGCGATCGACGACTTCGCGGGCCGATTGAATGCGCTCGGCAGGGTTTTTCTCCATCATGTCGCCAATCAAGTCGACAAATTCGTCGCTTACTTCCTCGTTGAATCGGCGTGGGTGCCAGGGTGTTTCTTCCAGATGCCGCCGAGCCTTGCTCTTCGTCGTACCGCCAGGAAACGGCACCTTGCCAGTCACTGCGTAATACAGCGTGCAACCCAGCGAATAAATGTCGCTTGCCTCGGTGACCTCAAGCGGCGCCTTAATCTGTTCCGGCGATAAATAATCGGCTGTGCCGACGATTTTTCCCATTCGTGGATCATCCGCATCGGAGAGGCAAAATGCCAAACCCAGATCCGATAATTTGGCAACGCCGTCAGGTGTGACCAAGATATTTCCCGGCTTGATGTCGCGATGAATCAAGTGTCGATCGTGAGCGTGGGCCAAACCCATCGCCGACTGACGAATAATGCTTGCCGCTTGGTTGAGCGCCAAACGGCCATGGTTTCTCACCAACCTGCGGAGATCTGTTCCAGGGACATATTCAACAACCAGGTAATGCACATTGCCATCCTCGCCCGCATCGTAGGCACGAACCAGATGGTGATGATCGAGCTTCGCTTGAGCACGGATTTCCCGGCGAAAATTTTCAATCGCGTCAGGGGTTGTCTTGTTGATCGGCAGAACTTTCACCGCGCATTCGCGGCCGAGCATTTCATGGACGGCTTTGAAGACCTGGCCCATCCCACCCTGGCCAATCCAATCCGTGATTACGTAGGGCCCCAACTTCAGTTTCGTTCGTCCTGACATCAACTGGTCGGCCTGGTAGGCGGTCAGAAATTTCATCGCAACCATGCGCGTCGCAATTTCCTTGTCGGAAATTTGCTTGTCATCAACGATCTTGCCACCGTTCGATTTTGCGATCGCCGCGACGGTTGCAGCAAATTGATCATCGGTAACCAAGCCGCTGATCAAGGCTGCCTCTCGAAATTTCGAACGAACCGTGCTCATGTTAGGATTGCTGACTGCGCCAAAAATAAATCGATGGGTTCCGACAATAGTGATTTGTGCCCAGACGAAACGAGGTTCGTACATCGCCTCTGGAAAAAAGCGATAATTTCTTCAGTTGATTCCGTCCAAGCGTGCGGAAACCGCGCCAGCCATAAAAGAAAATTCTCGTTCCTGCCCTCGACGCATCCTTCTTCTAATCTAACGGAAGCGTCGGTAATTTCCAATAATCTGGCGGGAGAATACGAAAAGTCAATGTTTCTTTCTTGGTCGGATGCTCAAAACCCAAAAAATAGCTGTGCAAGGCAACCCCAACAGGAAAATACTGATCGCTGTCGTACTTCCTATCCCCTACGATCGGAATCCCAATCGCCGCAAGTTGGACCCGGATTTGGTGTTTGCGACCGGTTAATAGTGTGACTTCAAGCAATCGAGAGCCCGCAAATTCAGCTATTGTTTTGTACCTGAGTTTGGCAACCTGTGAATCGCGCACTGGAGTTGTCTCGGCCCGCATCCGCTGGGCTCGATCGTCCTTCCAAACGTGGTGTTGTAACTCGCCTTTAGGAGGCACGTTTGCGACGTCTGGAACCAGCGCCAGATATCTCTTCGTCACCGAGGAGTCAGCGAATTGGCTGGTCAAACGCGCGGCAGCCTTACTGGTGCGCGCGAGGACAATCACACCCGAGACCTGGGAGTCCAGTCGACTAACGACGCCGACAAAGACGTTTCCTGGCTTGGCATATTTCGCCTTCAGGTAACTTTGCGCTGCTGCGACCAAGCTGGTTTTCCCAGGCAAAGCACCTTGAGTCGCCAGTCCCGCCGGTTTATTGACAACCAACAAATGGTTATCTTCAAACAAGACCTCTAGTTTTTTCATGTTGTCGATTTGACCGGCGAAACGAAGTTTAACTCCGGCCATTGTCACCCAAGGACCATGATTGTGAAACGGGCTATCAAAGATCTGATTCTGGCCAGCCAATCTCCACGGCGAAAAGCTTTGTTGGAAGAAGCCGGCTACGAATTCACCGTCATGGCCCCAGATCAGTCGGTTGAACAAGGACTGTGTTCCGGTTGCACGCCGGAACAAATGGTTTCTGATTGGGCTCTGCGAAAGGCCCTCGATATTGCGAGGCAGGTTCAACAGGGTTTGATCCTGTCCGCGGATACAATCGCCGAACTCGATGGGCAAATTCTTGGGAAGCCCCGCGACGAAGACCACGCCTTCAAAATGTTGCGATTGCTCAGCGGACGGGTGCATCGAGTATTGACTGGGGTCTGTTTGCTGGATGTCCGGCGCGCGGTTTATCTGCAAAAAATGGAAGTCGCCGTGATGCGCATGGATCCATTAACGGACCAGCAAATTGAGGAATACGTTGCAACCGATGGCTGGGTCGGGAAGGCGGGCGCTTTTGGCTTTCAAGACGGACCGGATTGGCTTCATTTGGAATCCGGATTGGCTTCGGCGGTGGTGGGCCTGCCAGTCGAAAGACTTCCCAAATGGATTGCCGAATTGGCCGAGCTCCAAGAATAGAACTTGGTCTCCTCCCCCCACTGTTATGCTTGAGCGTTTTCATCTTGGCGCACAAAAAACGCGGCTTGTGAGCCGCGTGAGGTTTTTTAAAAGTCTCGACCAGATTATTTGCCCAAGGCCGCGACGATTGCCTTTTCGACTTCGTCAGCCGAGGGTTTTACTCGGGAACCGAAACGCGCGACTGGTGTGCCGGTTCGATCGATCAAGAATTTCTCAAAGTTCCAGCCAACTTCTCCAGCGCCTTTCGGTGCCAGATCCAATTTCGATAGATGGGCGAACAGATCAGATTGTTTGTCGCCTTTAACGTCGAGTTTGGCAAACATTGGGAACGAAACGTCATATTTCGTTGAACAGAATTTCTTGATTTCTTCTTCGGTGCCCGGCTCTTGGCCGCCGAATTGGTTGCAAGGAAAACCTAAAACCACCAAACCTTTGGCGCCATATTTATCCTGCAACGCTTCCAATTCGGCATATTGTGGGGTCATACCGCACTTGCTCGCGACGTTGACTACCAACACCACCTTGCCGGCGTACTGGCTGAGGTCGACTTCATCGCCATCGATCGATTTCATTTTGAATTTCAATGCAGCAGGCACTTCTTTGCTCCCTGTTTTAGTTTCTTGAGCGGAAACGAATGCCGAACAAGCGAATACAAACATCAGTCCAACAACCATAGTTTTCATCAGTAATTTCCTTGAAAGTAATTTGAGCCCACGTCAAAAAAGATCATTTTCGAAGCCGTGAACTTTTCGGCGTTAAAGTTTTAAATTTTGCCTCAGATTTAAGACGGTAAGTGCAACGGTGAACCGCCCAATCCGCATTCTCTTAACCAGTTTAATCTTTGCAAAAAGAAAAAGGGCGAAACCCCCAGTAACGAGAGCTCCGCCTCAAAGGTCATTCCAATTTTGATTTTCTACTTCTTTGGAGCCGCAGATTTGCCACCGGCCGACGCGCTGGCAGCCTGGCGAGTGTATACGATTTCCATCGAACGGACCCATTCGTTTTCGGTACCAGTTTTGAGTTCGTACATGGTCATCGTGCGTTTGTTGTCGCCATCATAGACGACAGTTGACTTCGATTTCGTTTCTTTGCCATCCATCCCAACGCCTTTACCCATGCTGGTCATGGTTTTTGTTTTTTCGTCGTAAGTACCTTCCATATGCATCGCGAATGGATTCATGGAATCGACCCAACTGCCTTGGAATTTTTTCGCTTGCGGGTTGTAGCCTGTTGTTCCATGACCCTCAAAAGGCATTCCTCCAAAGTCACCTTTGAAATCATTAATCAGCCAGAATTCTCCAACCAATCGGCCCGTTTCTGTTCCCTTGGATTCCATTGGTTGTGCCGTTGGATCGGCCTTGCCATCTGGCCCCATCCAAAACTTCATGGTTGCATCCCAAGTGCCGACATCCTTTTTCAGAATGGCGTGTTCCGGGGAAGCCTCCGGCCCTTGAGCAAAGGTACCTACCGATAACGACAAGGCAACCAGCAATGTCAACGAAGTAATCAAACTCTTCATGTTAATTTTCCTTTTCAAAAGACTTAGTGACGAGTACTTAAAAGCACAGTTTTTGGCAAACAATTTCCACGCCAAAATCAAATGCATTGACCGTTCGAACAAACGATCCACTTTAGACGCCAGAACTCGAATGCTCCGAATTCCATCCAGGCATGAACGGTAATCCGTTCATTGTCGAGGCACTCCCGCTGTACTTCGACGATTTCTTCAGTTTTGCCAATAACAAAAGATTATCAGCGTTCACGGCGTTACGCAATCAAAAGAGTTTTGGTTTAATAAAGTTTCGCAATTTTTCATGCTTTCGGCCAAAACACAGGGATTCCCATGACTGCCACGTCGATTTCCAAACTTGAACCGCAATCACTCTGGTCATCATTCGAACAACTCAATGCGGTTCCTCGTCCGTCGAAAAAAGAAGAACGCGTGACGAAGTTCGCGGCGGACTTCGGCAAGTCCTTGGGATTGGAAACTCAAGTCGATGCAGCCGGCAACGTGCTGATTCGCAAGCCCGGTTCACGGGGCCGAGAAAACGCGCCCGCCGTCGTACTCCAATCCCATCTCGATATGGTTCATCAAAAAAATGCGGGAACCAATTTTGATTTCGATCGGGAGGGAATCAAAATGAAAATCGAAGATGATTGGATCCGGGCCGAGGGAACGACCTTGGGAGCCGACAATGGAATCGGTGTCGCCGCCATCATGGCGATCCTTTCGTCCAAAGATATTGATCATCCGCCGATCGAGGCCCTGTTCACGATCGACGAAGAAACCGGCATGACTGGCGCGAAGGAATTGAAGCCAAGTTGGCTGAAAGGAAAAATCCTGCTCAATCTCGATACCGAGGATGACCGCGAATTGACCATCGGTTGCGCCGGCGGCGTCGATGTAACCGGCAAGGCCCGTTA
>JBEBGH010000566.1:0-2281 GCA_040081565.1 Pirellulaceae bacterium
GCATTGGGCCATCAATGCTTCAAAACCATTGTTGAGAGAAGGCCGTCGCCGATGCCTGTGGGGCATTCAACTAATGCGGTAGAACATGCAATTCTCTAACTTATAGTTCCCATCCTTCTCGCTCACAAAGTTGCCTGTTCGATTCTTGGAGTGCGCATAGAAAGCCATCCCTCGCGAACCAGTTGTCTTGGGCTGGCCTGCCAGAAGCACGACATGTCGTTGCCCGCCATTCAGAAACATGAAGCAATAGTCGCCCGCTCGTGCAGACGCGGCCGGTGCGATACTTGAAACGTTGGAAAATCTTCCCGTCGCATTTGTGAACCAACTCAAGAGGTCGGCCGCTCGCACCAGTAATCCCGACCTGCAGTAGAGACCGTCCTGAGCGTTGGGAAAGACATTCCCAGCCTTCAGAACGTGGCTGATGAAGTGTGCACAGTCTGTCCAGTTGTTCTTGTCGTACTCGCCGTCCGGACAGTCGTTGCCTCTTGGACTCCATTTCTTCGCGTATGCAATTGCGTTCGCGGCGTTGTAATTGAGACGGGGCCGCACAGCCGCTGAAACGCCTCCGGGAATCGCTAAACTGGCTGGCACAACGCCAGCCGCAACTGAAACTCCGAGAAACTTGCGTCGCGTGAGCATGATGATTCCTTTGCAGAAAGTCTGAAATGAGAAATCGACTTTTGGCAAGGTCGGCAAACAGAGCCGCCTTTAACTCAACGGATTCACGTTCTCAACCCTCCTTGGTTATCAGTCACCTCAGCCTTGCGGACCTACACGGTGTGACCGACATGAAGTGCGTTTGTGAGACATGCCTCGTTGGCGATGCCACCCTTTCTTGTGGCGACTGGTATGAACTGAAGAACAGCGTTGAATTCGTTCTGCACTCTACTTGAGAAAGTGCAGCGTCCCGAAACCCAATGGCGCAATGAGGAGCGCAATCTGATGGCAAAAACGGTGAACCACAAAGAGCCAGGGCGGTTAGACCTCACACGGTTTCGCGATTGGGTAATCAGATGTCTTCGGGCAAAGACCCCAGTGCAAACGCTGGAGGAATTGGCCAAGGTCGCAGATATCTCACCGCGAACGGTAGATCACGTTGTGTCGAAGAGTAAAAAGGTTAATCCATCGTCAAAGACGATCCTCGCGATCGCCAAGGCGCTGAACCCCAGCGCTGTTTCATTCGATGTCATTCGATCACTTTACGCTGACGATGCGCCTCTATTCGTGGAACCAGAACCGAAGCTCACATGGTCCGGCATTACTGTTCCAAACTGCGTTTCGGAATACGATTTTACGGACCATGACTTCGACTCGACCAAGTTTCGCTTTGAAATTGATGAAACGGATGTGTCACCCGCCGAGTTGCCGATTGGTCTGAAATCACTGCGAGACCAATGGTTGAAAGAACGACAAGCCAAGGCGGCTCGGTCGCGTCCTCTCAGCAACGACCCGTCCTACGCTTTGGTGGATGTCGATCCAGACCGATCAAGGCCGAACGGCCAATATGCCTGCACGTACATCCTGCGGGTCAAACCATGTTCGTACTTCGATTTTCTTTGGCCAAACACCTGCTTGGACGAGCCGATTCAATTCGACAGCCGTAGCACGACATTGCGGGAAGAATTAGGACTGACTTCACCCCGTCTGGCCGATTTCCAAAAGGCTAACACTGTCGCAGCGTTCGCAACTCCGAAGCTTGGGGCTGGAGTCGTCGTGATCACAGCAGGTCCGAGCGTTGTCGTATCGTGCCGGTCAAAGGACACAGCCATCGCACCGGGCGGCTACCATCTCTCGGTTGCAGAGGGCATATTGGTTACCGATGTAAATAATTCGAAGCGTCGATCGGCGTTTGCGGTCGCGATTCGCGGACTGAATGACGAACTCGGATTGATCGCGGATTCGGATGACGGATCCAAGGACAAATCCAAACATGACTATCAAGAATCTAGCCTTTTCTGCCTTGGAATCGTACTCGATACGCTGCGAATCCAACCCGTGCTGTTCTTCTACTTGGACGCTCGCCATCTTACATTCGACCAAATCTACGAGAAGTGGAAGTCAGCAAAGGATCGACCTGAAAACCAGAATCTGATCTCGATGCCGTGGACTGCCGAGAATGCAGCAAAGTTGGTGGAAGGACCGATTCATGGTGCAAAACCGGGGAGCCCCAACACGCGAATCAAGATGGAGGTCTCTTCCAATCACGCACAGGCCGGGTTCGCGTTAGCAGCGAAGCACGACTTTGTTGACACGTCCGCCAAATAAATGCGGGGTGGCGTAT
>JBEBGH010000567.1:0-2276 GCA_040081565.1 Pirellulaceae bacterium
CGCAACCCGCGATTGCGCCTCTTCGGTGCTGGCGCCCAGATGCGGAGTGCAAACAACTCCCGGCATCCCGAACAGAGGACTGTCAGTACAGGGCTCCTCCGCAAAAACGTCCAAGGCGACGCCGGCAATTCGGCCACGCTTGAGCCCTTCAACCAACGCCGCCTCGTTAAAAATCCCGCCGCGTGCACAGTTGATCAAGCGCACGCCAGGTTTCAACAACTCCAACTCCGGCATTCCAATCAAGTCTTTTGTTTCGTTCGTGAGCGGCGTGTGCACTGTCAGGTAATCAACCTTCGGCAGCATCTCCGCCACCGTATTAACCTTCACGACATTGATTTTCGACGCCTGATCGTCGGATAGAAAAGGATCAAAGGCGATGACCTGCATTTGGAACGCCAGGGCTCGCACCGCAACCTCGCGGCCAATCCGGCCCATGCCGACGATCCCCAAGGTCTTGCCGGCCAGTTGTGTTCCCATGAACGATTTTCGATCCCATTTGCCGGCAAGCAAAGTCTGGTAGGCCGGTGCGATCGCCCGTGATTGAGCCAGCATCAATGCGAAAGTATGTTCGGCGGTGCTCAACGTGTTTCCGGCGGGCGTGTTCATCACCACAATCCCCAGCCGAGTCGCCGCGACCTTGTCGATGTTGTCCGTTCCGACTCCCGCGCGAACGATGGCCTTTAGCCGCCGATTGCCTTCCAAAGATTCCGGCGTGATATTGACGCCGCTGCGAACGATGGCCCCGTCGAATTCCGCCAAGGCCTCGCGCAGCTCCGTACCTTTCAGACCCGTGCGCACTTCATATTCAAATGCCGGATCTGCGTCCAGCATTTGCAGGCCTTCCGGCGCAATAGGATCCAACGCGATGATTCGATATTTTGCCATGCATTTAGCTTGGCAGAAGGCTCACAAATCGACAAGCGGTTGAACCGCTATTTCAAAACACGTTGAATATTGCGATCCAGTTCTTTCGCCGAAAGTCCAGTGTCAACCACCTTTCCTTCCTGATCAATCAACACGATCAGCGGAAGTGTAGAGACACCCAATTGGACAGCCAACGGACTATCGGCGATTCCGCCTGGTGCAAAGAGTTGAGACCATTTGAACTGCGAGTTTTCGCTCAGGTGTTTCTTGGCGTCTTCCAGCGAGTCATCCAGATTAACGCCCACGATCACCAGGTCTTCCTTGAATTTGGCTCCCAACCTTTGCAGTTCCGCAAAATCGCTGACGCAGACATCGCACCAAGTCGCCCAGTAATGCAACACGACAACTTTGCCCCGCAGCGCGTCGCTCTTCAAATCAAAGGGCTGATTGTTGATCGTTTTGCCCGAGAACGAGATTTTCTCGCCGATGGAGTTGATTCGCGTGCGGGCTCCCTTGGCTCGCGCAGCCCATTTCGATTGCGGATATTCTTTTTCAATTCGGGCGTAAACGTCGGTAGCCTTCTTGAGACTCTCTTCGTCATTGCCGTTGACTTCGGCGTATAAAGCAATTTGGTTGAGGCCCTCGGGCGCAAGTTCGCTCTTGGGAAACGCTGCGATGAAGCCCTCGAGATCTTTTTGGAACCGTTCGCTGGCGGCCGCTCGTTCGGAAGTTGAGCCGTCTGCCGATTTCGAGTAACGAGCCGCGATCACTCGCCAGGCAATGTAGTCGTTATCGATTTCAATGCCATCTTTCTTCAGCTTGTTCCCGGCCGCTTCGAGTGCGTCGAGCCCCTTCTCAAACACGCCGGTTTCGTAGGCGTTCATGACCGTGTCGGCCATTTGCCGAATCCAATTGGAGCGGTTTTCATCGCCGGTGCTGTTCTGAATCAGCTGCATGAGGACGTCCACACGTTTGGCTTGAAGTTTCTCAGTCTCTTCTCCCGGTTTCGCATCGCGGAGACTCTTATCCAATTTTTCAAATTCGTCGTACAGTTTCGCAAGCCCTTCGCCGGTATTTCCGCCGGTAGTTTCTGCGGCAGCGACTATGGGAGAGGACAAGAAAATTCCGCCATTCGCCACAACTTTGCCTTCCTGCATCAAAGCCGGCAATTCCACTACTCGCCAGCCTTCGTTCGCCTTGACCAGCGTACCCAGAGCGATTTGTCCGTAGCTCTTGCCCTCGCTGGCCCCATCGGAAAATACCGCTGAAGAGTTGTCGTAGAAATTAACGTCGAACTGATTGCCGCTTTTCTCGAAGTCTTGTGCGATCAAATTTGGAGTCGAACTGCCGAAGTGCGCGAATTCAGATTTGGCCGAGATCTTTTTGAAGCCCTCGATGGCTTTGGCGAATCC
>JBEBGH010000568.1:0-2263 GCA_040081565.1 Pirellulaceae bacterium
GCGATGATAAAACTCAAGGGAACAACCACAGCCGCGCCGATAATCGCAATAACCGTCAATTCCTTGACGGTAAACAATAATCCCTGCTGCAAGGCCATGAACAGCGTGATGACCGCAAAGAAAATCGGGCCCATGCACAGAGCCCCGCAAATGATCAGCATGGTTGCGTGATTGGGTCGACTGCGGCTTGTGTTCACGGCTGACCTCTTAAATTAACTGGCCAGCTTTTGAACAAGTTGCGCGACCAGCTGGGGATCATCTTTGGCGATCAGATTTTGAATGGTTGCCTCTTTCACGCCCAGCTTCTGCAAGTGACTCGCCAGACTCTCCCAACAGCGCGTGCGTTTCTTGCCTTCGCTCAGATACAAGTCCGTAACCAGTTCTTGCACTCGCTGCAAACTAATCGAGTCGCGGTTTTGGTAATAGTTGCGGATGACTTTTTGCTGGTAATTCGTACGTTCTGCCATGACGATTCAATGGGTTGGGGGTCGGGAAATGACCTAGGTGTTATCGGCCGGGTCATGGTGATTGCTAAATCGCCAGAGGATTTTGCCACTTGTTCATGATATGCAACGACCTGCGGCAGGCCAATTCCGCTAAATCCTCAGCTTTTTGACCTGGCGGCCATTAAAAGAGCCACACAAGTCGGGGCATGGGTGATTTCGCCGGTCCAGATTTTTTCGAGCGCCGCGGCCAGCGGCAGCCGAACCGATTCAATCAACTCGGTACCTTCCATGTCTTTAGGACAGGTTCCCAATCCACGAGCCAAATACAAACGAGTAGGAGAAGTCATGATCGTCGTAAACGGGTCGATCGTAGTTAGCAGATCCCAATGCCGCGCGGTGAGTCCGATCTCTTCAGCCAATTCACGTTGCGCGGTCAGCAGCGGGTCTTCGCCGGGCTCGATTCCACCGCTTACGGCTTCGAGCGAAATTCGCCCGACGGCATAATGAAATTCCGACGTCAAAAAAACCTGTTCGTCTTCGTCGATCGCCAGAACACAGACTCCTGGCTTGATCTGAACCACCACATGTTGCCCTGGTTCTCCATCTGGCCGTACGACTTGGTCCAGTTGAACACCGACAAATCGATCTCGGTAGACTTCGGCAGTCGACAGGATGGTCCATGGTCCATGGGGTCGAGGTTCGTTTCGCATCGGCCACGCTGAGTTCAATGACAAAGTACATGATTGGCCAATTGGACTTGGCCACTAAGTCCTGTGAGCTTACATCGACTCGGTGTGTTCGACCACCAGTCGCTCCAGCGCGAGCATTAGTTGGCAATAGTTTTGAACAATTTCAAAGGTGCGAAAACAGCCGGCTTCGGCTCGTTCAAATCCGATTTCGCTTACGGCAACCGTTTCTCCCCAGCCCGCGAAGGCTTGTGTGACTTGCGCCTCGGTAACGAGCGTTTCCAAGGCTGTCGCGTTTTGTTCCAAGTGTTGATGCAAAGCCCACAACGCGGCTCCCTCACCATCCGCGGCTTGAACAAGCAGTCGGGTATCATTCGTCGTCACGTAAAACTTGGCCATGCAAAGATTCCTTTCAATGATATTGCGGCGTGCAGTGAAAAACCTGTTCCTCACTGCGACGCTGTAATCATCGCAAGCTTTGTGACACGTTTGGTCGAATCAACGCTTGAATTGAATTGCTATCAGAACGATTTGCGCGAATCTACGCCGCGTCGAAGCCGGCGAAAGATCTGGCCGGCCGCGTCAACACGCGCTTCACCGGGCGGTTACGAGTTTTTCAAATCTAGGCGCGACATCCCTTCCGCCGACTATCAATAAATGAAGCAGGTAACCCACGCAGACACTTGAATTTGGCGTGATTTCTAGGAAGGGCGAAATATCAGGACTTGTCGGCTTGCAGATAAGCGTTGAAGCTTTTCAAAAACTTCCCCGGGCCGGCGCGGGCTCGATCTTCGGTAAAGTCGTAGATCGCCTACGGATGATTCGCGTCGCCAAGGTAGGTTGACTAGCCGGTCAAACCAACCGCGTTGTCCACGTGATGAACGCCGCGGCGGGTCGCGATCTCGTTCAGCCGGTCGCGCGACGTCGCAAAGTAACTCCCCAACAAACGCGGCTTGTCCAGCAGTTTCTTCATCCGCGATTCCCAGAACTCGACGCTGGTTCCCAACCGGTCCAGAATCCCGGCGACTTCGCGTGACACGCGAGCTTTGCCGTGGCGGTAAAGACGACTCGTCCAGTCGACCAGTAACAAATAACTTCCCAGCGAGAAATTCTCAAGCATCCCTTCGCGCT
>JBEBGH010000229.1:0-8804 GCA_040081565.1 Pirellulaceae bacterium
GACCGATCCAGTCCGCCTCATGCATTCGAATTCCCTGCGCGTCAACCTTGCGGAACCAAACGAGATCGTTGCGACGAAAACTCGTCGATTCCCCGCACGCTAACACAACTCGAATCTCTCGATCCTGCGAGACCAGCTCGTTGCAATGGAGTTCACTTCCGTCCGTCAGGCGGACGTCTAACTGATGCAACGATTTTGGATTCGACTGACTGGGCCGAGACAGTTTGAGAACTTGCTCGAATGAAAACATTGCTGGCCTGTCGGTGACCTGCGTGTGAATTTGGCCATCAACGATCGACCATTCGGAAACTTGTACTTCTTCTCCAGAAGCCAATGCCAAATTCCAAGTTGAAGACGCTTCCGCCGACTCTTGTGCTTCAGCCCACTCGGCAGGTTCAACAACCATCAGGCTGAATCCGACCAACCAAACGAACGCGAAAAGACGAGCGCGACAAAAGGCGGCTCGACTTGTTTGCTCGAATGTGTGCACGCAATCCGCCATCTTCTATTTGTCGTTCTCGTTTTGTCGGGCCAGTTTTTTGAAGTACTCTTCCACAATCGCACGGTAGTGAGGCGGGAGGTCACGCGTCATCTCCGCCAAGGTCTGAGCCTTTTCCGCTGGCGGCAGATCGCCCCAATTGCCACCTTCGTTCAACCGCTTGTTGGTCACATCGCCCGAGCCTTTTCCACCCACATTCCGACTGTCTTCCATGGGCTTGGATGGAGGACCCTTTTGGGATTGGCTTTGTTGCTGGCTCTTCTTTTGTTCTTCTTCCAACCGTTCGATCAACTTATCAAGTTTCTCGAGCACGGCCTTTTCCTGGTCCAGCACAATTTTGCCGGCACGGTACAAGGACAGTCGACGCTGGACATCGTTCATCATTCGCGTGATTTCGTCGAGCGATTCGTCTTGTAGATTTTCGATATCCCGCGTCATCAGCTCGGCCAACACAACGAAACGCTTAGGGAGTCGGTCCTTTTGCTCCAGAAGCCGCCGCAACGTCAATTGGCATTTCGCTTTTTGGAATAACTGGTGATAGGCCGTCGCCCGCCAAAACAGCAAAACATGCGGC
Organism: Pirellulaceae bacterium; assembly: GCA_040081565.1. Taxonomy (GTDB): domain Bacteria; phylum Planctomycetota; class Planctomycetia; order Pirellulales; family Pirellulaceae; genus BJ22. The sequence continues at coordinate 1,074 of JBEBGH010000229.1, forward strand.
TGCACGACATCGGCGGCTTCGATTCCCTCCGCAACTTGCAGGGCCTCATCATAAAGTCCGTGGCGGCCGAATGTCTCCATGGCAAATAAACGCAGATGTCGATCGACAAAGGTATGACCGGAGATCAGAAATATTTGATCGAGTAGTGAGGGATCGAGCCGTTCCCTTGTAGCCTCGATCCGCTCGACAACCGAAGTCAAATCGGGGCGAGCCATCACCATTCCGCGAACGATCGCGTTCAAACATGGTTCGCTCGAATCACTGCCGATTTGACGGAGTAAGTAGTTCTGGATTTCTGTCGCGCGATCTTCCGGGACGTTTGTGGACTTCAGCCATTCACCGAATTCGACACGGATCTCACGGGACCCGGGAATCTGCCAACTTCCCGATTTTCCTGAATCCTCTTGTTGTGCAACAACGGTCAACGGCGCAAAAGTCACCGCGGCGAGTAAAATTCCCGCGAGTAAAACTCTCGAAAACGATGGGCACCCAAATCTATGCATCTTGTTACTTTTCACTCCGTGCCTTCAACTCGATCTCGCGAGTAACCTCAACGAGCCGTTTCTGTTGTCCGCTCAAACGCCCGATCGCTTCACGCAAATCGGCTTTCTCGGCGCGTCCGATTTGGTCGTTGGGGTCTTCCAGCAGCATGGAATAACGCTGGTGCCTACGATAAACGCGATCCTGGAGACTCCGGATCAGCTTCAACTCAGCAATGGCGTTCACCAGCGGTTGTTCACCCGGCATCGCACCGCCACCTGACTGTTGGCCCGGCGATTGTTTTTCACGTTCAAGGTCCTTTTTGGCTTGTGCCAATGCGGCGACAAAGTAACCCAAAGTTTCGGCGATATCTTGCTCGATGTCTTGCGTTACTGTCCCCGTTTCAAAGGATGCCAAACGGTCGACGACCTGCGCCATATCCTCGCGCATCTGTGCCGTAGTCTCCGACAGAGCCACAGAGCTGCCTTCCTCGCGCAGGAGACTTAACGCCCGATCAGCTTCGAGCAATATCTCACGCTCATCACCCGAGAGTTTCCGGCAAGCGATTTCAAAGTCTGCAAATCGTTGCTGCATTTCGGTTTTGTCGATTCGCTGGGTTTGCTCATTCACCCGCAATTGGCGTTCAAGCATTGCCCGGAATCTTTCCTCCAGCATGGCAAGAACGTATTCCTTCTCTTCCTCGCGCATCTGCCGCAAAATTTCTTCTAATTGCCGCTTGGCCTCAGCCAATTCCTTCTCCGCCAACTGCATTTGTTCGCGCGCGTCGTCTTTGTTGGCCTCCTCCAATTTCTTGGCTGCCTCTCGCATGCGTTGTTGGGCCGCCTCGATTCGCTGTCGAATTGGATTCGCCGTGGGCTGGTTTTCGCCACCAGATTGCGGAGTCTGCGACTGCCCTTCGGACGGAGCCGAGTTTTCCGGGGTGGGTGGTGGACCACTGGACTTGGCGTCGCCAGATGGGGGTTGACCGTCAGCCTTTGGCGGCTGATCTTGCGGTTCGGTCGTGGGATCAACGGGCGTTTCGGAATCAGAAGCAGGAGTCTCTTCGTTCTTGCGAATCTGGTTCTCAAGTTTATTGGTCCGCTCGGCCAAGTTGTCTTGCGCGGGTTTTAATTGGGTTGGTTCGGCAACGGTTTGTAATTCGTTTCGCAAACTTCGCTGCACCCGCTGCAATCGTTCAATTTCTTTGAGGTATTCGAGGTTTCGTTTAACGGCGTCACGCATTCGATTGCCGGCGTCTTCATTTTGCAGCAGGCTCAGCAGAATTTCGAGTTCTGCCATGGCCTTTTTCTGGCCCGTCTCCGCATCGGAGTATTTAGACTGCTCGAGTGCAGCCACGATGGTTCGCAACGCGTCGAGCGTCTTTTGTTGCTTCGACGCCTGAAATGCTCGTTGCAACAACTGGCTCCGTTCTGGATTGCCTTTCTTCTCGACTTCGTAAAGCGCGAACAGCTTTTCTTCCAACAGTCGGTAGTCTTCCGCCAACTCTCTTTGGAGTTCGACCAAATCACGCTGTTCATCCTGCGCGGTCGAGGGCTTAGGCGGAGTTGAATCCTGCTGGGCGAAGGCAGCGAACGAGATTGCCATCAAGGCGATAACTGCTAATCCGTGGGCGCAGCGTTTTGCCCAAACAGGCCTGTGAAAAAAGGTGGGTAATTTGGACATTGCCAAGTTCTTCTCGAATTCCATCTCATCGTTGCTGCTGTTTGAGACATTCTACGCCCCAAATCGGCGCAAAGGGACAGCACTTAGTCGACTTTTTGAGGAAATCCGGTGTTCCAAGTGCTCTTTCTCAACACGATCCGAGCGACAGTACCGAACAAACTGGGAAGATGTTCGGATAGTCCCCGATTTTGGTGTTGTGCGGCCGCTTCGTCCGCATCGGCCATTCGGGTCGCTGTCGATATGGAAACTCATTAATCTATTCGCGGATTAAGTTTTGATTCATCATTGTTTGCGGCGGCTAAATCTTTTACGAAACCGTAGTCGCGCTCCACTAACGCTATTCTGGTTTTGAAAGCGGTGTACCAATCGCTTCGGCCTTTGTTTCTCGCGACCGTATGCTGGACATTTTCACGCCATTTCTGAATCGACGTCAGGTCTCTCCAGTAGGAAACCGTGATCCCGATTTCCTCTCGAGCACTCTCAACCCCCAGAAACCCCTCCTGTTCGCCAGCCAATTTGACCATCAGCTCAGCCATTTTCTGATAACCGTTTTCGCCCGAGGTTCGCGTGCTGGTAAAAATCACAGCGTAATACGGTGGAAACGGAGTTTCGGCGATCATAAAACCTCTCGTGAAATACAGAGAAAAATGCCGTCTATGGGCCCAGTTGCACAAGCTTTTTGAAGTCGCGAGGGACATACAAACTACCGGAGGTGCTGCCAGCCGGAGTTGCTGCCTGCCACACGGCTGCCAACTCATCGATGGAGGAACGATCGCGGAAGTACTGCCGTAGAGCACTCGCACACCGGCTTACTTCCGCCGCCGATTGATGGACGAATTCCAAACGGAAGTCCCGTAGTCCAACGGCGAGAAAGCGTTCCAAATACTCCGCGGCCGATTGCAATTCAGCATTGAAGACGGTGTTGCGGCAACCAACATCGGCCAGCACTGGATGGGCTCGACCGGAAGAGTCACGTACCGCGACACGGTGCTGCTCACAGGGATGTCCGCAATTCGTGTTGTCGGTGCCCTCTGACAGGAATCGACAGAATACGCAATGCTCCATGTGAAAGATGGGCAGGTGATGCAACGCCGTTACTTCCAACCGCGAAGGGTCAATTTGCTTGGCGAGGTCGATGATTTGCACAGCGTTCAAATCGTGAGTCGGATTAAGCCGGGAAACCCCAGACTCTAGCAGTATGGAGCAGGACAGTACGTTAGCCGCGTTCAAGCTGAAATCACCATCCAACACAGGTCGACCCAGCTCGGGAATTTTCAACAAGTCATGTAGCAATCCGCCGCTGCGCGCCAGGATATCGACCTCGAGCGAGCGAAGAAAATTGACGACGTTCTGTTCGGCCGGTTTGAGAATCCGCGGGCTGGCAACACGACAACGAATCCCCGCAGCGCGAACTCGCTCAACCGAATTTCGCAGCCCATACAACTCCAAATAATCCAACGTGATCGAATCGGGCTGCGCCTCAATCGCGCCATCCAGTTGTTCCGGCGTTCTCACCAACAAATGAATTCGCGATTCGGCGACTGGCATTGAGGCCGATTCCGAGGCCGCAAACCGTTGCCGTTTTTCCGCGATTCGAGTTTCGGCGGTCGGCACGGCCTCGATTGCTGGTAATCGAGCGAGTTGTTGTTCAAGACCTTTGACAGCTTCGCGTCGCAGTTGATTCAACCAACTTGAGGGAATGAAAGCCGGACCTGTGGAATTAAAGACAATTTCGGCAACGTGAAAGGGGGTGCCACCGAGCCGTTCCAGTTGGCCCCGAACCGACGATAACGTCGCCACATTCTTGTCGGCAGCCTGTAGTGGCTCATTCGAAAAAACCGCACATTGTTTCCCGTTTTCAAGGCTCGCCATTAGTTCCAAAGGCTGACCGATCACTGCGTTGACTTCAAAACGAACAGGCCGCGTGCGAACGGGTTTGCTGGGCGAGAGATATGGTTTGGCTTTCTTTTCAAGCTGCGGATCAAGCGTTCGCCAGCCCCAATCACCAGGTTGGATATCTTCTAACTCAAGAGCGTTGTTACCGAACCTCACTCGGACGCGACCGTTGCCTGCCTCCGCGATGTCAAAAACAAATCCGCCTTGCTCGTGCCCTTCCGGCTTGCGACGATCGGCGGCGTCAAACACCAGCCCATCGCCGCGTCGGATTTCGCCTTTTGTTTCCACAACAACTGCGTCGCGCTCGACGGCGACGACTTGCCCCAGGAAAACGCCGCGGTGGCGAGGAGCACGCCCGACAACGACCTGTTGGTGATCTGTTCCAGACATGAAAAACGGCCCAAGGCCGCGAGAATAAATTTGCTCCAAGTCCTGGCGATCTTGGGCATCCACTGACAGCGGACGTTTCTCGAAGGCATCATCCAATGCGCGGCGATAGGCTTTCGTCGTCAAGGCAACGTATTCCGCGTCCTTGTACCGCCCCTCGATCTTCAGGCAGCTAACCCCTGCGTCCACCAAGCCGTCGACGCAGTCGAGCGCCATCAAGTCGCCGGGGGACAAGAGATAGCGAGCGGCCCCTAAATCGCGGACTTGGCCGTCCACGATTAATTCGTAATCCAGTCGACATGCCTGGGCACATTGTCCTCGGTTCGCGCTGCGACCGCCCCAAGCCTCGCTGGAAAAACATTGGCCAGAATAGGAAACGCATAGCGCGCCATGCACAAACGTCTCCAACTCCATGGTCGTTTGAGTTTTTATTTTGCGGATGTCGGTTAGCGAAAGCTCACGGGCCAGGACGACCCGCGAACAACCAAACGATCGAGCCAATTCCGCGCCTTCGGCACTCGTCACGGACATTTGGGTACTGCCGTGGATGGCCAAATCCGGAACCAGCTCGCTGATCAGTTTCGCCATTCCGATATCCTGAACGATTACGGCGTCGACTCCGGCCCGCGCCAGTTCGATGATTGCCCGTTCGGCTTCGATGATTTCGTGATCGAAAATCAGAGTGTTGAAAGTCACGTAGCCTTTGACCGAACGTCGATGGAGGGTCCGCATGACCTCGGGCAGCTCGGCGAGTTCAAACCCGACTTTGGCCCGCGCGGAAAAATGCTTGAGGCCAAAGTAGACAGCATCGGCCCCCGCCTCGATCGCGGCGTGCAGTTGCGGCCAATAGCCCGCCGGGCTCATGAGTTCGGTTCGTTCTTTCATGGTCGGAGCTTTGGTTATTTCCCTGCTCCAAATGATTCTGCTTCTTCCTTGGGAACCTTATCGAATTTTCCATCGGCTAACAATATCCAGTACATTTCCGGATTCAGCGTGGGAGCATAGCCGATCACGATGTCCGCTTTTTGTTTTTCGGAAGTCGGAACAGGAAGGTTGAAGACCGGCACGATTCCTTTTTTCCTGGCGTCAGCAAGACGAAGTCCGGAGATGCTGAGTGCGCTTTCCGCTTGGGCCAAATCCGACCAACCGGTGACTGGCCCGGCCTTCCACGCTTGTTGGTAGCATTGCTCGTAAGTTTTGAACGCGTCCTGAAGTTCAAAATCCATTTCACCGCGGAGCTGCAGCGCATCGAGACGGGTCTTCGTGTCTTCTTTGACCTTTTTGATTTCTTTCCGCGCCTGCTTGATTTCTTTTGCCACCCCACAGCCAAAGACTGTGAAACACGCAATTAACAAAACGCATTGAACCGTTCGCATGGTCGCATCCTTTGAAGAACTCGTGGCCCAGTCCATTGTAGCCGATTTCTTTTGAAACACCCGCGCGCCCCGAGCACAAGGGCCAGATTTCAATTCCGAACGATTCGCAAGGCCCGCGTCATAGCCGATAAGTTAGAAATTGCCGGCAGTAAGGTCCGCAACTCTTGAAATGATCGTCCGAAGAGACCATTCGCAGCCAAAGATACTTTTAGTTCCAACAAGTTGCACCAGATGTTGCACCAGATCTATCACGCTGCAGGCGTTGGACTCTTTAGCCCAGCACACGTACCAGTTTTTTACGCCGTAGGCGTTGGACTCCATAACCCAGCGTCGCGCAGCGCACGCTGGGTAACAATCCCGCACAAGCCTTCGAACCGCAACGGGGTTCCACATCCTTTCGGCAATGGCAAATTGTCAGCGGGACTCCTTAAGGCGGTTTCGACGATCCTTTAAATGTGCCAAGAGAATCATCGCCACTGTAAACAATCTATCCATCGCTGAAGCACGCTTGGGCGGCGCGTTGGCCGCGGGACCAGTGGCGGCCGGAGTCGGCGGCGGCTTCCTTCAAGCTCGCGGGGGAACCGGCGTTGCGGCCGAAATATTTCTTGAAGTTCCACACCAGATCGCACCACATCCCGCTGTCGATCCCCAGCCGAGACAGGATCGGAGCCAATTGAGCCGGAACTTTGCCGCGTTTGTCCTTCCGCCCCTGGCGACCCGTCCAGTCCAAGAGCTTGATGTAGTCAGTCAGCGCCATCGACAGAAAACCCTTGTCGCTCGCGCGGACGCCGGAGCGGCTGGGCTTGGGTGTTGAACGTTCTCGTTCGTTGATCGTCAGCGGAGCAAGCCATGCGTCGCGCAAGATTCGTTTGCCGGTTTGACGTTTGCGGGCCACGATTTTCTTCTTGCGATCGGCGATGGAAGTCGTTTTGATCTCCGCGGCAGCTTCGGCTTGAGTCAGCGGCTTCGCAGCGACCGCCGAAGCGATCTCTTCTCCCTTGAACCCCTTGATTCGATCAAAGGCCGAAGTGTATCCGCTGGTTTCGGGCGATTTGGCTACTCCCGCGCGAATTGGGTTGAGGTCGACGTACATCGAACAAGCGAGCAAGCCCGCTTCGTCCGTGATCCGCTGGGCTTTGAAGCGGCCTTCCCAGAAGCGGCCTGTGCAGTCATCCTCGCGGTTCGCCATCCGGGCTATCGGCTCGCTCACGGAACGCATGAACCAAGTGATATCGGTCAACCGTATGCGGATGTTTTTCAAGCTTTTCGTGTCGGCGGCCAGGGATTCAATGTCGTTTTCCGTCGGCTGGCCCAGGTACTCGTCGAGACGGCGGCCGGGAAAGAGCCTTAGCCAGCGTTCGGCGACCTCGCGATCGCTCCAGGTCGCCACGACATCGGGCCGCGTTCGCAGCACCAAATGCATGTGATTGGAGAGGATCGCGTAGTTCAGTACGTCGATGCCGAAGACCGATGCGAGAACCTCCAGTCGCCGCCGGATCCACTCGCGTCGGTGGTCAAAGTCTCTGCCAGAAACCGCATCGCACCCCGCCAAGAACGCTCGCCGCACACACCTTTGAACGGCATGCACTACGCAAACCTCCGCTGGATCAAACACTTCCGCTCTAGCTGCTCGTGGCATTTCAGCCCCTCCAATAACTCGAATCCGCAAAATCTACCGAAAAAACCTACCCTCGTCAATAGGTGGATGGCACCTTTTGTCGCGTTCAACTGAATCAGGTCTCCGTCCTTTTTTTCTGCATCGGTTAATTTCTTCTTGATCTGCGAAATGTTACTGCGGGAAATGATGGGCGCGATGATAAAACTCAAGGGAACAACCACAGCCGCGCCGATAATCGCAATAACCGTCAATTCCTTGACGGTAAACAATAATCCCTGCTGCAAGGCCATG
>JBEBGH010000017.1:0-31130 GCA_040081565.1 Pirellulaceae bacterium
ATCTAATGTTGGGTAGCCGGTCAGGACATCGGTTTCGAACAAGATCCCGGTATTTCGAAGCACGCCGCCCGACTGAACGGCACGGGCTGCGGACTGCGGCCGATCGAACCCGGCAAAAAAGTTAAGGTACGGAACACGGCTGTAGGGGTTGCGGGTAATCAAGGAATTTTCCGAAAGCAACAGCACGCCGTCGGCCGTATTTCCATTGGTCGAATCCTGTCCCGCATTCGCAATGACTCGGGCAGAATTTGACAACCATCGTCCATAGCGCCGCGTAAATCCGAGGCCCACGTTGTGATAACTGCGGTCGACGAAATCCTGGCGGTCATCGAGGAAGGCGTAGTCCATTTCCAGATAACCATCCAGCGCCTCCACGAACGAAGCAACTCCATAGATTCTCCCCGCGCTCGCGTCATTCCCAAATGCTGGACTATTGAGGTTGTCATATCCGGCGAAAAAAGTGACATCCAGATTGGCCACATTCCAGGCCGGAATATTTCGTGCCGGTATTGTTGCCGCTACGCCCAAAATGTTGTCTTCCATCCATACGCCATTTTGAAACACCAACGGCATGACGCCCACCGCAAACGGCAGATCAAAGGGCATTGTTTGATTCGAAAGTCCACCCCAAATCGATCCGAAGTCTCCTTCGAAAAAACCGTTGATGATGTTGAAGTTAAATTCAGAAATACCGCGGTCTTCGTCCAGCAAATATCGAGTACTATCCAATCCGCGACTGGACGGGGAAACGAACATCGCGAACCGCTCTGTCCCTGTCACCTTCCAATTAAAAAACAGATTTGTTTGTACGGCGACAAGTGTCGAACTGTCGGCGGCCGCGCGATTCGAGGCGACTCCGATTCGCGAGTCACCAAAGACGACGAATTGGGAATCGACCGGATTGTGCAGGCCCAGAAAAGTTCGCGGTGGACACAATTGTCCCAAGTCATACCAAGGTCTGCCAATCTCAACCGGCGGACGTTGTGTCGGAGTGAGGTACTTCCCTTCATAAACATTGATTTGAGAATCAGGATCGTAGCCGTCTTCGAAGCAGGGTTCCGGTTGAAAATCATTGATGTCTGGCGGGACGTTTGCTGCCAGGCTGTCCATTGCTGGTTGATGCGGTTCGAAAACTTCACCAAGTTTGGGCTGCCCCGCAAGTTGATAAACGGATTGATCGCGTCCGCCAATTTGCGGCGAGAGAGTTGGTTGCGGCACACGCCCTGCGGCTGGCATCGGAGCAAAACCTGATTCCGGGTCATTGGCTTCGGCAATGGCCGCAGGCGGCTGAATGGTCTCTCTCAGCAATTCAATAACCGCGATGGCCGTATTCTTGTGGTTCCTATTCGCGGTAACGGGAAATGGTTCGTTAGAAAATTCATTTCGAATAAGCAAGCTTCCGTCTATCTCATTCGCTTGTCCCGCCACTGCGGAATTGTCTGCGATGGTCGAAGGGTTCGAATTTGAAGGCGCAATTTCTGCAATCGATTTTTTTTTATCACGCGCAAGGATCGCCAAAATTTCGCCAGGAATCAGGTTGCCTGAGGCATGGTTAGGTGTTTGGCCTTTTAATTCGCCGACATTGGCGATTCGGTCTAACCGAGTCAAAGCTAACGGTTTCTTATCGGGAGAGGCTTGGCGATTTTCTGAAGGAAAGTAGCCTGACCATTTTGCAAACGCGCACAGAACCAGCGTGACCGCGATCACGTTAAATACATTTCGATTTTGCGAATCGCGGAAGAACATGGCTGAGATTTATCGCACCTCAAAGACGCTGGATTGCACATGAAAATCGACGGCTTCCTGCACCATTGCCTTCATCATCTCTGGCGTGGCATTGCAAAATTGCATGAAGTAAACCGGATGAGAACGACTTCGCATTCGCACTGTCAATCGATAGGTTCCTGGCTGTTGCAACAAATGGCCTGGAATCGTGTAGCGAGCCTGCTTGGAGGCCGTCGGGGGTAGCGAATGGGCTTCCATCCGAATCAAGGGTGGGTGGTTGATCGTCGTGACCGGTTGCGGAGCAGGACGAAGAAACGGCAACTGGTCGATGTCGACGTTGATTGGCAAATACATCTCACGATCGGTCCCTTTGACATTCGTCGTAAGGAACTTGGTTTGCAGATTGAATAGCTGGTCGTCGAACGGAATGATCTTGTGTAACACGTCTTTTGAATGGTAATCGGCCAGGTCACCGATGGAGTCGAGATACCCCGATTCCCACAACCGTCCTCCGTCAGGGCCAACCAGTACCACGTTCATCCAGACTTGGGGTTGCGCGCCGAGAGAACCGCTAGGAAGGTTATGGCCTCGGTTGGTGTTGGTCAGACAATAGTGCAAACGCAAGGGTTGGCCGACCTTCGGATCGTTTTTGAAAAATGGTCCGTCGAGTTGAGAGCCGTTTTCGAGAACTTGTCGGCGCAGGTCCTTTTTGTAGTTGATGCGTGCGATATTCTTCTCGACGATTTCGCGGGCGTCGAAACGGTCGTCGGCCACTTGCCAAACCGGCGGAAAGTACGGTCGAACTTGGCCGGTCGCAACTGCATTTTCAAATTGCTCGGTTCCCCATCCGGCTTGCCAATCAAACTGGAGCCATTCGTTCACAGTCCAACGGTCAGACTCTGGTGTGAAAGGAAAAATTCCGGGGTGTGTGATTGGGTAACCCGGCCCGTAGAACACGTGGTTGCTATGTTTGCGTTCAGGATTTACGACTTTGTCATTCACAACCGCCGCGGGACCAACCGTAAAGCCTTCGGCGCGGCCGGGGACTTTTCCCATGTGACAGTCTTGGCAACTTGTGCCTTCGCGGTATGCCGGCGATGCACGATATTGATCCCAGACAACTTCCAATTTGATTCCCGGCTGAACCGCTACTTGATGACAAGAAGCGCAGAAAGTTGATTCGGAGATTTCTTCGAATTGGATGGCTTGGCGATGAATTGATGTTGCAGCCGCAGTATTTCCAGAAGTCTTTACTTTGAAAAACTCGGAATACTTGAGAGCGATTTCGTTGCCCGTTCCGTCACCGCTGCCATAAACCGGTTCGTGGATGTCGCCAGGTTCAATCCGCCGCTCTCCGTTGGATTTTGTGTAAGGAGTCTTCACGCGATGACAAGCGATGCAGGTCACACCCTCGCGAAAGACCTTCGGCCCTGAGACGATTGATTGATCGCGTCGAAGGGCTGCCGTCGTCGCGACAGGCGCATGGCAGCGCAGACAAAAGTAGCCTACCGTTCCTTGTGACAAGTCGTTGATTTTCTGCTCAAACGCATGAAACATTGGCGAGATCGCAGCGTAAGCGTGACTCGACATCGCCCATTCTTCGTAAAGCTGCTTATGGCAAGTCGCGCAGTCCTGAGCCGACGGAAACGCAGTCTTGGCGTAGAGTTCAGCATGAGGGTCGATGTCACCCGTCCTTGCGGGAACCTCGCTCACATTAGAATGGGGGTTCCAGGATTCGAGGACAGGTGCCATTTGCAAATGCGGTGTTGTGGTATTTGGTGTCGTAGGCAACGGGTCTTGCCAGGTTGCCAAATTCACGTTTGGATCTGACTTGGTTATTCCCGGCAACTCCGAGAAACAAACGCCCGGTAAATGCGCAAGGAGTCTTTCGTAATCATCCTCGACCTCATTTTTTGTAGCAGCGTTTACCGTAGACGCTTTTGCTAACAACGATTTGAGGCGAACCTTGTTGAGTGGTTCTGTTTTGGCCTCGCTTGTTTTCGTTCGCTCAACGTCTTGCGGTTGCACTGGCAAGTCGATTGCTCGAATGTTCTGAACAGGCAGATCGGCAAGAGCGGGCGCAGGCGGGCTTGAGTAAGCCTGAAACCGCGACACGAAAAATACCGTCGCGAGGATCAAGCTTACTGCCGAAACAGTAGGCTTCGTCATCGGGTCTGGGCCTGGGTTAAGGGCGCAAGGGAACAGGATGCGGAAAAATCCTTACTTCCGGTATCGACTTCCCAAGCCTCAAGGTTTACCAAAAGGCGTTTTGCCAGCTTTTTTTGGCGGACAGTTAACCGGAATCGTCCGAAACTGGGACTCTTTGGGATTCCCGCCTGCGACGATCTGGCCACGGAAAAACAGGACTGGAACCCCGTTTTTGGCCGTTTCTCTATTTGCGTAGAAACGTCAATCAGCCCTTGTGAAACCGCCCCTCAAACCCTTATACTGTTCGGTTTCGAATTGCTACGATTGTTTGAAAGCGTTCCACGATGAAAGTCCGCGCCAGCGTTAAAAAAGTCTGCGAAAACTGCAAAGTTGTTCGACGAAAAGGTCGGGTGTATGTCATCTGCACCAACCCTCGACACAAGCAGCGGCAAGGTTAACCAGCGCGAACGTCAAGTAACGTTAAAGTAGGACGACTATTTCACTCCTTTGACGTTTGCATTCTGTCTCATCATTTTTATTGATGTGGCTTTATTGGGCATTCGAACAAGTTGATTTCGAGCGAGCCGCGATTTTCAGAAATGGAATTTCGACGGCAAGCAGCAAGAACATTAGACACAACCAATCCGGACCTCCGGTTGATCAAGGTTAGGGAGTTATTAGATGCCTCGTATTTTGGGTGTTGACATTCCGAACGACAAAAAAACGTTCATTTCGTTGACCTATTTGTATGGCGTTGGACCGAATGTCGCTCGGGAGCTTTGCCAAAAGGCTGGCGTTAACGGCGAGTCACGTGCTCGCGACCTGACGGATGAAGAAATCAGCCGCTTGGCTTCGATCCTGGAACGCGATTATGTGGTCGAGGGTCCACTGCGTCGACTAATCGGTCAAAACATCAACCGGTTGCGTGAAATTAAATGTTATCGCGGTATTCGTCACCGTTTGGGCTTGCCCGTCCGCGGTCAACGAACTCGAACCAACGCCCGCACTCGCAAGGGTCCGAAGAAGACGGTTGCCGGCAAGAAGGGCGTTAAGGACTTAAAGTAGTCCTGCTCTGGTCAATGGTGCCAACCAACCTCGGTGTCGTTGGCCGGTTGACTGCGTGAACGACACAACAATGCGGCAGTTTTTCCGTCGCAAAACAACAAATCAATTCCAATCAAAACCAAACAAATTACGATTCTCGAGAACATCCAATGACAACTCCAGCAAAGGCCGCACCGAAACGCAAGGTTCGCCGCAACGTGACCTACGGCGTGGCCCATATCAACGCCTCGTTCAATAACATCATGGTGACCATTACGGACACCAAAGGTGAAACATTGTGCTGGGCTTCGGCCGGTACCTGTGGTTTCAAAGGCAGCCGAAAAAGCACGCCGTTTGCCGGACAAATGGCGGCCACTCAGGCAGCGGAAAAAGCGGTCAAGTTCGGAATGAAAGAAGTGGATGTTCTGGTGCGTGGACCCGGCAGTGGACGCGAAAGTGCAATCACAGCTCTTCAAGCCGCTGGCCTGAATGTCAAATCAATTGAGGACTGCACACCCATTCCTCATAACGGCTGTCGACCTCCGAAGAAACGTCGCGTTTAACAAATCATTCGGTGTGGCGCGTCTCATTGGTTTGACGCCCAGTCATTCACCCTCAATTTAAGAATGGAGATTTTGAATGCACGTTCGATGGCGTGGATTAGAACTTCCCAGCACTGTCACTTGTGATCGCCAATCACTGACAGCAACTTATGGCAAATTTGTGGCAGAACCGTTCGAACGAGGCTTTGGCTCGACGATCGGGAACAGCCTACGCCGAGTGCTTTTGTCCAGCCTCGAAGGTAGCGCGGTCACTGAAATAAAAATTCGTGGTGCAAACCATGAATTCACCTCGATTCCAGGCGTGAAGGAAGATGCCACTGACATCGTCCTCAATGTCAAATCGCTGGTTGTCAAGAACAATAGCGATCAGATGAAGGTCATCACGATCGAGAAAAACACCGCTGGTCCAATCACGGGACGCGATATTCAAACGGGTGGCGAAGTTCGCGTGGTCAATGAAGATCACGTCATCGCGAACCTCACGACCGACACTCCATTCATGATGGAAATGGTGGTGCAAAATGGACGGGGCTATGTGCCCGTCTCGGAACTGAAGAGCGGTCGCGATCAAGAAATCGGAATCGTTCTGTTGGATGCCATGTACAGTCCGGTAACTCGAGTTCGTTACGACGTCGAAGAAACCCGTGTCGGTCAGAAGACAAACTACGACAAACTGACTTTGGAAATCTGGACCGATGGTTCGGTATCTCCGGAATTGGCGCTGGTCGAAGCATCCAAGATCCTCCGCAAACACCTGAATCCGTTCGTGCAATACACAGAACTGGGACCTCAAGTGCATTCGCAACCCCGTCCAACCGGCGGCATGGACGCAGTATTGGAATCCAAATTGAACGTGGCTATTCGAGATTTGCGTTTCGGTGTACGCGCAAACAACTGCCTGGAAAATGCAGGAATTGCCACAGTTCGAGACCTCGTGCAGTACACCGAAGACCAATTGATGGAACTGCGGAACTTTGGCGAAACCACCATGGTTGAGGTCCGCGAACGACTCAACGAACTGGGGCTCCATTTGGGCATGAAAGTCCCTCGGACTTCCATCGTCAGCTAGTTCAGTTCCATCCGTCCGGTCATTTTAAGCAAACAATTTTTGAACTTCATTTGATAGTGGCAAACAGTCATGCGACATAAACGAAAAGGCCGACGTCTCGGCCGCAGCTCTCCTCACCGCAAAGCAATGTTTTCCAACATGGCTTGTGCTCTGTTCTTGACGGAACAAGATCCGGAATTTTTCGAGGGCATGGTTCAATCGGATGGAAAGACTCCGGTGCAGCCACCTCGATTCAAAGGCCGTATCATTACCACTTTGGCGAAAGCCAAAGAGATCCGTCCGATTGTTGAGCGTTGTATTACGTTGGCGAAAAAAGCATTGCCGCACGAAGAAGCTGCAAAACAATTTGCTACGGATGCAAAACGAAATTCAGACGCCTGGAAAAAATGGCGCGAGAGCGACCAATGGAAAAAATGGGCTGCTGCCAAAGCTCCCGCCATCGCCCTGCGTCGTCGCGCTTTCGCGATGCTACGACAAAACGCTGCCCTGCGCTTGTTGTTTGACGAAATCGCTCCTCGCATGGCCGATCGAAATGGTGGCTACACGCGGATTCTGAAATTGGCCAAGCCTCGTTTGGGTGATGCCGGAGATCGGGCAATCTTGGAACTGGTCGGTCGCTACGATCGCACCACCAAGACCAGCGAAAAACCATCTTTCGAAAACGAATAGGTTTTTCGAAAACCAAGAAAAAAAGAACAGGTCATTCGCGACCTGTTTTTTTTATACGCCGATCGCAACTCATTCGCCTTAAGGCTTGACCCACGCCCCGTTGCGAAAGACCGATAGTTGCGGGTCAATCCCGAATTGGTTTTTGACCGTGGGCAACACGGCACTTCCTCGAAATTCGGCCGCACCACTGGCCTGCCAATTCAAATCGGCTGGTACGATTTCCAGCGGAGTCAAAACATTGGCTAACTCGCGATCCAGTCTTAATAACTTTGCCAATACGACTCGAGAAACCTGTCGGGTCTGGAAGGCAATTTCAATTTCCTGCCAGGTAATGACCTGTGCCCAATTCTCCTGACAGCGCCTGACACGAGAGTCCTCCATCAATTCGCCTACCGATTCCCAAGACTCACGCCACATTGCTTGAACCAGCGTTCGCAATCGGTCGACATCGGTTTTCGTTGCCGTGAATTTTTCTTGGCTTGGCATTTGATCGTCATGTCTCCAAACCTCAACAATTTCAGCCAGGCGATTTCGATCGCCTTCATCAAGCGAATCGTGAAGTGCCTGATAGAAGTCCATCCTTAACGTCCGATCGGCCAATGTCAAACCGATCAAACGCAAGCGCCGCGCTAGATCGCAGGCAAGGGGATCGTGCGGAAACCGCGACAAGTCTTCAACCAGCTCGCGAAAAGTATTTGCTGAATTTGGATCGAGCATCCCCAGTTTCTTCAGGTCGATCGTCCTCAATAAGGCATTCACTTCCGAGCGTGGGATCTCCGTCGTTTTTTGATTCGCCGATTCTAAACGGTCTGCGACTGTAATGAATTCGCCAGATTCGGCCAAAACAATTGCGTATCGAATCTCGCCGTTGACCAACCAGATGACATCCCCCTGCCCTACAGTTGTCAGTGCAACCACCAGGCAGAATGCCGTTAGCAGTCTCGCCGGCTGGATTAATCGACTTCGTCGCTGAAAGATGGTCACCATCCTCCTCCCTGCATTAAGAGCTCGAATGCCGTTTGGCGAAAGCCTGCGAGAGATTTCATCAACAACAGTTCTTGCTGAAGAAACATCATTGCCACTGATCGTTTCCCTGAATCGATTTCGCGAAGTTCGTCGTTAATCTGCTCGGCAGACTGAACATCGGCTTGGCCAAAGCGATTTGCGATTGCCAACAAAAATTCTCGTTGCACTGGAATCGTCCGCGCGAACTCATTCGAATATTTACGGCGCAACGCCGCAGCGAGCAACTCACTCGAATCCGTTGTATTTTGTCCATTGACCAATCGAGCGGCAATTCCAATAACCAGTGACTCCGTTTCGAGCGGGGGCACTTGGCCAGTCAAAATTTCACAGCGGAAACTGTAAGCTTGTTGGACAAATCTCTGGAATTTTTGCCAACGCTGCCTGCGCAGACTAATTTCCTGCGCGGTTTCGCTTTCCAGCTGATTGAACACATATTCCAACAAAGCCTGTTTGAGTTGCGATTGCCAAGGCTGAGATTCGTTTAGCTGAAAATCTTGTTTCCTGATGAGTTGGGCCAGCGACAGAGCCTCCTCTCGGGCGATTTTCGACGACTCAATCTCATCCGCCAATGCAAGGATGAACTGCGGCCATTTCCGAAACGTCAATACAGCTTGTTCGGCGGCAATGCGTTCTGCCAACTCCAAGTCCCGAAGAAAGTATTGTGCCAGTTGCTGAGCCTCAGAACGATTCAACTCCTCAATCGTCGCGGCTCGATCAACCAATTGCTTGACAGCCGCAATCCGCAGGCCTGCATTATCCGGATCCGATTCACCAATCTTCATCAAAAGCGACTGCAAGGCCC
Organism: Pirellulaceae bacterium; assembly: GCA_040081565.1. Taxonomy (GTDB): domain Bacteria; phylum Planctomycetota; class Planctomycetia; order Pirellulales; family Pirellulaceae; genus BJ22. The sequence goes on from JBEBGH010000017.1 coordinate 9,047, forward strand.
GCTTTTCGTCGGCACGGGTCACCAACGATGCGGAATTATCATTCGGCAAACGGAGGGGCGGGCCAAAAAATAGGTGAGCGGAATTTTGCAGTAGTTCCGAGACAGAATCGGAGCCTGCCGATTCACGCTTGGTCGCAAGCCAAGCCAACAACGAGAGATTGACGGTCCGCATGACTGAGGATATCCCGTCGGGTAGTTGGTCGTGTGGGATTAGTTCGAACTGACCTTGGTGAAAGCTGGCGAACACATTTTTTTCGGCGGCGGTAGCGAGTTCGTTGATCTGGACGATTGAGTGGAGGCGTTTACGACGAAGTTCCAGTTTGCGACTCTCCATTGCCTTTATCAGGTCTCGTTCGACAAAGCTGTCAATCTCCAGCTCAAGCTTCTGGGAAATCGCCGCGTAAATCGTTTGTTTGGTGGAATAATCCGAGAACCGTGCTGCTACCTCCAGCCATCTTTCCAGCTGCAAATCATCAACCTGTTTTAGTAAATCGGAAAGGTCCGCAGCGATCACCTCAAAAGTCAATCGGTCTGGATGACGAAGCAGGACATCCGACGCTAAGCGGTTGGCGGTCGCCAAGAACTGTGGATTCCGATTGTCAAATCCCAATAGATGGAGCAGTGTGCGGGCAAGTACTAACGACTGAGTCGGTTCACCTTCGGTCAAGCTCGTGAGGCGAGTCCATTGCTGGCCAAGCCAATAATTGTGCAATCCTTGTTTCTGGGCTGCTTCGTAATCGCTTTCGCTTCGAAGTTCGAGTAACGCCCGAATTTCCGTATCAACATCCACGCCAAAATCAGGCTGCAACTTCCTCCACTGTTCCACCATTCTCCAACCGTTGGCCTGAGCCATAAGCGTTCCCACTCGCAAATCATTAGGCCTGGGAATAACCAGTGACCTCAACATCTGTCGATCCAGCCACCTTGCGGCAGCATCCGGATCCTGAACCGCAATTTCAAACAACAGATCTGCGGCGGCGATCGATTCGTCCTCTGGAAACTGGCTAATATTCCTGGCCCATTCGCGATAAAGCGCCAGTCTCGACTCGACAGGACTGTGCGCCGCGGTAGCTAACGCAGCCTGTAGTTCCGGTTGCCTTACGAGAACTGCCGCGGCGGATTCCGATAATTTTCTTGGCCACCATTCCGGTTCCGAGTTCCGGGGCACGTTCGCTGCCATAGGTGAATTTTGCTGTTGCGGGTCTCGATTTAAGAAGACGCGCACTACGTAAAATGTAATTCCCACGACACCGATGGCCGTCAAACTCCAAAAACAACGCCGCGCAAGCTTTCTTCTGCGAATCACTTGCTTCAATCGCCAATTGGCTGCCAACGTCAGGTCGATCAGTTCATCCATTCGCTCGCGTGAAATGCCCCAGCTTTTAGCGAGAGCATGAAGTCGATCTGTCTGTTCGCTGGAGAGAAATATCTCGGTGCCCACCATTTCGTTAAGCGCCTGTTCGATGAAGCCTTCTGCATCTGAAGCCGAAATGCGGTGAATACCCAATTCGTCACAGGTTCCTTCGAGCAACTGACGAGCGCGAGCAAGCCCAATTTGGTATTTGCTGGCTGCCAACTCCAGCGCTCGATTTTCAATGGGCAATGTCAGAATGTTTGAAGCTAACCGTGCAAATTCTTTCTTCAAAAAATTCACGTAGATCAATTCATAGCGCGATAACTCATGAGTCAATGGAAGAACACTTTGAACTTCAGTCAACGCTTCGAGGAATTCGACATCGCTCATTCGTAAGTGTTGGGCAACGCTACGCAATTTGGCTTGGCACTCCGCGCTCAATCCTCCCTCAGCCACTACAATCGCAGCGGCTTGGCGTGAGAAAGCTCTAATTCTCGGATCTACGTCCTTTGACATTCTTGGCCGCCAGGAGAGTTTCGATTGAGTTCGTCGGCAGGGCAGTAATTATCCTAATGCATTTCCGTCCAACGGATCATTAATTTACAAGCGAATCAAATCTTAGCTTCCACTCATCCGGTAGATTGGGAGACAACTCGAGAACCTGCTGGTAAACCTCTTGAGCTGCCGCCCGATTTTCCAATCGCAAACACCTTACCACTCCCAATTTTGCGATCAACCAATCCTCGGAACCGATTGGCACTCCCGAGGCGAGCGCCCGGTAGACTTCCAATGCTCCGTTCAGGTCGCCAACGGCCGAAAAAACCTCACCCGCCGTCTTCAACACCATTCGGTCATCGCGGGCCACCCGCAGCAGCTGCTGGACGATCGACTTCGCCTCCCCAGCGCGATTCAATTCCAACAAGTGTCGCGCCAATTGCACAGCGGCTACCTGCAAGTTCTTTCGTTCTTGAATCTGGCTGTCCGAAACTCCTTCGATCAACGCGAAATAATTCGCTGCGGCGGCCTCGACAAGTTTCTTTCTGGTCGGTGTCGCCGCGGTCTCAGTCAAAAGTTCGTTTTCAATCCCTTGAGCGATGGCGACTCGGCCAATCTCCAATAAATCCGGACGAGTTGTGACCGCAAGTAATTCTTTCGCGGCTTCGTTGACAGCCAATGAATCCCGGCGTTGACTTGCGCTTGTCACCATCAATGCAAGTGACTCGGCAACAACCAGATTCTCTTCAGGGATACCGGCCATTAACCGCTTCAGTTCCTGCTCGCCGCGAATCAAGGTTTGTGTTTTTGCTGTCATTCCCAAGGAAACCCTAAGTTGCAACATCGCCGCACGCAGGCGCAAGACGTCTGGCGTGTGTGGATGAGCGATCAATTGCTGAACGGCTTGCTCTAAATCATTGGCCGCAGCTTCCCGATTTTCGGAATTGGTGGCGGGAATTCCAACGAAGTGTCGATACGACTCCTCGACGAGCAAGTAGCCTAATTGCCATTGGTAACCTTCCTTCTTTAGCTTGCCCTGCAAACTCTTCAGCGATTCATCGGGAGGAAGCCGAAACAATACTAACTTAGATTTCTCCAGCTCAAGATTTCGGGAGTTTTTATTGGCGGGGAATCGCTCTCCAAATTGCTCCAATGCTGCAACCGCTTCCTGCTGCAATTCTGCATTTTGCTTGGCTAGTTCTAACAACGAGGCCACGGCCAACCATTCGTTCTTTTCATCAGCAGGCAATTGCCTTCGCGAGAGGATCTCGATCGCACTCCGGGCTTTCGACAAGCTTTCTCCGAATTTTTGCTGCGCAAACAGGATTTCAGCATGCAATCCATAAAAACCGGCGAGGTACCGCGGATCAATTTTTGTGCCGTCCAGATTGTTTGCGTGGTCGGCCATTATCTGTTGAGCAAATATCAGCTCTTTCGTCTCTCGGGAATCTTGGTAACGTTGGTATGACTCAGCCGACGCAAGCCATCCGGCTACAAAATTTGAGGTCTTCGCCAAAGTTTTGACTCTTTGTGGAATCAAATTCAATTGGTGAAATTGGGCCGACAACAAGACTTGAGCAACGCCGAGTTGAGCAAGTCGAGCGGCTGAATCGTTGTCCCCCGTGGAGGGCATCACATCGGCACATTCAACCAACGCCCATACAAATTTCTGCCGCGCAGATTCGGACAAAGAGAGATTCAAAAACTTCACCGCTTCATCATCCACGCTTGGCGACTGGCGTACGACAAGGCTCTTGAGCCGCCAAACCGGTATTTCGTCGCTGATCGGCAACTCGCCATCTACCAATCGAGCGAAGATCAGGTTCGCCTCGTCATCTGCCTTGGACAGTGAATGCCCAAGCGCCATTGCCAACAGACCGTTGGCCTCAAAAACACTTACGGACTGCTTCTGTTTCAACCATTCTTCCAATGCGACAGATGGTTGCATCCCGAGAACGCGACGAATGCTACTGGCGGATGCCTTGAGTTCTTCGGCACTTAACTGCGAAGACACCGCGAGGGTCAAATGAAGCCAGCTACGCAGCATTGCTGAACGCAGGAGCATTTCATCAAACGGTTGGGCATTCACATTGGAAGGATTCGCCAAAGAATCCTGCCAGTCAATTTCAATTCGCTGTTCGACCAATTCAACTTCCCGAATTAACGACCGAATCGACTGTTGTTGGCTCGCAGCGAAATTCGGATCCAGACTGACTCTCCACACATTGAGCAACGAAGAAAAATTCTGGGCAAATTCGGTTTGTACCAAAGCCAGCCGCAGGCTAGGCGAGCCAAGAGCCGGATACTCAACAAGCAAGCCTCTGATCCTTGGCAGATCAAGAGAAATTTGTCGCAAAGTCGGGCGAAATGCGATTTCCTCAAACTCTTTCAATAGCGATTGAGCTCTCCGTTGCCGAAGAATTGGGTTCGTTTCTTGATCCAGATCGTTGAGCTGTTGTTCGATTTGCAGCGAATGAAGCCCCAATTCATTGAGATATCGTTTTAGATCATCGGACGATGATGCAGGATCTTGGATCCAAGCAGTTTCGGCAAGGATAATAAAAAATATGCCGTATGCCATTCTCGATTGAATTCGAAAAGCAAGCGACCAAGCTCTGTTTTTAGACTTCTTCTGGGACATAAGTAACTTGTTGGAAGCCTGCCATTTTGCAAAGGCTAATCAGCCGGGCGACAATTTCAAATGGAATACCTGGACCCGCCTTGATAAACGCTCCTCCCGTTTTCAATCGAAATTGTTTCAATGCCTTAGCGATTTCCATTTCATCGCTAGTCGTCAATATTCCAAATCGGTAAGTGACAACACCATCGATTCTGGCGAGGCTAACGACAGCTGGCTCAAGGTCCACCGCTTGAACAGCGGCCGATTCGCTTTCAATGTTAATGGCTGCGGAAAGTTGCTTTTCGGATTTAATGAACGTCGTAGTAGCCAGAAAAAAAATCAAAAGCAAAAACACGATGTCGATCATACTGGTCATCGATAGTTCAATGCCTCCCGAAGACTTTGGTTTTCGATTGGAAAGTCGCATCGACATGCCTACTGCTGGATTACTGACATTCGTACCGAGTGAATTTCTATTCGCCTCAATTCTGCCAAGAGCCGATTGAGGGCTTCGGTCGATGTTCGCTTGTCACATTTCAGGTGGATGAAAAGGGTTTCATTATCTTTCAACCTCGACCTCTCGATGGCGAGAGCCGTCAACAGCTCGTTCAGGGGTTTCGGCTCGCCATTGAACTCATAGAATCCCTGTTGGTTGATGATCAATGTGACGGCACGGCGCGCCTCCGGGTCTTCTGACTGGGGCACCATTGGCAATTGGATGGCGTTTTGAGCAACTCGCGTAATTTGCGATACCGTCATGAAAAAAATAATCAATAGGAACACGATGTCGATCATCGGAGTCATGTTAAAGGCGATTGCGGATCGATGTCGCATTTTGGCCAATCGCATGGATCATCTTTCCGTTTTCTTGAGTGAATGTTTACGACCGAGCGGCATCATGATTTGTTCAATTCGTTTGCCGCCTTCCGAAACAAGGGAATCGATACGAGCCCGAAAAAAGCTCAGAGCAATCATCGTGGGGATCGCCACAAACAGCCCAAGCAAAGTCGTTATCAATGCCTCGCCGATCCCTCCCGCCAGCTCTTGCGGCATCGCCATACCCTCTTTGGCCGCAATTGTATTGAAGGCCTCAATCATTCCCAAAACCGTACCGGTCAATCCCAACATTGGAGCAATCGACCCAATCACGTTCAGGACCTCGGTACGGCGGTACAGTCGACTGGTCTGATCCTCGCCCGCCTCCTCGCAGGCCGTGCGATACTCGGCGAATCCGAATTCATTATTATGAAAGCGATTAAGGCCGGCTAAAATAATTTCTGTTGCCATCGAATAATTCTTAGGCTGACGGCACAATTCAGCAGCTCGTTGCGTCTCACCATGCACAATGAGTCGCTCGAGTTCCTCCAAAAGCGGCTTCGGCATCAGTCGCCGACGCGTAATTGTTAGCGAATGATCAATGATGAAAAACAAACTGGCTACCGATAACAACAACAAAATGATGACCAGTGCATCGCCCAGCCAGCTGCCACCGAACATCAGATTCATGATGGTGGAATTAACGTCTGCGGAGATTTTCGTCTCCCCTTCGTTCGTAACTTCTGCGGCCGCCAATTGATGGCTGCTGAAAACTGAGATCCCCGTGAATATCAGCAACGCAAATAGGGCCAAGCCTTTTCCCTGCCTGCGCGTCATTTGCTCAGCACTCCGATTCCCCTTTGTTAATCGCTCATTCATCGCGTTCTCTCAAGAGCCGACGCCCATGATAAGTGTCAGGATGATTTTTCAAAAGCTCAGTCTTTAATCGGTCTCGCTCAAATTCCCAGCCGCGATCATTGGCAAGGACTATCGCTTGATTCAGCGATCCCGCAGCCAGTTGATGATAACGTTGACGATTAAAGGCAGCCACCTCCAGCAATCGCAAAAGTGCCTGACGATATTGGCTTTCGGTTTTCGCGCGCATGGCATGGGCCTGGGCGAGACAATATTGTCCGCACAACTTTGCCGGGCCGTTTAACTTAGGAAGTTGGCGCTCTAACGCAATCGCATGCATGCCAAATCGTCCATTATCGATTTCAATCTGAGCACTCAAAACTTGTTTCCATTCACGCAGCTCGGGAGAAATTGCTTCGTCCCACTTGTCGATAACCACTTGGGCCTCTTGGAATTCTTCAGCGGCCAACAAAAGTGCCGCGAAGTACAGCTGGGAACCCCAACGCCACTCCGGCAGCTGCTTCAACCAAGTCGCCTTGTTTTTGGCAACTAAAATTCCAGCTGTAGCGCGGTCAAAAAACATCGGCAACAAATTTTCGCAAAACCCATTTTGCAACTCGTCTGGACTTGTGATTAACTTTGGATATTCCCTCGCGACCTCATTGAGTCTGGGGACACCATACAGGTTCAAAAGTTGTGAAGCGGCGGCTTCATACTGGCGGGTGTGCAAACAACCGTGCAATGCAGCGAGTCTAACCCGTGCCAAATTGCCCGATGCCTCGGAGAATTCCACCGTTACCAGACCGTTGGCAAGTTGCTCCAAACCTGACCATTCCGCCATTCGCAACCGATGATCGATTCGAAAAAGTGGCTCGCCTACCATTTCGCGCGTCTGTTGAAATGCATCTGTCTGTTCGCCCAACAATTGTGCGTCGACAATCGCTGGCCAAGCAAAAAAGTCTCCCTCGGCATCCGTTACGCCATCGTTTGAGATGACAATCGGTTTCGAGACTGCCACTTGGGTTGGGCCAGCCAAGAACAGCTTGGCCTCGTTGCTTTGTGCCCAAGCGCATAGTTCGTTTGAAAACATGCTGGCGAAAGCCAAATAGAACAAACTGCCCAGCAAGTTCCTCATGACTATGAAAACTCCAGATCGCTGGCCCATTCCAACTCGGCAGCCAGATCACGGGGTTTGCATTCAGCGGCCAACGAAAATCCATTTTTAGTCAGCGAAAAATCTCGTAAGGAGTGATGCATCACCAATCCGTTTTGGCACAACTCCCGAAATGCATCAAGGTATGCCACCGTTTTCTGGGGGTTCGATTTCTGCCGAAAGACCTTCCAACGTCCTTCTTCAAATTCAACTGAAACTGCGAGCAAGCGCTCTGTCGAATCGAACGCATCAGGCTGCCCGCGAACTTCGAAAATCCCTCTGCCGCGAGCGACATGAAGCAGCACTAAAGCCTCATTCGACAAAACCGGATGCGGATCGATATTGCCCGCGAGGGCTCGGGCTGCAAGTTGAGCAAATCCTGAAACTGAAATTGAACCTGACCCCAGGTCGCTACCCGCAGAGAGCGAAGGAATGATCGATTGGTCTGAATTTCGCGGGATCAATGGATTTCAACGCAACTAAATTCGTGAGTTCAATCAGGGAACAGTTGGCCATTATAACCGGTTTTCAAGGCTTTTTCACGGGTTTCTCTTCGGACACGCCATGTTTTTCAATCCCTTAATGACCGACTCGGGAACTTCCTATTGTCTCAAAACGTCTCACAATCCGAAGCGACTTTGGCAATCCACTAGGTCCCGGCTCATAATGGAGCCCGGGCAATTCTCTGCGTCGACAACGAGGAACTTGATCATGTCTTGCGAAAAAATCTTTCGCGTTTTCGTTTGTTTCTTTTTTGCAGTCGCAGGATCAGCGGGTTCAGCCGCGTTCGCGCAACGACTCGATTTTATCGAGTCGTTCGTGCTCGCAGAAGATCGCGATGCCGAATTGGCCAAATTGGTTCCAGGGACCGACGACTACTATTTCTATCATGCTTTGAATTACCAACTGAAAGAACAGTTTGACGAAGTTGACAATCTGATTCGGGTTTGGGTTGAACGCGTTGGATTTACGGAGCGGGTTCACCAAATCATGTTGCGCCAAGCGTTGTTGACTTACCCGCAAAAACCTCGCAAGTCGTTGAACTATCTGATTGAAAAGCTACAAATCCGGCTGAACCACGAACGGCTGGTTCCGCCTGAAGAGCAACGCCTGAAAAGTGAATTTGATGCTGCAAACATTGAAGCCCAATCCTTGATCGCCAAGTCGTTGGCCAATCGCGAGTTAACCGATCAGGTTGAAGACGTCGGTGTATTTGCGCTCACCGAGATTTTTGACCAACTGTCGGAATCGCAACGTCACCATTTATTGCAACGGTTGGTTTATCCGGATTCGGCGAAAATCGTCGAACGAATCGCTGCCGATATTCGCAGTCGCTTTGCTACTCCCTTTGGCTCGATGACGATCCATCAGCAATTGACGCTGGCACAAATGGATGAACTTGCGAAGTTGATTCCGGACCTGTTGGAAAACGACACCTTCGTGCAACTGTATTGTCGGAAGCTGCGACCGAATGACGACGTCGAAATGGCCAACGATCCGCAGGCGTGGCATGCCTATTTGACCCGGGTTTGGAAATTCCTGCAGCCGTTATCGGTCAGTCAAAATTCCTTCAAGGCAGCTGTGCTGTTTCAGTTGTTGCAGGCGGAACGGCACCTGGACATTCCTAATCGCGAACATTTTCTGGCCTATTTGAATCTGCCCCGCCATGTCCATTACATCAGCCCTCTGCTGGTGAATGACCGGACGATACCAGCATCCGTCGCTAACCTTTCGATCGATTTTTCGTCGGTCCTGCGTGTGCCAGGCATCGGCAATGATGAACCTTTGGTCGTTGACTATCTCCATCATTTTCTAAGGGATGCTAACTCGCCTCAAGAATTTTCGAAATTTTTCAACGAGGAGTACCTGAATCGACAGTTCGCCACCGTCAAGATTTTGAGCAATCTCGGTGATGTCGAAAAATGGGCAGCCAAGTTACCCGCCAGCGAATACAAGGCCTTGATCGATCGAGTCGACATCGATTTCGCGCCGACCAATCCGATCCGTTTCAACCCGTCAGACCGAGTCAAACTGGGAGTGGATCTGAAGAACGTTAAAGAGTTGCTCATAAACGTGTTCGAGATCAATGCGGAAAGTTACTACCGAAAATTTGGTGCTTCGATCGACACGAGCATCAAGCTGGATGGACTGATTCCCAATTGGCAGCAGAAGCATTCTTTCACCGCCCCACCTGCTCTCCGCCAACGACATGTCTTCGAATTCCCAGAACTGGATCGTCGCGGTGTTTTTGTGATCGATATGATCGGCAATGGCCAAAGCAGCCGAGTTTTGCTGGTTAAGGGTCGGTTGTCTGCATTTGCGAAGACAACTTCCGCAGGACAACTCGTAACAGTATTTGATGAAAGTGGACAGAAAGTCAAAAACGCGAATTTGTGGATCGGTCAACGAAATTTCACCGCGGATAAAGATGGCTTCATCCTGGTGCCGTTTTCCAGCCAAGCGGAAAATCTACAGGCGGTCGTGAATCACGAGGGTTTCGCTTCGTTGATGCCGTTTTCCCAAATGATCGAACAGTATTCTTTGCAATCCGCGTTTTTCGTCGATCGTGAAACGCTGCTACGCTCGCGGATTGCGAAAGTCCTTGTCCGACCGCATCTGAAGGTCAACGAATTCCCAATTGCCTTGAAGGGACGTCTCGGCAAATTGAAATTGACAATCACTACGGTTAGCCACGATGCGACCGTCTCCACGAAAGTAATCGAGGGCTTGGAAGTCGATGAAGCCGGCGAATTGGTTGCAGAATTTCAGGTTCCGCCTCGAATTCACAAAGTGTCCTTTGCTTTAGCGGCTGAAATCCAGAATCGCAGTCGCAATGTCACGGAGAATTTTTCCGCCTCGCGTGAATTTCTGATCAACGAAATTGACCGCACCGACTTTGTTCAGAATGTTCACCTGGTTTTGGACGGCGAAGATTTTGCCTTGGAAGTTCGCGGATTGACTGGCGAATTGCGACCGAATCAAGTGGTTTATTTGACCTTCAAGCACGAACTCGTTCGCAATGAAATCAACGCGACGTTGCAAACCAATGCCCAAGGTCGAATTCTGTTGGGCAAGCTAAATGGAATCGTAACGGTTCAGGCCAAGTTGGCTTCAGAGTTACAACAATCCTGGAATATTCAAAGCTTGGAGAAACAATCGAATTATCGATCGTTTTCTGGTCAGGCCGGGAAACCAGTGGTCGTCCGGGCTCCGGCAAGTCTATTGGAAATCAGTCGCAATGCTGTCGGCTTATTTGAATTACGCCAGGGAATCGTTAGCGCCGATCGTTTTGAGAACATGAAATTGCTGGATGGAATGTTGGTCATCGAGGGTCTCGACGCCGGCGACTACCAGCTCGTATTCAAAGAGTCGAATGAAGTTATCGGTATCCGCGTTTCAGGCGGAGTCTTGGCCGAAACTCGGCTCATAGGGCGCGACAGGTCATTGGAGTTGCGGGAGGTGCTACCTCTTGCGATTGCGGATCTTGAGTCAACTGAGACTTCGGTCAAGATCCAGCTTGATAATGCCGGGCCGAGCACACGGGTTCATGTCATGGCCACCAGGTTTGTGCCGAGGTTTAATGCGTTCGAGATGCTGAACAATGCGCGCGACCTGGAACCAGCGGTTTATTCACATGGCACCTTGGTCAATCTGTTTTTAACAGGGCGAAAAATTGGCGATGAATATCGATACGTGCTCGATCGCCAATCATTGCCGAAATACCCTGGCAACATGTTGACCCGCCCTTCTTTGTTACTCAACCCTTGGGCTCTCCAGGATACAGTCAATCGCGAAGCACTCATTGCCGGTGGCGAGGCATTTGGTGCCAAACAAAATCCGAATGCGGCGCCCCCCTCGCGAGTAGCAGGAGGTTCCACGGCAATTTCGGCCATCCAAGACCTTGCAAACCTGGACTTTCTCGATGATGGCACCAGAATGTTCACCAACTTGCGGCCAGACAAAGACGGCTTGATCACGATCGACAAACAAGAATTGAAGGGCAAGCAACATCTGACAATTGTCGCTGTCGATGTTTTTGACACCATTCAACAAACCGCCGCCCTAAAAGCCCTCGAGGCCGATACTCGCGACTTGCGACTGTCAGCGGCAATCAATCCGGAAGACCATGTATCCCAGCAAAAGCAAATTGAGTTGTTGGCCGCCAACACACCGTTTGTCGTCGAAGACATTTTGTCGGCAAGATTCCGTGTGTACGATTCGCTGGAAAGCGTTTTTCGCCTTGCTCAGTCGATGGGAAATGCTGGTTCGCTCGAACCTTGGAGATTCCTACTAAAGTGGAATGAAGCGAAAGAATCCGAGAAAGAGGCTTGGTACTCCGAGTTTGCTTGCCACGAATTGAATTTCTTCGTCTGGCAAAAAGATCGACCCTTTTTTGAACGGGTCATTCGCCCTTACTTGAAGAACAAGTTTCAGAAAACCCTGGTTGATCGCTGGCTTTTGGAGGAAGACCTTCGTCAATATTTTCAACCGCATGAGTTTGAACGACTCAACGTATTTGAAAAGATTTTGTTGCTTAAGCGCGCCGATGTTCCTGAACGTGCCAACCTATTGCGGCTGATGCGGGATGAATTCGCTCTTTTGCCATTGAACCAGAGTGAACGAGACCGACTCTTCGATCTCGCTGTTCAATCTTCTGCACTGAATAGCGATGATAAACTGGCCGAGTCACTCGCCAGCTCTGTCGACAAATTGAAACGCCTAAACGATGGACCGCAGATTGGAATGGGAGCAGAAGGTGGTCGAGAGCCCGCGTCCGCAACAGAAAGACCTTCCGTCACTTTGGAGGTGGACCGCAATGTTGGCGGCGGCGAGGATGGCGATGCTGAAGGAGTCCCTGGCAAAAAACCGGGGGCCGATAAAGCGGCCCAAAGGGGCGGATTTGGAAGGCGACAAACAGGAAAAGGAGTCCGCGACCAGGCAGACAACATGCCAGCCGATGCGAAAAATAAGGACGCAAAAAGCGAATTGAGAGAGAAACTGTCTCGAAATAGAGAAAACCTTGGAGATCGCAGAGGTTTGGAAGCAGAAGAGTTAGGCCTACCAGCATTCTTCTTTCGACAAGTCAAAGCGACACAGGAATGGATCGAAAACAATTATTACCGAATCCGACCTGAAGATTCCAATGAATCTTTGATCGACATGAATCGGTTCTGGATGGAGTGGGCCGAGCATTCCAACGCCGCTCCTTTTCTCAGCAAAAACTTTCTCGAATCAAGCAGCAGCTTGAACGAAGTGCTATTGGTATTGTCGATTCTGGACTTGCCGGCAACTGCACCAGAATTGGAAACCGAATTCGCCGAAAAGACTTTGACGATCAAACAAAAGTCGCCCTGCATCGTATTCCATGAGCAAATCCGCCCGGCAATCATTGATCAACGCAATACGCGAGTCTTGATTGGCGAAAACTTCTTTCTGAAGAATGATCGGTATCGTACGGAGGGTGGCCTCCGGTTCGATAAATTCATTGATGGGAAATTCAACACACATAGCCTCTATGGAGGCCAAGTGGTCGTGACCAATCCGACTTCGACGCCCCAAGTTGTCGAATTGCTAGTTCAAATTCCTGAAGGCGCCGTCGCCACAAGCCTGTCGCAAGAAACGCGTTCAATCCAAATCGCCTTGGCTCCTTTCAATTCCTTTAGCATGGAGTACTCTTTCTACTTCCCCGCCGCCGGACAATTCAAGCATTTTCCGGCACACGTTACTTCCGCGAATCTGGTTCTCGCGAGCGCAGCCCCCCGATCGATGGAAGTGGTTGATACGCCGACTCCTGTCGACCGGCAGTCCTGGGCATTCATCTCCCAACACGGCAACGAAGGCGAAGTCTTGGACATGCTGCAAAAGTCAAACCTATTGGAAATTGATCTCAGCAAGATCGCGTTTCGAATGAGGGATCGAGAGTTTTTCCAAGCGACCATTGAACTCTTACGAAACCGTCATGTTTTTGAACCGACCCTATGGTCGTATTCTCTGTTACACGACGAGCCCCAAGCGATTAAGGAATTCCTGTCATCGACTGATTTGGCAAACGGGCAAGCCGGGGACTATTTGAAGTCCCAGATTTTGGCTGTCGATTTCCTGGCAAACAAAAACCTTGAGCATCATGAGTTTTGGCCGCTTGTGAATCAACGCGCCCATCCAGTTCAAGGCAATCGAGAGATTACCAATCCTCAAATTCATTCCCGGTACCATCAGTTACTCCGCTACTTGAGTTTCCGGCCCACCTTCGAAGAAAAGGATGAGTTGGCAATTGTTTATTTCTTGATTCTCCAGGACCGTGTTGCCGAAGCCATTCAGCGATTCGAGAAACTGAGCAGTGAAAAAGCAACCTGCAAACTTCAGTACGACTACCTGGATGCCTATCTGCAAATGTATCGATCGCAGCCGGATGAAGCCGCGAAGATCGCCGAAAGATACATTAGTTACCCCGTCCCGCATTGGAAAAATCGTTTTGCTGAAATCGCTGCCCAAGTCGCCGAAATTCGCGGCGGAAAATCTGATTTGGTAGATGATAAGAACGATGCCGCTGCTCAAGCAAACTTGGCGGCGAACGCACCAGCCTTCCAGTTCAAACTCGATGGAAACCGAGTTGTCTTGGATTACCAAAACGTCAACGACGTTGTCATCAATTACTACTTGATGGACGCCGAGTTGCTGTTCAGCACCAACCCGTTTGCCTCGATTGACCAAGATGCATTTTCGCTCATTCGACCCAACCTGACCAAATCGATGAGTTTGCCGGCGGACGCCAAACAGACTTCATTTGATTTGCCCGATGAAATGAAGAATCGAAACCTGTTGGTTGAAATTCGAGGCCAAGATTTGGTCCGATCTCTTCCCTATTACGCCAACGGCATGAATGTCCAAATCGTTGAGAATTTTGGTCAGTTGAAGGTTTCCGCGGCTGACGATGGACGACTGTTGCCTCAAACGTATGTGAAGGTTTACGTCCAAAATGCCGATGGCAGCACGTCGTTTTACAAAGATGGCTACACTGACCTTCGAGGCCGGTTCGATTATGCCACCAACAGTAGTCTGACACTCGAGGCGGCAACCAAGTTTTCGCTATTCATCCAAAACGAAAAGCTCGGGACAACGATTCGCCAAGCAAACATCCCGCAACAATAAGGCCTGAACCCGTCGATCTTGGATTATCGCACTGAGACCTTGACGATCGCCTTGCGGATCGAGCCTTGGCCAGCAAGCGGCGCGTGGGCATCGGTCGGGAAGAAAATGGCAAAGTTGCCAGGCGGGACCTCGATCCAGCTTGATGGAAAATCGGCATAGAACCCAATGTCCTTTTCCGTGTTGTACGGTGAGCGAACCTGGTGGCATAAACCGAGATTCCGCCAACCCATTACTTCGTTGCCGCTCAGGACAAATTGAATGTCGATAAAGTGTCGATGTACCTCCAAGGGCGATTCCGCCTTTCCCCGCCCGGTCTCCGTCGACACGATGACGAAGGAATCAGAATCCTCGAACGGGTACTTCCCATCGTCCAGTTTCGAAAAATCGGTTGACGACAAAAACTCGAAGGCCCGTCGAAATTCCGGGTGCAGGGGGAGGTAAAAGCTGCAATTGTCCAAGTGGTCGAGAATCATGCCTGCGCTCACAATCACAAAAATGACATCATAGGAAAATGGAATCGGCATGACGACCGGGAAGGACTTGGGCCGCGAACAGATAAAGAGAGCGATTGGGTACGGGTTTTTCGCTGGCCCTTGACCGCCTGCGAATAATTACGCTGCGTTTTTTGAATTCACGCCTTTTCGCCCCAAAAGCTCGCAAAATGCAAGAACTGCTCTCTGGCCCCACGAGGGGGACCACCGCTGCGGACTCTCAAGTCGACCTTCCTTCCAACGACGAATCTTCACTCTCAAAAATTGTCCTCCGTCAGCGGACCGACATTTCGCTTGATGGCCAACCGCAAACCCAATGGCTGATCGCCACGAGCTCGCAGCTTATGGTGGCTCTGGAACGACGTAACGCCGAGGCAAGTCTGAATGCGGCCGAAACGCTGGAGGAAGTTGAGCCTTACGTTGCCGTTTTGCGTCGCATTGAATTGGCCGACGTCGAAAGCCTGAGAACAACTGCCGGAACTGGCTCTGGGCTTCTGCAAGCGAGAATCGACAACAACTGGGTTAATGTCGTCCGCTTTTCCAACTCTCTGGCAGACACATTTCACCACACGGGACGAGGGTTAGAGGCCCTGAAGAATGGGATAGCAACGCCCGAATCGCTACATGTCGAAACAGTCAAACGCTGCGATAAATGCCAATTGCGGTTGGGAACCTCAATTGAAAGCTGCCCTCGGTGCCTTCATCGCAGCAAGATCGCCAGTCGAGTTTGGGAACTGATCAAGCCGCAAATTAACGGAACAATCCTGCTGTGTGTTTTGACTGTTATCGGTGTCGCGCTCGAACTGGTGCCACCGAAACTTCAACAGATCATGGTTGACCAGATTCTATCGGGGCCAAGCGGAACGATCGACAAATCGCCTTTTTTTACGGCGTTGTTAATCGTGGTGTTGTCGCTGGCAGCCTCACGAATCTTGCTTTCGTTTGTTGGTTGGATCAAGGGTCGACTGGCAACTCGCATTGGCTCGAGTCTGACCTACAACTTGCGCGCGCAGATGGTCCGCCGCCTCCAGCAGTTGGCAATCTCCTACTATGACCGTCATCAAGCAGGCTCGCTGATGAGCCGAGTTGCGTATGACAGTGAGGTCTTGCAAGGTTTGCTCCACCAATTGACCGGCGGATTCCTCTTGCAGATTTTACAGTTGGTGGGGGTTGGCGGGATGCTGGTTTGGCTCAATCCGAAACTGGCATTTTACACGCTGATCCCCGTTCCTTTAGTTGTGCTCGGAACGGTGTATTTTTGGAAGCGTGTTTACCCGAAGTACTATCGGCTTTGGGACTCCTCGGCGAAACAAATCGCTTCATTGAGTGGCATGCTGTCCGGCATTCGCATTGTTAAATCGTTTGCTCAAGAAAACCGGGAGTTTGAAAAATACGATCGTGCCAGCACGTACCTGCGAGACAGCCGGCTGTGGGTCGATTCGGCGACGAGTTTCTATTCGGCAACGATGCAGCTGGTGTTTAGCCTCGGTGGTTTGATTGTCTGGTACGTTGGTGGGCGCGATGTCATCGGACAAGAAATGACGCTGGGCGAACTAATCGCCTTCCTGGCCTATTTGGCGATGTTTTACGCACCGCTCGCCACCCTCTCGACCTTTACAACCTGGCTGACGAGTTTTCTCACGGGCAGCAAGCGCATTTTGGAGTTGCTCGATTCGCCGGTGACAATCGGAGAGTCCGAAAATCCTGAGACGGCCGGTGAATTAAAGGGTGAAATCCGGTTTGAAAATGTCTCGTTTGGGTACGACAGAAATCAACCAGTCATCCACAACGTCTCATTTACGGTCCAACCTGGCGAGATGATTGGAATTGTCGGCCGGAGCGGTTCCGGCAAGACCACCATGATCAATTTGTTGGGCAGGTTCTACGACGTGCAGGAAGGCCGCATTTTGGTCGACGGCGTCGACATCCGCGATTATTCGCTCGCATCCTACCGGCAGCAGTTAGGAATCGTGTTTCAGGAATCGTTCATGTTTCGGGGAACGATCTGGGAAAACTTGACTTATGGAAACAGCAATGCCTCGCATCGGGAAGCCCTTCAGGCGGCTAAGGCTGCAGGTGCTCATGATTTTATTTGCCGCAGTAATTTAGCCTACGAAACTCCTTTGGGTGAAAGCGGTGCGGGCCTGAGCGGCGGAGAAAAACAACGGTTATCCATCGCCCGAACATTGCTATATGACCCACGAATTCTGGTACTGGATGAGGCGACCAGCAATATTGATGCGGAGGCCGAAAAGGCCTTCCAGCAATCACTGGAGGTTCTGATTCGGGGTCGAACCACCATTGCGATTGCTCACCGACTCTCAACGCTCAGAAACGCGGATCGAATCATCGTGTTCGATCGAGGGAAACTGATTGAACAAGGATCACATGCAGAACTGCTCAATCAAAACGGAACGTACGCGCGATTGGTGAAGCTACAAACGCAGATTTCGAAGGATCCCAGTGTCGACAAACTTGTCGTTCTGGAATCCGAAGTTCCGAAGTCCGATGACCTGATGGATTCTTCGGATTCTGTGCCGACGGCACAAGCCGATTCGATGGTTCCGGAACGAGTTGGGCTCGCGCAGGCGAATTTCCTTAATTGGCTTCGGCCAGAGAATACTATCTTTAATCGTGATGATTTTGGCGGACTAAACGCCAAGGTTATTGATCAAGAAGACTCGACAGGAGCCACGAAGATCTTTTCGGCCTTGTTTGCCGTGTCTTGTTTTCCCGCGAGCGGCCAAGAGAAATTTATTAGCGTCCGAACCTGGGCGGAGCATGACGAGGAAATCGAGGTCGGCATGATCGAAGACCTCTCCGATTGGCCGAGTGCACAGCAAGAGTTGATTCGGCAGTCGCTGTCAGAAAGATACTTGTTGCCCCAGATTCAGTCGATTGAGTCAATTCAATTGGTGGGCGGTTATTTAGACTTTCAGGTACAAACTGATCACGGTTCGAAGTCTTTCGTTCTCCGCTGGAGCCATAATCAGGCTCAAGATTATGGTGAAAATGGACGTATGTTGATTGATACGGATGGCAATCTGTTTGTAATTTCCGATTTGGCTAGGCTTAGCAACCGGGAGAGGGAACTCTTCCAACGGTTTATCTATTGGTAATCCTCTAGCGTCGGAAATGGTGATTGGTTAGGCCTGATTTCGACGAGGCGCTTGTGCCTCTAGAATGCGTTAGTGCACTTTGTTTCAACGCCTGGCCTAGGAGCAACACCATGAGTCCTTTATCCGTCCCCAAATATTTGCTGATTTGCCTGCTGTTTTTCGTACACGATTTTGCCGCCGCGCAGGAGAAGCGGTCGGACTACGTGTCAGACGCGAGTTTTGTCGTCGGAACACATCGACCTAAACAGCAAGAATCCAACGCCGAGTTGCGAGCAAGCACCGCGAACGCGTTTTTGGATGCATTGACCACGCAACAACGCCAGAAAGTTCTATTGCCACTCGACGATCCGGAGCGCCAACAGTGGACAAACCTTCCGCCAAGTCCGGACGCTCTGGGCTTGCGATTAGGAGATCTTGACCAATCGCAAGTCGCCAAGGCTTGTGACATGTTGGCGACCATGTTGAGCAAGTCGGGCTATGAAAAAATGTGCCAAATTATGTTGGCGGATGATCAATTGCTGCCCGGCGGAAGACCTCGAGGCGGACTGGGTACTGAAAAGTTCGCCTTGGTTATTTTTGGTACTCCATCCGTCGACCAAGAGTGGGCGTTTCAACTGGACGGACATCATATTGGAGTCAATCTGACATTTGAAGGAAGTGCTATCTCAATTTCGCCCAGCTTCATCGGAACGCAACCCGAGCTTTTTCAGATTGGCTCTCGAAAAATTCGACCGCTGACCAAGGAAATCGATGTCGCTTATCGACTGGTTAACACCTTGAACGATGAGCAACGAAAGGCTGCCGTTCTAAGTCCTCGACGCGGAACAATTCTCACTGGCCCCGGTGCTGATGGTAAAATCCCGCCCGCGAATGGCGTTGCTTGTAAGTCGTTTTCCGCCGAACAGAAGTCCATGCTTAGGGAATTAGCCGCTCAATGGATCAATGATCTACCGGAACCGCAGGCAAAAGAGCTTCATGAAAAATTCGCTGCTGAAATCGATGAGATGAAGTTCTCCTGGAATGGAGCCCTTACTGACCGAAGCGATATTTCCTATGCCTTAATGAGCCCCGAGTTCATTATCGAATTTTCCTGCCAAGGCGCCAGCGACAAGCCTCTGGACCATATTCATACAATGTTCCGTGTACCATCGGACGAATACGGAGCCGGGACTAAAGGCAAGAAATAGCCGGCAAAAAAGAACCCGCCTGTTTCCAAGCGGGTTCTCGTGGTTGTTGATTAAATCGATCTAAGGACTAGAAGTCGAGGTTAAGGTCAATTTCACCGTCGTTTTCGCCGAAGATCGCGTACAGGGTTTCCCAAGACGCGGTCTTTGGAATCAAGCGGGTTTGGCCGTCAGCAAACGTGAAGTTCACGCCTGTTGGGTGAGCCGAACCGAAACCTACCCATGGTGACATCTTTGTGCCACCAAGGATCGAGGCTCGGGGGTCATTACCAAGCGGATACTTCTTGGTCGCTGTGCCAGCCAACGCTGGAACTTTCTTCCAAGGTACATAGCCACGACCACGCATGATACCGCCACCCATGTAGCTGTGGGTTCGCCAGCGAACTGGTGTACCTGTTACGAAGTCGTTTTGGATATCGCCCAAAGTCTCGCCGTCCAGAATGGTATTCATTGTGCCGTCAGGAATGTTGTCCAGGTTACGCTTCTCGCGTGAACCACCGGTACCGATATAAGCTTGCATTTCCAAGTTAGGACGGTTACGACCACCGGCACATGCACCACCGCAAGCACCGTAGTTCGTGCGACCCATCTCGTCCAAACCGCTCACAGGGTTGGCACCTGGCCATACCCAAGATACGGTTCCCATCGAGTCTTCGGTCAAACCAGGACCACCGGCAATGTTAACTGGGCACAACGCAAACGTGCATTGTGTGTAAGTTTCATTCACGGTGTCCGATGGACATGTCAAAGCTGCTGGTTCGTAGTACATCACGTCCCAATAGCCGCCCCAATTTGGGTCCAAGTAATCGTTGTATACCTTTGGTACGCCGCCAGCACCCGGTGAACCAGTCGCTGTTGGTGAGGTGTAGGTGTAGAACGTCTTGTAGAAATCATAGAAGAACGGTTCCCATTGTTCGTAGATCACATTCAGATCCATGAACGGGAGGCACAATCCCAAAGACGATGTGTTTTGGTGATGCGCCCAGTAATCCGGGCTAGTCGCCGAAATGTAGTTTGTCCATTCAGCTAGACCCTTCGGTCCCAAAGCTCCTGGGGGCAAACGACGATAGGCGTCATGATAGTTGTGCTTCGCAATCAACACTTGGCGAAGGCGATTAGCACAGTCAGTTCGGCGAGCTGCCTCGCGAACCAATTGAACGGCTGGCAACAGCATGCCAACCAAGATCCCGATGATGGCGATAACCACCAACAGTTCGATCAGGGTAAAACCCTGACGACGAGAATAAGACATAAACAGACTCCAAAAGAGAAAGAGATTCCCACTCCTCTCTATGACACAGCCTGTATTGTAATCGTTTAAATCAAATTGCAATCGACTTTTCAAAAAAAAGAACCCGCCTGTTTCCAAGCGGGTTCTCGTGGTTGTTGATTAAATCGATCTAAGGACTAGAAGTCGAGGTTAAGGTCAATTGAACCGTCGTTTTCGCCGAAGATCGCGTACAAGGTTTCCCAAGACGCGGTCTTTGGAATCAAGCGGGTTTGGCCGTCAGCAAACGTGAAATTCACGCCTGTTGGGTGAGCCGAACCGAAGCCTACCCATGGTGACATCTTTGTGCCGCCAAGGATCGAGGCTCGGGGGTCATTACCAAGCGGATACTTCTTGGTCGCTGTGCCAGCCAACGCTGGAACTTTCTTCCAAGGTACATAGCCACGACCACGCATGATACCGCCACCCATGTAGCTGTGGGTTCGCCAGCGAACTGGTGTACCTGTTACGAAGTCGTTTTGGATATCGCCCAAAGTCTCGCCGTCCAGAATGGTATTCATTGTGCCGTCAGGAATGTTGTCCAGGTTACGCTTCTCGCGTGAACCACCGGTACCGATATAAGCTTGCATTTCCAAGTTAGGACGGTTACGACCACCGGCACATGCACCACCGCAAGCACCGTAGTTCGTGCGACCCATCTCGTCCAAACCGCTCACAGGGTTGGCACCTGGCCATACCCAAGATACGGTTCCCATCGAGTCTTCGGTCAAACCAGGACCACCGGCAATGTTAACTGGGCACAACGCAAACGTGCATTGTGTGTAAGTTTCATTCACGGTGTCCGATGGACATGTCAAAGCTGCTGGTTCGTAGTACATCACGTCCCAATAGCCGCCCCAATTTGGGTCCAAGTAATCGTTGTATACCTTTGGTACGCCGCCAGCACCCGGTGAACCAGTCGCTGTTGGTGAGGTGTAGGTGTAGAACGTCTTGTAGAAGTCATAGAAGAACGGTTCCCATTGTTCGTAGATCACATTCAGATCCATGAACGGGAGGCACAATCCCAAAGACGACGTGTTTTGGTGATGCGCCCAGTAATCCGGGCTTGTCGCCGAAATGTAGTTCGTCCAAGCAGCTTGACCCTTCGGTCCCAACGCTCCTGGGGGCAAACGACGATAGGCGTCATGATAGTTGTGCTTCGCAATCAACACTTGGCGAAGGCGATTAGCACAGTCAGTTCGGCGAGCAGCCTCGCGAACCAATTGAACGGCTGGCAACAGCATACCAACCAAGATCCCGATGATGGCGATAACCACCAACAGTTCGATCAGGGTAAAACCCTTTCGACGAGAATTAGACATACACAAACTCCAAAAAAAGAAAGAAAAAAAAGAAACTTAAAACAATCAAAACACGACGGTTTTGAGAAATCCCACTAGTATGTATGAATCCGAACCGCTAACAACACTACAGTGACGAGATTGTTTCGCTTAGATTATTTTTATCGGACTAAAATCTTTTTTCAAGCTTTATTTGAAGATTTTTTAAAAAAAAAGAACCCGCCTGTTTCCAAGCGGGTTCTCGTGGTTGTTGATTAAATCGATCTAAGGACTAGAAGTC